>PAZT01000058.1 GCA_002716165.1 Deltaproteobacteria bacterium | reverse complement strand
GTAACCGGTATAGTGCACGGGAACAATAGCTTTCGTTTTGGGTGTGATGACTGATTCAACCAGATCAACGTTCATACAAAATGTGTCATCACAGTCTACGAAAACTGGAATCGCTCCTAGTTCCGATATGGCTCCTACGGTTGCCACAAAAGTATTGGCGGCTGTAATGACTTCGTCGCCATTCCCAATTCCCAAAGCTTTAAGTGAGAGTTTTATAGCATCTGTGCCTGAATTAACACCAATGGCATGTTTAGTACCAATCAACTTCGCAAATTTTTCTTCAAATTCCTGAAGAGGTTTCCCCAAGGTAAAGTCCCCAGTGGGGACAAAATCCTTGAGTTTTTTCCAAAGATCGTCGCAGTCTTTAAACTGCTGTTGTAGATAGGAGTAACGTACTTGCATTAGGTTCTATTTGAGGTTTACCGACTGCATTCTTTTGATGTTAAAATACCGTTCATCATCTAATGAGTTTGGTAAAAGGTTTTTTTCAAATGCCTGTTTCAATCCCATCACTGCATCTCGGATTGAATGTTTTGCCGTAAAACCCAAAATATTAGCAATTTTCTTTGAGGAAACATGATATGAGCGATCGTCATCAGTAGGAGTAGTTTTTAATTTTACATCTTCCCCAATGACTTCCCTAACAGTTTCCGCAAGTTGTTGAACCGATTGGTTTTCATAACCTGCATTAAAAACCTCTCCCTCTATCTTTTCCTTGGGGGCGTTGAGTAACAATATGTAGGCATTAACCATATCTGCAATATGAATATTTGGTCGCAACTGACTACCTCCAAATACACTAATTTCTCTTTTATTATATGCTAGGTTGGTTAAAATGTTGACCACCACATCTAACCTTTGTCTTGGTGAAAAACCACAAACTGTAGCTGGACGGATTGTAACGGTTGTAAAATCGTCTGATTGAAAATCTGATAGAATTTTTTCACAATCTGCTTTAAATCTAGAGTAGTCTGTAAGTGGTTCTAGAGTCATATCTTCATGAACATCCGATTCTTCTTTGATTCCGTAAACACTTGAAGAAGAAGCATATATAAAACGTTTAATTCCTGATATTTTGCTCTTCTGAACCAGTGGCCGAAATGCATCAAGATTTATAGACCTTCCCAAATTAGGATTGAGCTCAAAACTGGGATCATTTGAAATACAAGCAAGGTGGATTAGCGCATCATGTCCTGGAAGAGTTGATTCTAATAATTTTAAGTCCCTTATATCACCAGTAATTTTTGATAAATTAGGATGATTAGCAAGAACTTCTTCTCCATATATCATCAGATCAAGAACGGTGACATTATACCCTTCATTTAAAAGATGTGGCACAAGTACTGCTCCAACGTAACCAGCACCACCAGTTATGTATATAGATTTGATATTCATAGATTAAATTGTATTTTTTCTAATTGATTTTTCAATTCTCCGAAAGAAACTGGAATGTTTCCAACTTTCTGGACTGCTATAGAAGCCATACCAGCACCAATTGCTGAAGCCTGCATGAGGGATGCTCCAGAGCAAAGGCCAACTGAAAGGGCTGCCAGCAAAGAATCTCCAGCTCCAGCAACATCAACTGGATTGGTACTTAAAGCAGGGAAATGCTGTCTGTTGATAAAACTATCCGTCAAAGATTCATAGGCAATGAAACCTTCTCTACCAAGTTTCATCACTATATTCTGAGCGTTCGTTTGCTTCATTAAAGCATTAGCTACCCACTCTACCCCTTCATCATGAGCTCCTAGTGCAATCCTAGATTCTCGCTCAGTGGGACATATAAGGTCAAAATTCTTAAATTTAGACACATTTCCAACCTGACTACTGCACTGAAGGTCTCCTATAACATAGATATCTTTTTTTTCAGCAATTTCAGTGATTGTTTCTAAAACTCGCGGAGTAATAACTCCGTAAACAAAGTCACTAATAAGTATACCTTGAACATGTGAGGCAGCGATTTTAATCTCTCTTATGACTTGCTCCTCAACTTGTCTTGGAAGGCTATGCTCTTTCATTCGACTGACACGGAACATTTTTTGATTATCAACCAAGTAACGAATTTTAAAAGTTGTTGGACGCGAGTTGTCTTCAACTAAAACATGTTGAACATTCAAGTGATCTAGTTCTTTTTCGGCTATATTGGCATTAATATCATTACCTACAACTGAGATGTAACGACATTCAGATCCTAGAGCCTTAGCGTGCATAGCAACTACTGCAGCTCCACCAGCGTATTCTCTGGTATCTAATTCACGCACGACAACAACTGGTGCTTCCGCACTCATTCCCAATGCATCACAAGCTACATATTGATCGATAATTGTATCTCCAATTACCAACAAGGAAGAATCTTTGAATTTATCAATACAATCTAATAACTCCTCTAATTTTAATTTCTGAGTTTTGCAAGCATTCTTGAACAGTTTTGTCTGTTCTTCATGCATTTCAGGAATATTTTCACGCAACAAATCTGCTGACGCATAATGGGTTTCACCGGCATGAAATAATGTCTTACCTCCTTGCTTATTAACAAGTCTTACCGCCATACTAACTTGATGGTCATGTTCGTATTCAAACTCTTTGCCTAATACGAAAACAGTTGGTTCCAAGACTTTAATGAGTTCTTCTAAATTTCTTTTACCTAAAATTATTACTTTATCAACTGCTTGAATTGAAGCTACTCCAGCAGCGCGTTCAGTTTCGCTAAAATTATGTTTTCGCTCAGAATTTAGAAAAGAGGCATCACCCTGAATAGATACAACTAGTTTATCACCTTGCTGTCTAGCATAATTCAGATATCGAATATGCCCCGGATGAATGATATTGAAATGTCCATGGCATAAAACTAATGAATCTCCTGAATTTAGAACAAATTCTTCTAAGTTTACTATTTTTCCTTCAATCGAATTCAAATTGAACCCTTTGCTGCTTGATGATGAATAGGATTTTTCAAAAATTCTTTTTGCCAATCATCTATTTCATTCCAAAAAGAATTTTGTTTAGGGTCTGACTGTGCTGCTTGTAACATAGACACTGCCCCTATATCTCTGTGAATACCTCTATTTTTCCAAGTAGCAATGCTTCCAATGTAATGAGGAATGACCTCAGTACTAAAATCATGAATTTCATTATGTTCTAAAATCCAATTTAGGACATCTGACTCCAACAAGTAAACAGCACCGTTAGCTTGATTACCAGGGGGGTTCTTTGATTTTTCATGAAAAGCTATAACAATACCATCATTATTTGTTTCTATTACCCCACAGGTTTCAGGAGTTGGACTTTCAAAAGTCATCATTGTAATTGGACAATGGTTTGGGCGATGTCTAATATGAAAATCGATAAAATTAGTAAAATCGCATTGACACCAATTGTCAGCATGCACTAAAAGCGTGGTGCAATCCTGAAAAAATTCATTATTAGCTCTCAATGTCCCCGCAGTACCTAACAGTGATTCTTCATAAAATGAATATACCCATCCTTCAAATCGAGAACGGCTTAAAAATTCCTGTACAATCTCAGAATGATGGTGCGTATTTACAATTACATCCTTTATCTTTGCTAAACGCATTATTTCCAACCAATGCTCGAGCAATGGACGTTCTCCAATTGGCATCAAACATTTAGGCCATTTATTAGTTAGAGGTTTAAGACGTGTTCCTAATCCTGCTGCAAGTAACAAAGCTTTTATTTCATTCAAATTTCACCTCAAAAAAACTTTATTCTTGTACTGTAAAAAACATACCCATAAAAATGCCTAAAGTGGGAACCATAATAGTTTTAAAATACATCTCACTAATATGCTGATTATAACAATATATTCAGATTCAAGTTTTCAGCTTAAATAGCGGAACCAATCTTTAGTAGCTGTGGCAATTTTTTCAGGCGTCCAAACAGGAGCATTTTTCCAGTAGTCAATATGTTTAAGTATTTCTGCAACCCCTTCCTCAATTGATATTTGAGGTTCCCAATCCAGTTCTGATCTAATTTTTGAAATATCCGCAAAAGTTGAATCTGGTTCGCCAGGGCGCTTAGGAATGTTAATTTTCTTGCCACCAAGCAATTCAACTAAACGATTAACAGAAACTGTTTTTCCACTACCCACATTATAGATTTGTTTAGTAACATTCGATTTAATGGCAGTTAAAATTGCTTCTACAATGTCAGTAACAAAAGTAAAATCTCTTGTTTGTTCTCCATCTCCTACGACAGTGTATGGTAAACCTGCTAATTTTTGTCCTAAGAAAACTCCGAAAACTGCTCCATATGTTCCGGAGGTTCGTGACCTTGGCCCATATACATTAAAAAAACGTAAAGAAAGGGCCGGGAAATTATAAATATTTGCCCAGTGCATAACCAGTTCTTCTCCCATCCTTTTTGCTAAAGCATATGGATATTGAGGACGAATCTCATCTGACTCAGAAGTTGGGAAATTATCTGGAATTCCGTAGCAAGAAGAGGAAGCAATATAAATAAAGCGATTTACTTCGGATTTTTTTGATGCCTGTAGCACATTAAATGTTCCATCCACATTGGCTCTAAAATAAGATTCTGGTTGCTGAATGCTTGGAACAATGTCTGCCAAGGCCGCTAAATGTATTACCCAGTCAACGTTCTTAAAATGTCTATTCCAGTCTGAATTAATAGACAGGTCACATTCTACTAATTTAATTTTATTGCTGATATGGGACAAGTTTTCTTGACGTCCAGTACTGAAATTATCTAATACAGTTACCTCAATATTTTCATCTAGTAATGCATCAACAAGGTGACTGCCAATAAATCCAGCACCTCCAGTGACAATTGCTTTCATTTGTTTAAATTTTTTGTTTCAATAAGTAAATCAATGATAGCTAATAACCAAATATGATGTGTCATTTCCACAATATTATACTCAGTACTATTGAGCCAAAGGTTCACATTGCCGAGTTCCCTTAACGGATTGTTTGACAAAAAACCAGAAACGGTTATTACGCTCATTCCCATTTTTTTTGCTTTCGCAGTACCGTTAAGCATATTTGCAGACTGGCCACTACTACTAATCATTATTGCAAGATCCCCTTGGTCTGCATAAGCTTCGAGAGCTTTCTCAACCCAGTATTCATAACCATAATCATTTGCGAAGCATGTTATTAGATCTGCTTCATTGAAATTAATTGCTCGAATCCCAGCAGCTTTAGTTAAATCTACAGCAACATGACTGGCCATAGCAGCACTGCCACCATTCCCAACCAATATTATCTTTTTACCAGAAACATGTGTATCCCAAATTAATTTAGCAGCCTCACTCAGATTTATTGTGTCAATTGATTTGAGACTATTTGAGATATTTTCGAAGTATTGTGAAAAATAATTATAATTAGCGTCTTTCATAAACTAAATTTTGGGGGAAATAGTAGAATTAATATGTGATCAAATTATATAAATTTTTTATTATAAACATTGCTTTTGTAAATCATATTCTTCCAGTGGGACCTCACTCTTAAGTATATTGTTCTTAAGGAAACTAATTGCTTCTTTTGTTGATTCAACTTCCATATTTTTTCGGCAATCCTCGGACATAGACCCCATATGAGCCGTAAGTAAACATCTTTCTATCTCTTTTAGTGGCCCATTATAAGGTTCCTTCTCAAATACATCTATAGCCGCACCGGAAAGATGACCAGAATTCATTACATCATATAGATCATACTCATTTATAATTCCTCCACGAGAAGTATTTATTATCATAGCATTTGATTTCATAGTAAGAAGGTTTTCTTTTCTAATCATATTTTTTGTTAGATGTGTAAGAGGTAAATGCAAACTTACAATATCTGCTTCTTTATATATTTCCTCTTTGTTTCTCCATTCAAGATTGAATTCCTGATCTAAAACGGATTTATACTCTAAATCATTTACTAGAATTCTAGTCTCTCCAAAACCTTTCAAGATTTTTATTAATTGGGTACCTATACGACCCAAACCTATTATTCCTAATGTTACATTTTCAATCCTTTTACCGAGGAAGCGATTCCATTTACCATTATGCATTTGTGAATTTGAAAGATGCACTGAACGTAGTAAAGTAAGCATATGGCAAAGAGTAAGCTCAGCCACAGCTTTTGAAGGAGCATTAGGCGTGTAGGAAACTTTGATACCTCGATTCAGCGCCGCATTTAAATCAACATTGTCCAACCCAATGCCTACTCTCGAAATTAATTTGAGGTGACTTGCCCGTTTAATCACTTTTTCAGTAATTGGTTCAGTGCCAGCAATAATAACATCAAAGTCAGTAACCATTTCCGCGAGCTGATCTTCAGTAAGTTTTTTATTCAATGGATTAATAAGGTATTTAATTCCAGAATTATCCAACATTTCGAGAGGTAATCTGGATATAGATCCAAAAGGTACAGTTGTAATTAAGACTTTAGCCAATTTAAAAAAAAATTAAAATATTCTTTAATTTTAAAAAAATTTTAAATCTATAGTTTTTGATGATTTCGTAAAGTCGTGATTAATTTTTCCCATTTCATTTTGGAGAGTTTTGACCGAGCTCCGCCATTTGCGTTACTTAATTGTTTCGCAGTAAATATTAAGAAATAAATTTTACAAAAAATCTTAAACTATGATAAGGAACCTTAAGAATATGAATTTAATATTATCCATTTTTTTTAGGGTTCGACACTAACCAAACTTTTATATATTTTTTTATTTACTTAAAAAAAATTTTGAAATCTCAAGAACAATTCGTACATTCTAAAAACAACACCCAATGCGTTAACTAATAAATAATTCATGAAAATAATACCCAATGTTTATTCTTTATGAATCCCTGCTTGATCAACAATTGTGAAATTATTTCCTGATTCCCCAAGGAAGCAAGCATTATCAGATGCCCTTTTTTTAACTCAGGCAAATAAGGCTGTTTATTTTTTTCTATTTTTGTAATGAGATCTTTTTCCGGAATCACAGAAAGCAATTTAATCCTGAATCCTGTAAAACAAAAACTTAGAATATCAGTTAAATCTTTATCTCCACATATATGAACTCCACTCACCCCTTTTTCAGAGAGTATATTTAAAATTTCATCTCCTTTGCTTTTTAATTCACGAAATGATTCTAGAGTGCGGTGCATGTAAGAAAGGCTGAGCCTACTTTTTTCCAGCGCCCCCTGAGGAGTTAGAAAATAGAGCCAACGCCTTGTTTTTACCTTCTTTGCTCTGACCCAACCTTTTTTTAGTACTCTTTGAAAATATGTATTAGTCAAGCCTAAAGAAATACCTAGTTCACTAGCCAGTTTCCTCTGATTTATGCCAGGACTGTTCTCAACCTTATTGAAAATGGTGAGTGTGCGGAGTTCTTCTGGTGTCATCTTAAATAAAAATGATGGATGTTAAAGTATTTGAAAAAACAGAACTAGTTTTCATGATTACTAGATTTTAAATACTTTATATTTTAGAATCGATTTTGAATACAAATTCTGAAATAAAAAATGTTATGTACTTCAAATGAAGCCACATGCAATGTTCAATTTTTGAACATATTATCGCAACAAATTATTATGCCAATAACAATACTACAATTTAAATTCAGTTTCATGCTTGTGTATTATTGTCATATCAGGCAAAGATGAGATGTAACATTTTAAAGATGATTATAAGAGGATTTATGCAACAAATTATTTATGTATTCTTTTTATTCCTAGTGATTCTGGCAGGCTGTACAGAAGAATCGAGAAACAAAATATTCAAGCAGGCGGATAATGTACTAGGGAAGGATCTGCGTATTTCATATGTAGCTGATAGTGGAAAGATAGTTAAAAGCTGGACAGTGCGTGACGGGAAAGTAACAACTCACAAAGATGAACAAGGCTCCACAAGCGGTTATTACTATTTTTGGAGCGTTGAAAGCGGATATGTGCAGGTTCCGATTGTACGAGTTATAGTCGAGGAAATTAAAAACTAGTAATCTTCTTCGATTAAATCAATTTCTCCAGAAATTGTTAAATCTTCTTCAAGTAGACTGACAGTTCCGTTTGATTGTTCGACCGCACCTATTTGAGAAGAATCTGTTATTGACTCAGCATCTTGCTCAAAAACCTCATTAAGATAAATACTTTCCTTTTCATCAGCCAAGTGCTTTGCTTTTTGCTCAAGTTCTTTCGTTTCAACTTTTGCTTCATCTCTCTCGGCAGCAATCACTTTTGCATCGGCGATAGCCTCATCACGCTGTTCTTTCATTGAATCAAGCTCTTCTTGCAGCACTTTATTAGCTGCCATCATTTCTCCTTGATTAGTAGTTTCTTCAGCAAAATCTAAATCCATAGTATGACTTAAATGCACTAAAACACTTTGAGCAATTGTTGACAAATGCAATGGACGGGTCAAATAATCTAGTGCACCAGCATTTAAGAACTGCAGACGTCTTTCCAAACTGACTGGGCCAGAAATACAGATGAAATGGACCTCTGGAAATTGATCTTTAGTTTGCTTCAAAACATCTATAGATTCTAAATTATCATGAGCACCCGTTTCAAGAATTACTAAATCCGTTGGATCTATTTTTAGCAGTCTCCAAAGATTTTCTTTTTTTGTAACATATTCAACCTTCATCGCTGCACGTTCACTGAGATACTGAATTAATAGACTTGCCTGATCTTCTACTAGATCAAACAATACCACTTGTTGACCTGCTAAACTTAATGTGCTTATGTCACCTTCATCAACTTCATTTGTATCAGAATTTTTGGAAAAATTTTCTGTTGTGTCCTCAATATCGAGATTAAGTAAATCTGCTTCTTCAAGGGGAGGAAGTTCCTCTAAACCAGCATCTCCATTACTATTTTCAGACAATTCTTCCTGATCTTCCACAACTTCCAAAAAACCAGATCCATTGTCAATCGGCTCTGCAATGTCAATGTTAAGCAAATTATCTTCTTCAAGAGAAGGAAGTTCCTCTAAACCAAAATCTTCGTTACTATTTTTAGGCAACTCTTCTTGATCTTCCAATTCAGTAATTGATACACGTAAATTTTCATTAATTTGATCTAAATCTTCCTCAAAATTTTCTATAGATTCTATCGTATTTTCCCTTAAGTTTTCTTCATCTTTTTGCATTTGGTAATTCTCTCCTGTTACTTCTTCAATATATGCCTTAAGCTTATCCTGATTTTCTTGTACAATATCTTTAAAAAACAAAGCTGCCTGAAAATACCATTCTATTGGCCAGCACCATCTTACTATGCCTTCTAGCTCTAAACCCGGTTTAAAAATAATGCTAATCACTTCACCATCAGACATTGATTGTTTACAATTGAAGCGACAACCATTAAGTGAAATATCAAGTCCAGTAGCCTCATTATCAATCCAATCTGAAGCCCGAACTTCAAAGTTTGCCTCAAACAAGACCCTCAAAAATTTTCTTCTATCTGACTCAAGCATATATATTAATTACTTTAGCTAAGGTTATTTAAATAAATTAATCCTCATAAAAGAAATACTAATTTAATTGATAAAAAGATTTAAACCACTTAAAAAATAGTTTAAGACTGATATTTTTCAGATTTTATCTGATTACGGTTAATTATTTTTAGCCGGTCTTCACCGGTTTGACTAACCTCACGAACGGCCAGAGAAATCCTATTATCCTTATTTAGTCCCAACCAAAAACAATTTGCGATTTGCTCTGCATTTCCCCGGAGAGGAAGAATAAGTGGATTAACATTAAAAGACTTAAGCGGGTCTCCATCACTCATGTAAGTAGTAAGACCATAACCATATCCAGGTGCAATGCCGGTGTAGCAATAAAAACGATATTCTGATTTCTCGACAGAAAAATCACTTTTGCTAATTATAGATAATAATACTGACTCCTCTTTTCTATTAATAATTCCTGAAATTCTGGGGGTATAATTAGGAGGGTCCGGCTCATGCTTTTCTGAATGTAAAGATGTGTAAAAACTTTTACCATCTTGCAGTCCTTTGCAGATTGTGTCCGTATGTTTTCCGTTTGAGACCACAATATAGTCATCCTGATCCCGCATTGCATTATAAATTATTAGTGAAGGATCTTCAACTATTGAGGAATCAGCGGCCTCAGTCCGTAAGAAAAAATTTTTGTAAGAGAATATCCTATTTCTGCTATTAGCACTTCGGCCCATTATCCAATACAATGCAATCCATGAATTCTTTTCATTGCGGCCCAGAACTAGACCGCGTCCCGGATAAACATTTTCAGAAATATGCCTGCTAAAATTTTGTGCAGCATCCTCCTTAATCAATTCAATATTCGTAAAGCTCAAATTGTTCTTGGTGCAAATCGTCTGAAACTTTGAAAATAATGGTGCGCCCCATTTCTCTTTCCAATGATTCAATTGCTTCCTGCTCTTCCTGTTGGATATATTTTTGAACATCAGAATGCAAAAATAACGTTATGGAGCCATTAGTGTTTTGACGGCAACTTCTCCTAATTTCCCGAAAGATTTCGTAACTGACTGTAGAGGTTGACTTTATCTGTCCAGTGCCATCACAGTAAGGGCATGGATCACATAGGTACCGGTTAAGATTTTCACGATCGCGCTTACGTGTCATTTCAACCAATCCCATCTCACTAATCTGTAAAATCTTACTTCTTGCCTTATCCGTGCGAAGTTGGTCCTTTAAAGTTTGGTAAATCATCTGTCGATGCTGCTGACTTTCCATGTCAATGAAATCAATAATGATTATTCCTCCGATATTTCTCAACTGCAACTGGTATACAATTTCCTCAGCAGCCTCAATGTTAGTTCGAAAAATAGTATTTTCATGACTTTCCTTTCCGACAAAACGGCCTGTATTTACATCAACTGCTGTAAGTGCTTCAGTCTGGTCTATAACTAGGTGTCCTCCTGAACGCAACCAGACTTTATTTCCCAGAGCACGATCTATTTCATTTTCAATTCCGTAATGATCAAATAGTGGTTCTGGTTTTGAGTAGTTTTCTAGTACAGAACTGTAGCGCGGCAGATAGGATCTTACAAAACTATGAATTTTTTGAAATTGAATTTTATCATCTACAACAAGCTTTTTTACATCAGAAGAAAAAATATCACGTATAGTTCTGAAAACAACATTAAGATCTGAATGCAAAAGCGAGGGCGCGGGTAGTATTCGAAATTTTTCAAGTATATCGTTCCAGATAGAAACGAGGTAATTTATATCAGAATGCAAATCTTCTTCGGTATGCCCCTCTGCCACAGTTCTAATTATGAATCCAGAATTTTCAGGGCGCAATCGATCTACAATTTCCTTGAGTCTCTCACGCTCTTTTTCCATGCTGATTTGACGAGAAACCCCTAAAGTACGAGTCGTAGGCAAATAAACTAGATTTCTCCCGGGTATAGAAACATGGTTTGTAATACGGGCTCCTTTTGTACCTATTGGACCTTTTGAAACCTGAACTAGAACATCTTGTCCTTCATGAACAAGTTTCCCGATTTCTTTTTTTTCAGAGTTTTCCCTAGTTGTTTCGCCAATTATATCATTCTCAGGAAGTATGTCGTCAATGTGTAAAAATGCTGCCCTTTCTTCACCAATATCTACAAATGCTGACTCCATTCCCGGTAAAACATTTAATACTTTCCCTTTATAAATATTGTCCACAACTCTAATTACTTTTTCACGTTCGTGGTGTACTTCTGAGAGTATTCCTCCATCTAAAACAGCAACCCTTGTCTCATGCAAAGTATGGTTAATAATAATTTCTTTTGTCATAAAACTATGAATTAAGAATGATAATTTCTTTCATTTCCTTGACTGCTTGAGAAATTCCAACAAAAATTGATCGACTGACAATGCTGTGACCTATATTCAATTCGCGTAAATGCGGGAGACTGCAAATACGTTGTGTATTTATGTAGTTCAGTCCATGTCCAGCATTTACCTGCAATTTTTGTTTATGGGCAAATTCTGCTCCAGACACAAGACGTTGGTATTCACTTTCAAATTCAGCTCTGTTTTTTGCATTAGCATAGCAGCCGGTATGTAATTCAACATCCTCAGCTCCTATTTCTCTGCTTGCATTGATCTGATCTTCTTGGGGGTCTATGAAAAGGCTTACCCTAATTCCTGCATCACGAATCTTTTTAATTCCATCACACATTATATTTGAGGCTCCAATTACATCAAGTCCCCCTTCGGTAGTTACCTCTGCACGTTTTTCTGGTACTAGAGTCACAATATCCGGTCTAATTTCGAGGGCAATACCGAACATTTCTTCTGTGGCAGCCATCTCAAGATTCAGTCTAGTTTGAACTGTTTGCTTTAGAATTAGCACATCCCTATCTATTATATGTCTTCGATCTTCGCGAAGATGAATCGTTATTCCATCCGCTCCTGCTAGTTCAACAACTCCTGCTGCAGTAACCGGATCAGGCTCACTTATCTGTCGCGCCTGACGGACTGTTGCAACATGGTCGATATTGATATGCAATGCTATCATTTTTATTTTTTTTCATTTTTTACCCATACAGAAACAATGGGCCATTGCTGCAGGACATTGACCCCTTCTGGTGTGACTACTTTTGGCGTTACCTTAGGATACTCTCCTGGCTCAAACAATGAAAGATCAATTTCACCAAAAAAATCATCTTTATCAAGTTCTTTAATGATGCCTTCCGGCCCTTCCACAAAAACATTGAATGTCTTAGGATTTATAACACTAGCATATTCAACATTAGTTAATTGAACAGAAACATTGTCAAACCTTCTTCTGATTGGCAAACTGTTAATGGTTACTTCCGCAGTATAATAATCAACATCCTGGTGGATTATCTGCACGTTTCCTTCCGGTAAGTCAAGATCAACCCGCATTGTTACGCTTTCTTTGAGTCCTTCCAGTTCAATATCATGTGCTGATATATGATCAAGTTTTTCCAACACAGAACGTGGACCACGCATCGTAAGAGCGTCGGGAACTATTTTAATAGCGCCAAGAAGGTAACCTGATTTTGGTCTCCCCTGATAACGAGGTTTTATAGGATAAGTTTTTTCGATCAACTCTTCTATGCTTACTGTAATCTGCGAAGGATAAATTCGCGAAATTTGAACCTTGACTGGAGACAAAATATGGTTTTCAGTAAGAACATATGATAATGTTCCTTCCTTAGCTTCTTCTAAATCTAGGACTGCCTGAATCTCCTGTGGGTTAAATGATTCCCTACTATTAGTGTGTGCAACTATATTTACTTGTGGTGGATTGGAGATTACTTGAAATGCTGAAGAAACATTCTTGAAAACCACAGGTGCATAAAAACTCATCTGAATTGGTTCTCCAGATTTTCTTGCTAAAAACCATACGAAAATTGCCAAGATCACAGCCAATAATTTATAGGAAACACCTATTCGCATTTTTCAAATTAATTTTATTTCAGAGTAGTATTTTTTGAAGCTACTTCAACCTCATTAGTTTGAGACTTTTTTTCAGCTTTAACATTTGATTTTTTACTTAAAGTTTCTTTAATTTCCTTTTTTTGGATTGCAGGAGGGATTTTTCCTTCAAGTACTTCCAGCAGGGATTTGCGAATATCTTGATTCTTTCCTCGAATCAAATGCCCACGGTAACTTAAGCTGATTTCTTTTCTTTCTTCCGAAACAATAAGTACTGCGGCATCAGTTTCTTCAGTCAGCCCTATAGCAGCTCGATGCCTCGTCCCAAGTGAAGAGCTTAGCCTGCTGTTCATGGAAACAGGCAGAATACATTGAGCAGCAAGCAAATCACCTTTATTACTTATTACAACCGCTCCATCATGCAAAGGAGATGAAGGATGAAAAACACTCAGCAAAAGCGACTCACTAACAGCAGCGTTTATCTTTGTTCCACGTTCACTATAATTTTTAAGACCCACTTCCTGTTCTAGTACGATCAGCGCACCGATGCTTTTCTGGGACATAACAAGGCAAGCTTGGAGTATGCTGTCCACAACATCCTTTTTTTTGTTCAATCCTTCCCGGAAAAGGGTAAAAACTCCAATTTGCTCAAGAGCGTTCCTTATATCAGCCTGAAAGAGAACCACAAGTACTAGTACCAGTGATTGGCCTAAATTATCTAGAAGCAACTGCGTTGCTTCTAGATTCATCATTAGTGAGACTAGATAGAGGCCAAGAAGGGCGACAAATCCAATAAGCATGGGGATAGTCCGAGTTCCCCTTATCAGAATCAAGATACGGTAGAAAACAAGTGAAAGGAGCGCAACGTCTAAAATATCTTGCCATCGAAGGGAAAATTTACCAGTAAAATAAGGCAAGAATGTTTCCACAGATTTTTCGGGAAGGGTAAGAGTTTAGGTATTACTTAATTACAGTATATGCAATTCTTCGTTACTAAAATTATAATTTGTATTGCAGAAAAATATCATCTCTGAAGTTATTTTGTTTTTTGTTTTTTCGTCTTAACAGTACTCTTTTTTGCTTTAGATTCAAATTTCTGCATAATCTGTAAGACACAATCTCCATCAATAGTTTCCTGCTCAATCAATATTTTCGCAAGAGATTCAAGTGCCTTACGGTATTTGGTTAATATTTTTTTTGCACGCTCATAAGAGGAGCTTAGAATTTCCAGCACTTCTTCATCTATAATGCGCATGGATTCATTGCTAAATTCCTTATGTTGTTGCAGGTCACGTCCAAGAAATACATGCCCCGGATCTTCCACGTATGTCAACGGTCCAAGTTTTTCACTCATACCCCACTGACAAACCATTTTGCGGGCAAGTTCAGTTGCTCTTTTAAGATCATCACTTGCACCTGTAGTGTAACGATTGAACACAAGCTGCTCTGCCGCACGGCCTCCCATTGTCATCGCAATTTGTCCCAGTAAAGTTCGTTTATTATGACTGTGTCTATCTTCTTCTGGGAGGAGCATGGTAACACCTAAAGCCCTCCCACGTGGAATGATGCTCACCTTGTGGACGGGGTCAACCTCCTCAATGCTTGCCGCTACAAGTGCATGTCCAACTTCGTGATAAGCAGTTGTTTTTTTTTCTTCTTCACTAATTAGAAGACTTCTTCTTTCTGCTCCCATCATTACTTTGTCTCTAGCGTGCTCAAAATCATCTTTACCAACAGTTTCCTTATCCTGTCTTGCTGCCCAAAGAGCTGCCTCATTAACAAGATTAGCTAGGTCCGCACCAGTAAAACCGGGAGTCCCACGAGCTATTGTATTAAGACTTACTTCGTTATCCAGCTCAATATTCTTGCTGTGAGTTTTGAGAATATTTTCACGACCCTTGATATCAGGGGCAGGCACAACAACATGCCTGTCAAAACGACCCGGACGAAGCAGAGCTGGGTCAAGCACATCCGGACGATTTGTAGCTGCAATTACAATAATTCCCTCATTGACTTCAAATCCGTCCATCTCCACAAGCAATTGGTTAAGCGTTTGTTCTCGCTCATCATTACCTCCTCCGAGTCCTGCGCCCCGACTTCTTCCAACAGCATCAATTTCGTCTATAAAAATAATGCACGGAGCGTGTTTTTTTCCCTGAACAAACATATCCCGAACCCTACTGGCACCAACACCAACAAACATCTCCACAAAATCAGAACCACTGATGCTAAAAAAAGGCACTGCAGCTTCACCCGCAATAGCCTTGGCAAGCAAAGTTTTTCCTGTACCAGGCTCTCCCATCAGTAAAACTCCTCGAGGAATTTCGCCACCGAGACGCTCAAATTTTCCTGGGTCTTTAAGAAAATCTACTATTTCCTCTAGTTCTTCTCTGGATTCATCAATCCCTTGAACATCATCAAATTTTATTGGATTATCTTCAGTGTTTGTAATTCTAGAACGAATTTTTCCAAATCCCATCGCTCGACTTCCGCCTCCCTGCACCTGTCGCATGAAGAAAAGCCAGATACCAATTATAAGGATCATCGGCAGCCAGCTATTTAGAATAGCAAGAAAAAGATTTGTTTGATCTGTAGGTTCTACCTTTACGCGTACTTGATGGCGATCAAGTATTTCAAACAATGCCGGATAATTCGGAACCTGAGTTTGGAAAGAGCCGTTTGTGTTGCTAACTCCATGTACTTGACTGCCTCGAATAGAGACCTCGAGAACAGATCCAGATTCAATTTGTGAAATAAATTCCGAAAAAGTTATTTTACTTTTGTCTGATTCTCTCGGACCAACAAGATTGAAAAGCATAAGCATTACCAGTCCAATCACCAGCCAAATCCCAATATTTCTTAAAAAAGTGTTCACAGATGTGTATAATCAATGTTATTAAATATGTACTAAACTATATCATAATTACTAGATAAAAACAAGTTCGAGGCCAACAAAATACTGATTTTATTTAAATTGGTTTTTTAAGAGCTTCTTTCAAAAGCAAGAGACAATCAATAAAGGTTTTTACACTTGACATGATATCCATAATTACTCGAAGATGCTTTAAAAACCTGATAATTTTTTCCCTAGAAAACTGTGATTAAAAATAAAATTATTCTTAAAAGAGTGGGAATTTTTTCTCAGCAATTAGAACCTTCATTGTATAATTTTCTTAAAGATTGGTTTATGCCACAACACATCGAGATTTCTAAACTTAAAGAAGGTTTAAAAAGCAGGAACGATCTGGATCTCGTTATATCATTTGGTGGTGATGGGACCGTGCTAGCTGCTTTAAGTCTTTTTCCACAATGCCCCGTTCTTGCTGTCAATTTCGGAAATGTAGGATTTCTTACTGCTGGAGATCGTGAGGACTTAGAAGATATGCTACAAAGCGTATTAGATGGGAATTACATCATTAGTGAACGCTCAGTACTTGCATGTGAGCATCCTCACGGAACTGATTATGCAGTGAATGAAATTGTAATACGAGGCGCAACAAGACTGATTGCAGTAGAGTTAAGCATTAATGATCAGCACATTAGACGTGTTCGTGGTGATGGTGTTATTGTAGGTACAGCTACAGGAAGCACTGCATACCTTCTGGCTGCAGGTTCCCCAATCGTGATGCCTGAATTGCGCTGCATGATCATAACAGGATTGAATGAGTATGATTTTAGATCGAGGCACCTTGTAATTTCGTCGGATTCTAAAATCAGGCTTGAAGTTTCGGAGCAAACCCATGAAAAGGAAATATACCTTTCGGTTGACGGAAAAGATAAATTGCCTCTTGAAATCGGTGACGAAGTCCTGATTCGAGAATCTAACAGAAAAGCTAAATTAATTTTCATGGACAAGAATTATTTTTTTCACAATCTCTCTTCCCGACTGTCATGGTTTCGCAGCGGTGAAAAATAATAAAGTTTAATAATGAACTTAAGCTGGCGTTTTTCCGGTGGCATAGTTTTTTCTCTTGCTCTTCATACTTTATTAATATCTGCCTTGGTCTATGCTTATCCGGAAATAATAAAAAGAGGGGAGTGGATTCGAAAAGAATTCCCTTTTTTTTCAAATGGGGGGAACACTCTTTCTGCTACACCAACTGAAAAATCAGGAAAAAATCCAGATCTTATCTCTAGAGATTATATGGTTTTCCCAGATCTTATTTTAATCCGTAAACAAAAAATTTATCCATCTAAAACGATAAAACAATCCCTCCAAAAACCAATTTACACTATAAATAATATACTTAGTCAGGTGGAGAAATATCCAGAACGCATATACGATGAACTAAACTCAAATAAAAAACTTTCAGAACCAGTGGTTTCATTGTTGTCGCTTTTACCACCTAAGAATAAGCAAAGCAAACTTAACAATAATAGTTCATTTATTAGTCCCAATGAAAAGAATAATATTTATAGTTATGATTCCAATGAATTGAAAAATTATCTAAATAAGCTCAGTAAATTCCTTTCTGAAGGCTGGGAGGTCCCTATACATTTGAAGGAAAAAAAGGTTAAAGTAGCAATTATATTTGAAATCAATAAGAATGGTAAAATACTTAATTGGAAATTAGAAAAATCTGGATCACAAGCACTCCACTATTCTGTAAATAAGCTGATGAAAAACTTGCAATTCTTGCCAGCACTGCCAAAGTCCTACACAGAAAATTCCTATATATTTGGCGTTAGGTTTTCCCCAACAATTTCCCAAAAATAGTATGCCTTACAAAAATAAATTCACTCAGCGGATATCACACTTAGTTCTACTTATATATCTGCTTTTTTTTGGAATAGTATTTCTTTCAACCGGAAGGACTATTTTAGCAATTGAATATATTGAAATTACCAACCCAAAATTCATCCCCGCAAAGGTAAAAGTCGAAATTGGAGCAGGAAGTGAAGAGGGAAAATTACAAAAAGTTTTTAAGGCAAATTTAGATAAAGTACTTTATTTTCAAATTATTTCGGGTACTAGGCAGAAATTTAATGATTCTGAGAACATTGTTTTTTACCTTGATCTTGAAATGAAAAAAAACCCTGTTCAGCTTAATTCAACTATCTGGTCACAAAGAAAACAAGAAGCAGTTGCTACAAAAAAATTTGAACTCAAAAATGATCAAGATATTAGAGATCTTGGGCTGTCATTATCAGACTGGTTTGTAGAGAAAACATTAAATTTCAGTGGAATTTCAACCAGTCGAATTGCATACACCTCCCAAAGAACAAATCGTAGAAAAAATATTATGTTAAGCAGTTACGATGGTAAAGTAATTCAAAGATTCTCTTACAATCTTGGGTCCAATAATTTTTCAAGCTGGTCATTCGATAACAAGAATATTCTTTATACAACTTTTACACGCTCTAAAGCCCAACTCGCAATTCAGCCTTCAATACGGTTGCGTTCAAAAATTCTTGCTTTTCCTCCCGGATTCCAGCCTTTAGGGGCAAGCTGGCACCCAGATGGGGGATCTATCCTTCTTACATTAATGAAAAAGGGTAATGCAGACATTTACAGTTACAATATTTCAGACGCAAAACTTGAAAGTTTGTTTAATTGGAAAAGCCTTGAAACATCACCCCACATGTCACCAGACGGAAAGAAAATAGCATTTGTATCGGATACTGCTTATCCCCGCAAACCTCAAATTTATATTCATAATTTATCAACTCAAAAAACTGAACGTGTAACTTTCAAAGGCAGTTACAACAGTTCCCCTAAATGGTCTCCTGATAGCACTAAATTGGTATACGAAAGCCAGAAAAAAAAATTTTTTCAACTTTACAAGTATAATTTGCTAACTCGCCGTCATGTTCAACTGACGTTCGGACGTAACAATTCTGAGAAACCTGACTGGTCCCCCAATGGTAAGCAAATCATTTTTTCAGCAAAAGTTAAAAAAGTCCCCAAACTATACTATATCTCTTCTTTTGGAGGTCGCACCATTCGCGTTACCCAAAGTCCTCCAAATATTTCTGAAACAAATCCTGTCTGGAGCAAATAGTAACTTCAGTATTAGTTTGCATCTGGCAGGAAATAATTCAAAAATATTTTCCGTCATAATGCTATTAATTTTTTTAAATTACAAATTATAAGCCAGAGGGATTTACATTGATTCGAATAAAAATTTTAATATATTATAAGCTAGTTTTGATCTGCTTCTTTTTTTTCGTTACCAGTTGTACTTCCTCAGTTTCAAGCAATACAAATGCTAAAATAAATCCAGAATCCATTGAAAAATTGGAGCAAAAGATTTTGCAGCATGAAGCTCTTTTCAGACGTATGCAAAAAATGACCGCAGATCAAATAATGATTATTAACGAACTAGAGCAATCAATTCCTCCTCAGGATTTGCTTGATTCACTGCAAAACGGGTTTTTTGAACTAAGTGAAAATATTCGTAAGCTTGGAATACAGATATCGAACCTGGAGAAAGAACTAAAAACTATAAAATTAAATGTGAATCAAACTTTAAAGCCAGAATCCAAACATTTAGATACACTTAGCAAACAGGAAAAAATAATTTTAGGATTAATTTCGCTAGAGGCAGGGAACCCAGACCAAGCAATAGAATACCTCCAGGATATTTTGAAAAAAAATAATAAAAATCCACTTAGAGCCCAGATACTGATGGCACTCGGCAATGGATTTTTAGAACGTGCTCATGCCAGTCAGGCTGCTTATTATTATGGAATTATTCTTCGGGAATATTCTGATACTTCTCATGTCCCAAGCGCACTTTACTATTTGGGGGAAGCAATGGGAAAGCTTGCAGAAAGTGAAAAGCAAAAAATTTTGTGGAAAGAACTCATCAAAAATCATCCAAAATCTCCCTTAGCAAAACGTGCAAAAAAACTTTTAATAATTCCCGACAACGTGTCAGATTAGTATAACAATTTGGAAAAAAATTATTTAGGTAGCTCCGAAATAGGTATTAGCTCCTTAGGAATTGGTACAATGACATTTGGCGAACAGAACACTCAGGCCGAAGCTTTTGGTCAACTGGACTGCGCCATTCATCATGGTGTAAATCTAATCGATACTGCGGAAATGTATCCTGTTCCTCCTCGGGAAAAAACTTTTACAAGAACTGAACAAATTATTGGTAATTGGATTCAAAGTCGAAAATGTCGCCAAAATATTGTTCTTGCTACAAAGGTCGTCGGACCAACGTTGCAATCGCGGATAATGGGAAGTTACATCCGTGATGGAATTAACCATCTCACTAAGAAAAATATTGGATTAGCACTCGAAGGGAGCTTGCGCCGTTTAAAAACTGATACTATTGATATTTATCAAATCCATTGGCCAGACAGAACTGTCAATATCTTTGGTAAACAAGGATTTAAACCACCCACAAATACAGAAACTGATAATGCAAAAATTCTAGAAACTCTCACAGCACTTGAAAACCTTAAGAAAGAAGGAAAGATCAGAGCATACGGTGTCTCCAATGAAACACCGTGGGGGGTAATGCAGTACCTAAATTACGCAGAAAAAAAATGCTGTGGTAAAATTGTAAGCATCCAAAACCCTTACAGCCTTCTCAATAGGTCATTTGAGGCTGGGCTTGCAGAAATTTCGTACCGGGAATCTTTAGGATTACTGGCATATTCACCTTTAGCTTTCGGTTTACTGACTGGCAAATACCTAGATGGTAAAAAACCAGTACTTGCGAGGCTCACTTTGTATTCACGTTTCCAGCGTTACCAAAACAAAAATGCTTTAAAAGCAACGAAAGAGTATATACGACTTGCCAAAGAACATTCAGTGGACCCTAGTCAAATGGCACTGGCTTTTGCTAGAACAAGACCATTTATGTCAAGTGTTCTAATTGGCGCCACTTCAATCACTCAACTTGAAACAAATTTGGCTAGCGTAGATGTAAAGCTTTCTGAGGAGTTGCTAAAAGGAATTGAAGATATCCATAGTCGTATACCAAATCCATGCCCCTAATTTAGTTATTCTTAATTTTTTCCAACACGGGCGGTATCTACAAAAAAGAATCTTTTTGTGCCATAATCAAAACCCTACGGGTCCAGACAAATTAATTTTTGAATATTAACTAAAAATTTCATTCTAGGTCAAAAAAGTCCCCAGTTAATAAACTCTAATTTATAAAGGTCCAAGCTATTTTTTGAAAAGACAAATCAGAATGATGACAATATGATTAGGCGAAAATTAATAAAAAAAAGATCTGAAATTTTTTAATGGTATTTTCTTTAAATAAAAATCAAACCCTATATAAAATTTTTATGGGATATATTTATTCTAGATAAAATTAAGTACTAAATGTATGTGACTACAAACTAAAAATGTTTGATTTGATTCATATATTTTGCAGCCTCTAAAATACCTTTGATGGTAAGAGGCTCCATTCGCATTACTTGCTGAATATACGAAGCAACTGTTCTGTTCCAAAATTGTTTAGGGGTTGGATTTATCCAAACTAGGAATGGGAAATGTTTATGAAGGGTTTTTAGATTTTCAAGGCCTGAAGTAGAAGATTCTTCTCTAAACTCAATTGATCCATATGGCGACAAAAGTTCGTGAGGCCCCATGTATGAGTCTCCAACAATAAAAACTCTGTATTCAGGACTATTTTCCATCACTTTTCTAAGCATTACTGGTTTACGCCTTGCCTCATCCTCATATACCTGATCATAAATCGCATTGTGAAAGTAGAAAGTTTTTAGATCCTGAGAAAAACGGCGTTTTATCTTAGCAAAAAGCATCTGCACTTTTCTGGCGTGAACCCACATAGAATTTCCACCATTATCCAGCAAAAGTAGCACTTGTGTACGATCCTGTTGTTCGTTTAAAAAACGAGGAAGAACAATTCCCGCGTTGTGGCCTGTATCCTCAATTGTGCGCTTTATATCCAGTTTTCTATCTGGGTGAAAATCCTCAATATTTTTCAAGGCCTGTATCGCCGCATCCATGTTATCATCATTAATTGGAGCATCCAAATCAATGGGATAAAATGCAGGATCTCCAAGCACTTTTCGTGCAGATCCTGCATGAGATGATCCACCTACTCGAATACCATTTAGACCAGAACCACTGTGTCCATAAGCTGAATAACCATGAGAACCAATCCAATGTCCCCCTCCACTGTGAGAAGTTTTTTGATTTTCCATGACGCGTTTCATTCGCTCCAACAATTCATCAAGATAAATTTTTGAGTAGTCAACCATTGTATCTGAGGATCTAGGAGTATTTGAAGATCCATGCCTGTCTTTATCACTCTGTTCTGGATTGTCAATATCTAGGTGCTGTCTCCCATCAAGCTCTTTTTGGATATTAGACTTTAAATCAGAATTCAGCGTTTCATTTAAAAACTGGTCAATCAGTTTTTTATAATCAACTTTACCTGCAATTTTACCTGTTCCAAGTTTCTCACTAAGCCAGTTTTCAAAAGCTGCAGAATTTCGAACAGCATCATCAATTGTATTGTAGTTGGTTGTATCTATTCCAAGAAAATACTCCCAGAAAGCTAGTGTATAAGGAGCAATTTCCCTTCGAGATTTACAGATCAGATGCTGACATACATCAAACAATGAACCCAGATTTGTAACAATACCCATTTCCATTGTACGATACATATCCATTATTACTCGAATATCTGCATCAATCCCATAACGGCGAAGTGTTTGTGGAAATTCTGAAAACATAAAAATTTTTTCTCCTAATGTTACTCTTTCAAAAAAAATCTAATTTTATCGAGAATTTTGAATTTGCAGAATTACTATGTAGTTCCCAAATTTCTTCATAACGTCAGGAAGAGGATCAAACTTTATCTCCTTAACATTTAAAATTGCAGTTTGATCGAAATCCTGTGAACCACTTGATTTTATGATTTTATGATTCACAACATTTCCCTCCTGATCGATACTGACTTGAAGCTTCACAAACATCCCACTGCGAAATACCTGTAGAGAATAGGTTACATTAACTAATAATTTCCCTATTTGCTGATTATAACCATCCCTTGCCACGGTATATGGATCTGGAGGAGAAGGTTCAAGCCTCTGTTCTAGTTTTTTTTCGGCTGTCTTAGGTTTTGTAGCTCTTGGAGAAGCAACTTTTTCCTCCATTTTTTCTTCGGTTTTCCTAGGGACAATATCTCTTGGAGAAGCAATTTTTTCCTTCGGATAAATATATTTTTGTTCAACAATTTTCTGCAACATACTCTGAACAAGACTATCAACTTCATCTATCAACGTTGAAACATCACAATCATGACAATTTCGTGTAACAATCAACTGTGTAACTTCTGGAGTTGTCAAAGATGATAGCTTTAAAGTAAGCTGCGTTTCTTTTTCACTTTTAACAAGTCCAAACAAAAACAAATCATCAGTCTTAAACTGCCATCTTATTCTATCTATAAAATTCTTTACTTTGCTTACGCAATTGCTACTTTTGCAGTTCTCAATATCAATACTTTCCTCCTGATCAGCAATCATTTCTAGAACTCTATAAGAAACCAGAGTATAATGATGATTGATCTGTTCACGAAACCGGTTAAACAGTATTTGCTGTTCTGGAATTGGGATCTTACCGAGAACTGATATGGGACTGATTATCACACGTGCTGAATCTGAAGCGCTTATTTTAGATAAATACATTGTAGTTATAACTAACCACAGCAGCCAAATACAGATAAGTTTGCTTTTACCTTTATAAATTTTTGGCAGTAAAAGATACAAAAATACTCCTTGGCTGTTATCTCCAGATTTAATTAATCTCTCTTTACAATAAAAGTATTGACAGTACTTTAGCGAGCAGCTAGCATTGTAAGGTTTGCAGGAGCTGAACGCAAGTTCTTTGAAAAGGGAATAAGAATAGACAGAAAGCCTGTTCCTATCTGGGCACCTTGGTGTGCTCAGATGGACGTTAATTAAATAAGTAAAGCATAGGATTATAACTTGAGAGTTTGATCCTGGCTCAGGACGAACGCTGGCGGCATGCTTAACACATGCAAGTCGAACGAGAAAGCTTCTTCGGAAGTGATTAAAGTGGCGCACGGGTGAGTAACGCGTAGACAATCTGCCCTTCAGTCTGGGACAACTTTCCGAAAGGGGAGCTAATACCGGATAACAATATTTGACATAAGTCATATATTTGAAAGCTCCGGCGCTGATGGATGAGTCTGCGTCCCATTAGCTTGTTGGTGCGGTAGTGGCGCACCAAGGCTACGATGGGTAGCGGGTTTGAGAGGACGATCCGCCACACTGGAACTGAGACACGGTCCAGACTCCTACGGGAGGCAGCAGTGGGGAATATTGCACAATGGAGGAAACTCTGATGCAGCAATGCCGCGTGAGTGAAGAAGGCCC
>PAZT01000057.1 GCA_002716165.1 Deltaproteobacteria bacterium | reverse complement strand
GCCGTTGAGTATTTTGTCAGTTATTATGACTATTATCAACCTGAAGCATATGTTCCCAGCCGGGACCTTTATATTGAAAAAGATACAGCACTAAACGATGATTTGGATCGTATGCGTCTGTCAGCAACCCGTTCTCTGCTTGAACGTCGTGATGTCTTGATTGTAGCCAGTGTTTCCTGCATTTATGGAATTGGTTCACCAGAAAAATATGAAAAAATGTTACTTATTTTCAAAGTGGGAGATCAAATTTCACGTCAGTATATTCTAAAAAGACTCGTAGAATTATTATACACTAGGAACGATCATGATTTCCACAGAGGTACTTTCAGGGTTCGGGGTGATGTGATTGATATTTATTTAGCTGAATCAGAGTCGGCGATTCGAGTTGAACTCTTTGGTAATGAAGTTGAGAGTCTTGTAAGATTTGATCCCTTAACTGGTAAAAAGCAAATGTCCTACCAGCATTTTGTAATTTATCCTGCCTCGCACTATGCCGCCCCAGCTGAACATGTTCCAGAAACATTAAAATTGATTCGAGAAGAGCTTCGTAAACGTCTCGAGGATCTCAACGCGCAGAATAAAATTCTGGAAGCACAGCGACTCACCCAGCGTACAGAATATGATATTGAAATGATAGAACAAACTGGATCATGTTCTGGAATTGAGAACTACAGCCGAATCATTGATCGTAGGGAGGAAGGAACACCGCCGGCAACTTTGCTGAATTATTTCCCGGATGATTCGCTGATATTTATTGACGAAAGTCATATGACGCTTCCCCAGCTTCGGGCAATGTTTAAAGGAGATTACTCAAGAAAATCAACTCTAGTTGAGCATGGGTTTCGTTTACCCTCCGCAATAGATAATCGCCCACTTCAATTTCCAGAATTTGAAAAATTTCCACAGCAGATAATTTATGTTTCAGCAACCCCAGGAGATTATGAACTGGAATTGACAAAAGGTAAGATGGCAGAACTTGTATTACGCCCAACAGGTTTGCTTGAGCCAAAAATTGAAATTCGTCCGGTACTTGGACAGGTTGACGACATGTTACATGAAATCCGATTGAGAACAAAGCTTAATGAACGGGTTCTAATAACAACTCTCACAAAACGCATGGCAGAAGATCTAACAGAATATTATGAAGATTTGAATGTCAGAGTAAGATACGTGCATTCTGATGTGGACGTTGTTGAACGAAGCAAAATTTTGCACGATCTTCGCGCAGGAGAATTTGATGTTTTAGTTGGAATAAACCTTCTCAGGGAAGGACTGGATTTACCTGAAGTTTCTTTAGTTGGAATTTTTGATGCTGATAAAGAAGGGTTTTTACGTTCTGTCCGCTCACTGATTCAAACTTGTGGAAGAGCATCCCGTAACTCGAACGGTTGTGTCATTATGTATGCTGACAAAACTACTGATTCAATGCGAATCACGATTGACATAACAGAAAAACGCCGACAAAAACAGGCTGCATACAACCAACTACATGGTGTTGTTCCAAAGACCATTTATCGGAAAATTGCTCCATCGCTTGCTCCAATAGAACTAGATGAAATGATCGAAGTTACTGAAGAAACTCCTGTTTACGAAACTATAAATAATTTGGAAGATAATATAAGTGAATTGGAGCAAGAAATGAGGGAGGCGGCAGAAATTCTTAATTTTGAACGTGCTGCAGATCTACGCGATAGAATTAATGATTTAAGGGGGCAGCTTGAAAAAGGTTAGCTTGGAAGAAAAGATTTAACATTTCCCTAGACTGTATCATTACTCATTTAGTAATGTATGGACAATGTAAATCTTTTCAATAGAGATCTTCTTATTAGTAAATTAAAAAATTGATTAGCTAAATTTATTGGCATTTACTTGGCTATGATCAACAAACGGTTTTAGAATGCCCTCAAAACGTTTGGGAATGTAAGACATGTTATAACTGTTGTCATAATAATGAAGACGCTCCACTCTGTAAAGATTTGCCAGGTTAAATGTCTTTTCCTGTTCTTTTAACTCATAATATTTATCAGCAATTTTTGCAGCAAGGATTAGCCCGTCCAATAAAGCGAGATAATAGTCTATAAGTTTTATATTTATTGATTTGAAAATTATTTCTTCATCATTATAGACTTCCTCAAAAAATTTTAATAACAGGGTTCTGTTAATATTTGGAATTATACCATACTGTTTTTGAGTCTCTTTCGGTTTAAATAATTTAGGCTTGGAATCAACAAATTCAGCAAAGTCGATTAATTGGAAATTATTGTTACCGTAAAGGAATAAAACCATCAAATCTTTTCCATTTTTAAAATGTGCAAAAAAATTGGAGGTTTGACTGAATGCAATTTGACGTTTTAGAGTAATTCCTGTGAAACAATGTAACCCACTATCTGTTGTAAATTGGTATGCATGGGCATCCGTATCATCATCTGCAAAACCAGCAGCTACTGCGTAATCTCCTAATGGAGTCCCTGGGAAAGGAGAGTATAGTGCGTTCCAATAGTAATCTTCTTTTCCGAAGTATGATTTACATACAAGTTCCAAACAAGATAAAGACTCTTGAATAGGATCATCGTAATAATGTTCTTGTCCATCTTTGTCAATCAGTGAAAGTTTGCTTTGAATTGGGTTTAATAATTTGGAAGGTCTTAATACAGGGAGTCCAATAATGCACTGTGTTCTTAATGGAATGCTACTTCCTTTTACATTATTAATTGCGTCAAGAATGGTATCATTGCTTTCATGGCGATCGAGGAGGAGTTTTCTAATTTTAGGGTCCCCTGACTCAATTGCCATTGAAATACCTGCAACAAGTCCTTTATCTGAAATCAATTTAATTCTCTGCTTGCCTTTTTTCCCAGCTAGCATTGCGGGTCTGGCCTGAATGTAAAAAGGTATTCCTACCCTATCCACCCAAAGATTTTTCAACTGCTCCCACCAATGCATATTATTTAAGGAAATATCTGCCTGATCAAATACAGCTGTTGTTTTTACACCATAAATTTTATCCAAAGCAAGTATCTCTTCTCCTTCTTGAACAACGGTTTCTATCAATCGGTCTTGAATAATACTAGGGGGCCTCACGCCTACTTCGCTATATGCTTCACGTAAATTATCTATTAGAGAGCTCACATAACAATAAGTACATGAATAACTACATCCTAAAGCAGTCAAGACTGATTTAATCTTACTTAACGCATATTTTTTTGTTTTATCCGAAAATTCAAAAGTATCCCTATAAAAATTTTCTCTGTCCATTCTAGGAATATTAGCGTAGGGCATAGGATCATGATAAATCCCTGGATCATATAGACCCAGTAATATATCTCTGAAAATATTTATCCCTTTTCCTCGAACGATATATTCTCCCCCTCTATCCCATGAATCTTTAAAGTTGTAGTTATTATAATGCCCGCCAATAACGATTGGAGCATAAACCAATTTATTACCCTCAAAAACAGGCCCTTTAGCTTCTCGAACCATTCCTTTTAAGAGTTTATCTGCAGTTTTAAAATCCAAAATATTTTTCTTTGTAATGGATCTAGCTTTATCAATTTTATATTTAACAATCCATTCGAAGACATATTTTGTCAATCCTGTATAAAGGCTAATTCCGAGCCATTCTGGCTGATTTTTTTCTATTGCTTCAAAAGTGAGATGAATATTGTTAGGTCCAACCAATAAGTAATAGGGAACTCCATTCATTTCTCTAATTACTCCACCTAATGACATTAATGTAATATTCTCAATCTCGCTCATATCATGAGCCATTAGCAAGACCTTGGGATGAAAAGATGGAAGTACTGAAGCCAAATGGGTTTTATAGCCTTCCCAATTAGTAGTCACGTGTGCTGGAGCATATAGAGTATTTTTATATTTAGTAAGATCTTTAATTATTGGTAGTTCGAAAGAAATGGGAAATCCCATCGGATTTTCCAAAATATCTTTACTTTTCGGTAGTGCATTCAACATAAATATTTTTGATTTAAAAATTTAGTATTCCAAAACTATAATATATTTGAACCCTTATATCAGGAAACGTTATATTGTGACCCTAATACAATGAAAATTGTACATAATTTTAAATTAAATAGGTTTTTCCTCAAAAAAATTCATGGATGAGCAAAAATTTGAACTAAGGATACATCTAAAATTCTAGAAAAATTACATTTGTTATAAAAAACTATAACTATTTTAAGACGATGTAAGGATACGAAATAATAAAAATAGAGGGAGAAAATAATAAATATTATTCATTCAGTAATGGTTTTATTTTATTCCATACATCATCAACTCTAACATTCGAGATACATGGAGTAGGTTCTCCCTTCTTCATCTTATATATGCACTGCCAATTACAACCATAACAAGGCATTTCGTGAAAAACCACCTCCATGTTGTTTTCTTGACCATTTATATCAGGATAAGGCAAAAAGCGGCCGAAATGACCGCCTCCTAAAATGCATACTGACTTAGTTCCTACAGCAGAGGATATGAAAACTGCGCCGGTGTCATTACTAATCGTAAGTCGACTTTTGCTTAACAAACCTGCTAATTCTGGTAACGATGTCTGGCCGGATAAATTTTGAAGAGGAGCTTTAGATAGTTCTCTAATTTGTTCTCCCAAAAAATGCTCTTTTTTGACTCCACAAATAATACCATTCCAGCCAGTTTGTTTATATACTTTAGTAGCAAGACTTGAGAAACATGAGGGGGGCCATTCTTTCCCTAAAACACTTCCACTTGTCCCAGGTACAAGCACGTAAAATGTTTGATCTTTAAGTTCTGAAGTTATGAGAAATTTGGGGATCTTTATCCTAGGGAAACTGGCGAAGTATGGAGAACTTGAAAGCCCTGAAAAAAATTCTGCGTTTCTTTCTAATTCTGTCATGGGATCGGGAGAGGCTGGTATTAAATCTGTGTGCCAGCGATCCGACAAAATCTTTTTTAACCAATTCCGATTACTCATATCTCCGTCAGAACTAACTTTTCGACGGGCCCGACTAGCTCTAATTAATGCATCACCATTATAAAATTCACGAGAGAAAGTGGGCTGTATTGCTGTTTCAATCTTCAATTTGCGGATTTTCCTTAGCATTTTCCAACGGTATCTAGAAAAAGTTTTGAATTGTTTTACATTTACTTGAATAACTTTATCCCAGTATGGAAGCTGCATTGCTAAACTACACCACAATTCATTGCCAATTAGCACTAATTCGTATTTCTCAGGAGGATATAATTTTCGGTATTCCTTTGCGGTATCCAGCCACATCACAAAATCACCAATCGCATCTTGGCGAATTATAAGTATCAATTTTAGTTGATTACTACCAGAAGATCGGACATTAGACAGTGCTAAACTATCAAATAAGAAAAACAGTAGTGCCTTTACAAATATCAGGGATGGTTTGATGAGAGTCATTAATACTTGAACTTTAGTCTTTCAAATTACTACTCAGTTCATAACGTTGTACTTATTAAAACTAAATAGGTTATTCTCAGCTCAGAATTTAATTTTATGTAATAAAATTGATAATCTGATATTTTTTGCAAAGATAGTGAGAATTTATTCTGATTGATAACCAGTCCAAAAGGTAATAATTGTTTGCTTCAATATTTTACTCTAATAGATTAGGTTGAAATTATCCCTCTCGATTTGCTACAGTAAAAAACACTGGATCAAGTATTTCTGGATTTGGGTTAGCATTTATTGTCCGTAAAAATCTAACTATTTTTCTAAAAAAAAATCGTAGAATTTTTTTTGTAAAAACCTTAGGTGTTTTTTCATATAACTCCTCAAATCCATAACAGGATGTATTTTTAAATCCAGCAGATAATAAAACTTGATTGAGACTATGCTCTACAAATCCATTAATGTGTGTAATATCGTTAAAGTGGTGTAAATATCCAAATGGAGATTGAAGGTTTGGTACTTGAAAAATTACAATTCCACCAATTTTCAATGAATTAAATATTCCTTTTAGAAACGAAATTAACTGATCTTTTGGTATGTGTTCCAAAACATCTAAGCAAGTTATTATATCAAATTGTTTTTGATGATCATTAAGCCAAAACTCAGTATCGTCTACCAGTTCGCATGATAAATCTAATTTTTTGCAAAACTCAACTGTAGAAGGTGAAATATCAATACCATGATAATTGTGCCCCCATTTTTTCATACAACTAAGCATTTCACCCCGACCAACTCCTATATCTAGAGTATTTAAGGAGACACCTTTTTTAAAAAATTTCTTATAATTTAATTCAAATTGGTGAAACTTAAAATTTGCCTGCTGATGACTGTCAAATGAGTTCTCTATGTATTTTTCAAAAATTTCCTGCATTTGAAAATAAATCTATTGTAGATATTTGGATATTCAATATTAAACCTTTCTTGTTCAAATAATTCATCATACGATTCTTTTAGATTTTGAAAATTCAATTTTACAGTCGAAATTTTATTTATATTTTTCAGTTCTTTTGTATTGGTTGCAAAATTTCCAATTCCAATATTTTCGATCAAATTTATTGGAGGATAAACTGCTTTAAATTTATAATTAGAAAACATAAATCCAAATTGTGCATCCCAAGTATCTATTTCTCCCTGTTCCACACCTTTTAAAATACGAGAAATACATATCGCCCCTCTTAGATGTTTAATATGTTGGTATAAAGTTCTTACTTTATAGAAATGATTAAAAGTTTTCATATGATACTTATCCCAGACTCTTTTCCATGTACCCCAACCCCATATATGAGGATAATTAGCAATTATAATTCTATCTGTTTTGTCAAGTTTTGGTTTTAAGGGATTATATCCGCAAACACATCCTATTTCTGTTCTATTTTTGTATTTGTGCAAGCCAAAATTGATGAATTGAAAAAATTGTTCTGATGGTTTTGTATCATCTTCTAAAATTATTCCCTTGGTCTCATAATCAAAAAACCAGTCTATGGCTTGACTTACTGCCAGACGGCAACCAAGATTTTGATTTCGGAAAAATGTTTTTACTTCACAATTCCAATCTATGTTTTCCAAAATATAATTTCTTACAGATTCTACTTTTTCATTTTCTCTATCATAGTTTTCTCTGGGTCCATCTGCAGCAATATAGAGTCTTGGGGGTTTTGCTTTCTTTATTGATTCAAAAACTAGCTTTGTAGTCTGAATGCGATTAAATACTAAAAACAGTACTGCCGTATTGAGTTTGGTTGGTGGTTTGAAATCTTGGGTTAAATTGTTTCCCATATTCCTTAGAAATTATATGTTTAAAAAATGTCTTTATGATCTAGTAAAGTCAAAATTACTCATAGAGATTATTTTATTTTCATTTCTATTCAATTTTAATTCTTGGTTCACATAAAATATTTGAGGAAACAATACAAAAAGCCTTATCTAACTATGCTGGGTTTAAGATAAAAAAATTCACATAGAAGTTTAGTCAAAAAATATTAATTTTTTCTAAAATCATATCAACACATTTCTCAGGTTTAGATGTTATAGTATTTAACTTAATCTCTGCACTTTCAGGTGGTTCATAGACACTGTCTATACCAGTGAAGTTTTTCAATTTCCCCGACCTTGCTTTGGCATAAAGGCCTTTTGTATCTCTTCTTTCACATTCTTCCAAAGGCGTATCGACGAAAATTTCTAAAAACTCGCTTGGATCAAACAATTCGCGTACCATCTGTCTCTCTGCCCTAAATGGAGAAATAAAACTTACAATTACAATCAATCCTGCATCAACCATTAGTTTTGCCACCTCAGAAATACGACGCATATTTTCAACCCTATCTTCATTGGTGAATCCAAGATCCCTGTTGAGTCCATGACGAATATTGTCTCCATCCAACAAATATGTGTGAATGCCGTCTGCATGGAGTTTCTTTTCGACAAGAGATGCTATCGTTGATTTTCCTGATCCAGAGAGACCTGTGAACCAGAGACATTTTGGAGTTTGCATTTTTTGTTTCGCACGCTGTACTTTGTTAACTTGGAGTTTTTGCCAATGAATATTAGAAGAACGTCGCAGTGCAAATTTAATTATACCAGCCCCTACTGTATCGAAATTCATTTTGTCAATAATTATGAACCCCCCCATCAAACGGTTAGAGGAATATGGTTCAAATACAACTGGCCGATTGGTTGAAAGATTTATTTGGGCGATCTCATTCATTTCAAGCGTTTCTGCTGCCAGGTGTTTACCAGTTTCAATCTCTTCTTTGAAACGGATCCGAGTTACTTGTGCGTTAACCTCCTGTTGATGAAGGCGCATTAGATATTGTCTTCCAGGTATAAGTGGTTCCTTTGACATCCAAATTAGATCGACTTGGAATTGATCTGCTATTTCAGGAGGGTCTTCATATGCGCAGATAACATCACCACGGCTTACATCAACCTCGTCTTCCAATGTAAGTGTAATTGAAGTATTTTTTGAGGCATTAGATATAGAATTTTTCCAGAAATCAACTGAACGCACACTTGATTGAACTCCTGAAGGTAGGATCTTTACTAAATCTCCATTACTCACCGAACCTGATGCTATTCTTCCACTAAAACCTCTATAGGATTCATCTGGACGAATTACTCGCTGAACAGGCATACGAAATGATGATTCTTGAGAGCTCGGAACCTTCAGATTATTTGAGGAATTTCTTATTTGAAGCTGATCAAGATATTCTAAAAGGCTTGGTCCAGAGTAAAATGAAATTGTTTGATCATTTTCAGTTATATTTACTCCCTTAGTTGCAGATATCGGGATAACCTGAATTTGATTCAAATCATGATCCAAAACAAGGTTTCGAAAGTCTGAATCTATTTTCTGGAAAACATTTTCTTTATATTGAACTAAATCCATCTTATTAACTGCTATTACTAAATTGCGGATACCCATCAAAGTGACAATTCGGTAGTGCCTTCTGGTTTGTGCGAGAATACCTTTTTGAGCATCAACCAAAAGAATAGCTAGTTCTGCATTTGATGCAGCTGTGGCCATATTACGGGTGTATTGTTCATGTCCTGGAGTGTCTGCAACAATATATCGCCGATGTTCTGTCTCAAAAAAGCGGTAGGCGACATCAATGGTGATTCCTTGCTCACGTTCTGCTTTTAAACCATCAACCAGAAGAGAAAAGTCTAATTCATTCTTATGAGTTCCAAATTTTTCTGAATCCTTCTCCAAAGATTTTAGTTGATCCTCAAACACATTCTGTGATTCATGCAAAAGTCTGCCTATAAGAGTACTTTTACCATCATCAACGCTTCCACAAGTAATGAGTCTCAAAGTTTTTTTTTGATATTGATTTAAAAGAAACTCGCTAATATTTTTCATCGACACGGATGGATTAACTGGAGCTAGTTTTAATAAAAATAATTTTCATATTCAAAGACGAATCCTTAATTTTAAAATTCATTTATAGATCAATTATTTATTCAATCGATAAAAAATATTTTAAATTTTTCTCAAAAATATCCTTCTCGCTTTTTCTTTTCCATTGAGCCTGCTTCATCACTATCAATGAGACGTCCTTCTCGCTCTGAGGTTTTAGCCTTCATTGTTTCAAGAACAATTTCTTCCAATGTAGAGGCATTACTCTCAATTGCACCTGTTAAGGGATAGCACCCTAGGGTACGAAAACGAACGGATTTCATTTGTGGTTTTTCTCCGGTTTCCAAGGGGATTCTTTCATCATCAACCATTATCAAAGTTTCATTCCGATATACTATGGGCCTTTCTTTTGCGAAATATAAAGGAACAATTGAGATTTTTTCCTGCAGAAGATATTGCCAGACGTCTTTCTCAGTCCAGTTTGAAAGTGGAAAAACTCTCATGGTTTGTCCATTATTAAGCTTAGTGTTATAAAGATTCCATAGTTCAGGACGCTGAGCTTTAGGATCCCAGTTATGACCCTCAGAACGAAAAGAGAAAACGCGTTCTTTGGCACGAGATTTTTCTTCATCCCTTCTGGCCCCCCCTAAAATGACATCATAACCCCCTATTTCCAGGACTTGACGAAGTGCCTGAGTTTTCATCACATCCGTATAATAGTTTGAACTATGGGTAAATGGACTTATTCCTGCTTTTACGCCTTCTTGATTGGTATGTACAAGCAGTTCCATTCCTGAATCGCGAGCAATTTGATTACGAAAATTATACATTTCCTTGAATTTCCATGTTGTATCTACATGTAGAAGGGGAAGGGGTGGCGATGCAGGATAAAATGACTTTAAAGCTAATTGAAGCATCACAGAAGAATCCTTACCTATAGAATATAGCATTACTGGATTCTTAGCTCCAGCAATGGCTTCTCTTATAATTTCAATTGATTCAGCTTCCAGAAATTCTAAGTGACTAAGATTGGAATCCATATTTAAATCATAATTTTAAAAGACGTATTTTTTTAATTGATGAGAAAATTTATGGTATATTAATTGCCTTATTCAAAATTAAAAAAGTGCCAGTAAGTTTGGAGATTAGGACTTAAATACCCTTACTTTGAATCAACATTTAATTACAACTTAGTTAATGAAAGATTCTTTTGTAAGCACCATATGCGTTTAAGGAATTTATCACTTTCCAACAATTCTTTCTCGTTTTACCAAAAAAAGACAAACCTAAAAAGGATACTGTCCCTTGAGCTAATAATGTTGCAATAGCAGCTCCTTTGATGCCGTGTATAGGGATAAGCCACAAATTGCATCCCACGTTTACTATCGCTCCAAGGGTTGTTATGTAAAATGAATAATGTTGAAGGTTTTCTGCAACTAACCATTTTGAACTAGCAACACCAAGTGATACAAAAACTAGTGCCCAAATATATATACGAAGAACATCAGCTGCTTCCTGAAAATCTGATCCATAAAGAAGCAAAATAATCCAATTAGAAACTAGTGTTGTCGGAATAGCAATTATAACAGACCCCCAAACCATTAAATCATAGAGTTTTTGGATTCTCTGTTCATACATTTTTTCACTTTTTTTTCTTGCATAAACAACAGCAGGAAAAAGAGAAGCCATAAGAGCGGTTGGAATAAAATACAAAGTTTCACAAAGTCTCACTGCTGCAGCATAAACTCCAACTGCTTTTGTATTCAGCATTTCCTTAAGCATTACTTGGTCAATTTTCATGTATACCAAAACAACCATACCAGTAAAAATTAATGGCCATCCGTCTCTGATTAGCAACTTTGTCTTTTCCCAATTAAAGTAAAGAAAAGGAAATTTTTTTACCTTCCATTTGTACAAATACAAAAACAAAATAGCAATTAGAGCTTGATCAAGCATTAATGCTAATGCAAACCAAAGCAAACTAGCTTTACTCCAGACTAAATATATTTTGAAAATTGAAGTTATTAATAATTGAACAACTTGTGTCCGAACAATAAATTTAGATTGAACTTTTGCTTGAAAATAAAACTCTACAACATTTGTAGCCTGAAATAGGAATCCTAATATAATTATAGAAATCAACAATAATGTTAGTTGATCCTCTGATTTAAATATAAGTACTACCGTAACGGTAAGGCCCATTAAACCAAAACCGCATACTTTTAGCCAAAGAGCAGTTGCGATTAAATTTTGACTGTTTTCAGGCTGATTTACTAATTCTCTTACAAGAATATCGTTTAAACCTAATGAAGCTAGGGAGCTGAATAGCCAAACAAAGCTTAGAGCGTAACTCAGTAAACCAAAACGCTCAGGTCCCAGATAACGAGCCACATAAATTCCAACAAATAGAGAAATTGTCATACGAAAGACTCTTTCTCCAAGAAGCCAAGAAGTGTTTGCAAAATATTTGCGGAATCCTTTATTACTCAAAAATTGAATCATTAATTTTGTGAAGTTTGAGATTGCGTGAACAATTTAATTCAAAATTGTTTCGAACAAGTCCATGTGAGATTTGAAGGAGGAATCCCAATTAAAATTTTTAGCCTGTTCGGGACCACGCGTTCCAAGAGAATGCCGAAATTCTGAATCTTCACAAATTTTCCGGATTGATTCAGTTATTTCGTTTAGATCAGTTGGGTTAAAATAATGGACAGCTTCCCCCCCTATTTCAGGCAGACTGCAACGATTTGAGCTTAGAGTAGGACAGCCGCAAGCCATCGCCTCAAGTATCGGCAGTCCAAAACCCTCATATAAGCTTGGGAAAATAAAGGCCATAGCTTCAGTATAAAGATTTGGTAGCAAATCATCTGGTACATACCCAAGCCATACAACCCTGTTTTCAATTTTTAGTGAGTTGGCAAGGGTTTCTAATTTTAATTTATGTTCGCCAAATATTTTTCCAGATATTGCTAATTGAGGTCCATCAGGACATAAAGCCAATGACCTTATTACATTTTCAAGATTCTTATAAGGTCTTACTTCACCTACACACAATAGATAATCCTTGAGGTTATATTTTTTTTTGATCACTCCCGGAGAGCATGGACGAAACCTATCTAAATCCACTCCTCCATGAATGACTATTAGTTTTTCAGCAGGAATGTTCGAATAGCGATTAAGAACCTCCTGACGTGTAAATTCAGAAACACATACGACAGCAGTACTTCCCTTAATGACAGAGGGAAGAAAATATTCATAATAAGGTACCCAACGTGGTAGTAGACTGGGATAGTGGAAAGGTAGCAGATCGTGAACAGTAATAATTTGTGGGAGTCTAGGGAATAAAATTCCTTCTGCAATTGGAGAATATAGTAAATCGAGCTTGTCTTTAAAGCAAGCATATCGGAGACCTACCTGCTCCCAACTTAGTCGAATACTATTCGATCTGAAATTTGCAGGATAACGGAAAGGAGGAACCGCTCCAGTTGTTGATTCTGGGAACTCCATGCTCAATTCAGGTGATGCTGAGTATGCAATGCTTCTACCCCTTAATTGAGTCATAATTCTACGGATCAGTTCATAGCTGTAACGACTTAACCCGGTTGGGTAGTCATGGATCAACAAACCATTTAGTCCGATTTTTTTTTGTGGCAATTGTTTCCAATTCTGTAAAAAAGTGGCAGGAAAAATAATCCTTGGTTCCATGAGAATTGCAGAAAAATTATTCTTGATTGCCATAGCTCTTGATCTTTGCCAAAGCAATTTATGTTTCTCCTTTTTTAGTTTCCCTAGAATTTCTGCCATTCCCAACAATTCCATCATGCGTCGAGCAAAGTAAAATATAGTCCGAACTGAAATTCCGTAAAGATTTTTTATAGTTAGAAGCTTATTTTCTTTAAGTGCCTGCAGGGACTCTAATATTACTAAATGTTCTTTAAGAGCAGAAATACCTCCACCATCCATTTTTACAACGGGTTCTTTATTCCAATAAAAACCACCTAATCCATTTTTGTGTAGACGACATACCCAGTCAAAATCCATGCTGATTTTGTATTGCAATTTAAACAATCCTGTTTTCTCAAAGACTTTTTTTCTTACGATCATGGATTGGTGATGATAGGGCATTCCCCTTCCCAGTGGAGGCGCTTTGAAGAAAAAAGGCTGTAATGCTGTTAATCGAATATCACCACTTATTCGGTCTTCGAAAACTAAATCAGAGTGTACAAAAGATATTTCTGGATTAAAATTTATTATTTTTTCCGCTTCATGCAGATAATCCCTAGACAATAGGACGTCACCGCTATTAAGAAACATTACCAAGTCTCCATTTGCGTGAGATACTCCTTTATTAAATGCATCTGAAATTCCTTTGTCAGGTTCAGAGATATCGATTCCATCAAATTGACATAAATAATCCTTTGTTTTGGTGCATTTACCCCCGTTCACAACGATTTTTTCAATGCCTTCGACTCTTTTTAAAGAATTCAGAGTGCGTTTCAAATCCTCAAAATTATTATATGTAACAGTTATTATTGAAATCATGCAACTCTTGAATTTGATGTATTATCTAATTTTATATTAGTCGATTCTTGCAGATGAAGCTGAATTAAATCACGAGTATAGCTTAACCAATCGTCCTTCATAGAAATATTTTGAAATGGTTGTTGCAATAATTCATACATGCCTAAAGCCAAGCTATCTTTACTGCCGGGGTCAACAAAAATGCTATTTGCTTCGGTGACTTCGACTAAACTTGAGTTACTGGCAGTCAATGTAGGAATACCATAACTTCGTGCCAAAGCCAAAGGAATACCAAATCCTTCATAGAGGCTAGGCATCAATACACCTGAACTGTTTTTTACCAATGAATGCATAACATCATCTGGGACATAACTTATTTCTACTATATCACATTCTTCACGTGCTTGTTCCAGAGCATTTTCAATTTCCTTTGATCTCCAATGCTTAGGGCCCACAATTGCCAATTTAATGTCAGAAACTTTCGCTTTGTAAATATGGTGGAAGCGTGTAAATCCTTTAATTGTGTTTGCGGTGTTTTTCCGAGGGTCTGTGCTTCCAAGCAATAGAAAATATTTCCCTGGAGTTAATTTATTCTTTGCGGGAAGTTTGAAGTTTAACCTATTTGCAGAAAATTTCGTTTCAGATGATGAATTATTTTGTTTAAGGGGTAATAATCTCGAGTAAACAGGGAACGGAAGTTCTTCACTTTCAGTATGATTTAGAAAATCCAGAGCACTTGCTCTGGAAATTGTCAAAGCTAGTGATGAATAATTCCTGATGCTCCTTAAATATTCATAAGTAAACCATGTATCTAATCCTCTTACAACCAGTTCTGGAAATAGAGCAGGTATCAAATCGTAAATTAGATATGAAATTTTTACCTTTGGTGAGGATTCTTTAAGTTTTTTATAACATCTTCGAATGTCATACTGACTCGTCACAAAAAACCAGTCTGTATCAGAGACTAACTTACAGAAATCCATAGGAGTTATATTATATTTCATTGATTCCAAATCAAATCCCCATAGGTCATTCCCAGATATGCCAGTTTCCTTACTGATTTCCAGCTCAACTTGTTGCAGTAATTTCGGAGAACAATTAAAAGTAGGTTTGAAGAAGCTAAAATACTTTGTTGAGTTAGGTAAAATAGGAATAGCAATAATTTCCACAATGTCAGCTAATTCTGATCTCAATAAAGCTAATGATTTTAATAATTGAAAGTTAACTTCTTGGATGCCTGTTTTTACCAGTTTTTTAGGATCAATGGATAGATTGTGGACATCTATACAGATTTTCAAACGGTTTGGAGTTCGGTGCAGATTACTACTTTCATGATTGATATTTTTCTTAAATGAAGAGAAAGTCTCCACCCAGCGCTCAAGAATATTTTGCCATTCTTGACGTATTTCTTTGTTACGGGCATACAACGAAATTGGTTTTCCCTTAAAAGAATCCTGATTGTAAGCATGTTGTGCAAGTGCAAGAGCTAAAGTATCTGGAGAATCCACCGGAACGTAAGTGGCGTCAAAGCCAGCAGCTTCCGGAAGTGAACTGTTGTGACAAGTGATGACTTTTGTACCTAATTCACGAGCCAGAGAAAGTGGCATCCCGAATCCTTCATAACGCGAGGGCATGATCAAAGCATTAGCATGACGTATCAATTGCTCGATCTCTGCTCGAGGTAAATATCCAGGCAAGATAAAGTATTCTTGCTTATCCTGAATTTTTTTTGACAATATTTTATCTTCATTACTCCACCCTGAGGCTCCAATTAAGATCATCTTGAAATTTTCGGCCAATTTAGGAAATATTTGCTTAAATCGCAAAAATCCATTAATTGCCAAACTAAGATTTTTACGGGGTTCAATAGTTCCTAAACAGATAAAATAAAAGTTTTTAGCTATATCAAAGCTTTTCAAAAAGGATGGCTTTTCTTCCACAATTAATGGAATTTCTGATGGTAATGGAGTTGCAATTATAGAGACATGAGCGCCTAAAATTGTTCCAAGTTCGTTCATGCAGTCAAAGGCGGTGTGACGTGAAATCGTAAACAAGACATCGGCAAAATGGCGAATTCCTAAAATATGTGTGCAAAAAAACCAATGTGGCATTCCATCAGCAACTAATTCAGTTCGAATTAGTGCTACTATATCATAAACTAATACCGCAATTCTTAAACTTGGATTAAGCCTCTTAGCTTCTTCTGCAACGTGGCGAAATTCGCTCAATGGTATAAAAACCAGCCAATCTAAAGTAGAAACAATTTTGTAAAATTTCTCTTCTGTCCAATTTTGACTATCTTCCATTGTTTTGTCATTCCAAAGTTCTTGTAAAGGCACCCCTAGTTCTTCTGAAACTGATTTTAAGACAAACGAAGAATTGTTTACATTTGTATCCATTAAATTCGTGAAGCGTGACCATGACTCTGGAGGTTTAGGAAGCATAGGTATAGGTACGAGTTCAATTGGAATATTTTTAGTCTTATTTCTCATCAAGTATTGAGCTTCCAACAAGTTAAAAACTACTTGCTGAATTCCTGTACGAACATTCGAGTCTGTTTTCAAAGATAAATTATGAAGATCTATGCCTATTTTCACATTTTCCGTTTTAAAATGGTTTGGTTTGATCATTACTATATGTTAGTATTTAGAAATTATTTATTAAACTTATTTTTTTATTTATATTTTAAGAGTTTACCCCTATGGCAAAACTCCCTAGACAGCTCTCGTTTGCTCGCCCTTTAATTTTTTTTATTCGAAGAATTATTTGGAAATTTTTAGGAGCTTCAGACACTGCTGCTATTATAGAAGAAATAACTCTTTTCCCTCGTTCACAACCAGTCGACAATAGAATGGCAGCGCTTTGGGAAAGACTAAATATTCTAGAGTCACATATTAATTGGCGACTTCATGGTCTCCCTCCTCGTTTAGTAAATATCAAATTAGAGCAAGCAAGCCTACTTGCAGGTTCTGGAGAGATTGAGGCTGCACTAGAAACTTTTAAAAAACATTATCCAATCCCACCCTCAATTCCAGAATTAATGATCAATATAGTTTCACAGGCAAAATCAATATTTATGTTCCCGGGAGACAACAATCATGAATGGAATGCAGTTCGTAAACATTTACACTCTGACGCAAAAGTCACAATTATTGACGATACATCTGATCTTTTTCGCTATAATGATGACAATGAACTTGTTGAGAGCGAGCAGGTAACTGTTCTCAGATCTTCAGCAATTGATGCATCAGCTAGGCTAGTCAAACAAGAATTTGATTTGATTTGGATTTCCTCAATAATAGAACGCCTTACTCCAATACAAGCAATGATTATGCTCAGTCGAGCGAGTTCAGCAATATCACCAGGAGGGTCTTTTACAGGGATGATATTATCGCAGAAAAATGAAGATAGTTGGCCAGATCCAAGATTTAAAAACCATTTTAACCTAAAACAGATTGAATTACTTTTCCAATACAGTGGGATTGAATCTGTTAAATTTGAATCTTGGGGTGATTACAAATTATTCCATGCCAAAAAAAATTAATCCTGTTCTTTCAAAAAAAAACTCTTACCCCTAATTCTCTACCATCCGTGCTTTTCTGATCAAGTTCTTTAGGTATAATAGTTCTGTCTGTTTTAAGTGAAATTAACCATATTTGATGTGGTCGTAATTTTATGGGCAATTGATGAATGACTTCTGGATTGCTAAAAACAAGCTCTTTCCTAGCGGAATTCTTTGTAAATGGTTTTTTTATCATTTGTTGTATAATTTTTTCTGAGAAATTAGGAGGTATTTCATTCGAAATAGATTCCATTTCTAGAAATAATTTCACTGGATGATTTTCATTTAACCCTGGTAGAGGCATTTGAAGCCTAACTCCGTGTGGTTGGTTTTTTATGTTTGGATGGTATAGAAGAAAATTACATTGCTTCTTACACCATCGTCCAACTTTCACTCCGTCCTCACCTATTCCTCCAAATTCCCAAGAATACATCCCATTTTCGGCTAACATAACGGAATTTGTTTGGCCATGCGGTTGATGCAATGCGAAACTAACTAATCTTTGAGAATGGTAAATTTTATTTTGGCTTTCATACCAAAATTGATTTGGATTCCATATAGAACCATTTTTAAGAAATATTGCATTCTCTTGTATCCAAATATCTGGGAAATTTTTAGAGGTTATAAATTTTCTCTTTTCAAACAGATTGTGTTCACTCCAAAAAATAGAGTATTCTCTATTACGCCTATCTGGAACAGCTGCAATAACTCCCACTGGCCGAAACCAACGATTAAATGCCTGTTGTGTTGGTTCAAAAGTGCTACCTCCCCAAGAAATAGATGAAGCATAATAAAATGCGCTCAAAACTCCCATTGAACCAACCCCTACCATAATCCAGGCAATTTTATTAGTTTTTAATCTTTGATTACCATTTTTATTTGAAGGCCTAAACTGATTTATTGGAGAGAGTTTGTTGAGACTATAAGGATAACTATTTCCACCAAAACAAATTCCTGCAAAGGCTGCAAACTGTAAATATACTGGAAGAATATAATCAATTTCTTGCAATATACTGGCAACAAAAAAACCAATCGTCAGAAATAATCCTCCGATTTTTAAGGATGGTTGATGAGAATTTTTATAAATTAACGTCGTTATTACCAAAACACCAAGAATTATTACTATTGCAACCGCATGAATTACTCCCAGTTCAAAAATTAGTTGTATCCAAAGGTTGTGAGCCGTGTCAAAACTAATATTTTTAGACCCAGGAAGTATAGAAAATTCACGCAACCATGTTCCATATCCTGTTCCTAACCAAAAATTTTCTTGGATAGATTCATGCCAAGCTATATCCCACATTTTAAATCTTTCAATAGATAAAAACCTGTCAGGAGATAAGAGATGAAAAAATTCTGGACGAACCACAAAACCTACATTTTGCAAAAAATTCAAAAAAATCTGTATGCGTGATGAATTGAAAACCAAATAACATATTGCTATTAATCCGATACTAGGTATAAGCAAACTATATATCTTTGACCAATTTTTACCAATACGATATAAAAACAAAATGATTAATGTAGAAATGAAAACTCCAATAATTAAATATCCCCCCCTTTGCATTACAGAAATAGAAGCCCAAGCACAAATACAAAACAGTATTAATCCAATTCCTTTTAAAATCCATTTTTTAGAGAAAATAGATGCTAAACTCATCCCCATAATAGGAGTAAGCCATGGCCATAGCCAACTAGGATTTGCTATAATCCCCTTACCACGTTGAATTTCATAGGGACTATAGACAAAATTATGTCCTGTCAAACTAAATTTGGGATCATAGTAAATTGGAATTATCACACTAATCGCAATAAAAACAGCAGGTATTGCCAATGGTATAACTAGCCAAGGGCGCAAGACACCAGTCATTCGTGAGAGGGAAGCAAATCCTATGAAAACCGAAAGAGCTGTGATATGAAATAGGATTTGCCGTAGTCCATGATGCGATTTGAATGGGAGTTGAAGCAAACATTCAAGTTTGGCGAAATATCCAGGCATCCAAATACATCTTCTAGATGGAATCGTTTCTGCGTCATTCCATCCAAATAAATATCGAATGGCTAGTGTTCCAATCAGAAAAAATAAAATTCCTCCAAGAATCCACTCTCTTTGTGTAAGGGTTTTGCCTATGAACAAGCTGTTTGCCACTGATAAGAAAGAAACGCCAATCAGAAGTGTTTCTGATATCCCTGGGAAATTATAATCTGGATTTGTAGCATTAAAGACAGTAGTTAAAAGTGCAATGCTGAAAGCAAAAGAACTAACCCAAATTAATACTTGATGTTTATAATCTACCATTAGATTCGTTCAGCAATTCGAGTGTGAAATTTTCGTACGATCATCAATGAAATTATAATAAAGATAACTGTCATACAAAGTGTAGCTATCAAAATGCCAGTATTGATTATCTTACCAAAAAAAACTGCTTCAGCATTCATTTGAATTAGTTGTGTTAAAGGAGAGAGCATCAACACTTTTTGAAGTTTTTCAGGTAGAATTGAAATGGGATATGTAACAGGAATTGTAAAAAAGAGAGCAAATGATAAAGTATTAACTAAATATTGAATATCTCTATAAAATGCTCCAAGGACACTTATACCTAGAACAATACTCAACATGAAAAACATTGCAATTGGAATTAAGAAAAATAATTGCAAAGAGTAAAATGTTGGAGAAAGTCCTCTTAATAAGCTGAATCCGAACAGAAGAGGTAACGTTAATAGGTAATTTAAAAAATGGGTTAAGACAACTTTTATAGGGAATATTTCCGGAGGTAAGGCTGCCTTAGTTATCAATGCTGTGTTTTGCACAATGCAAGCAGCCCCATCATTAAGGCATCCACTTATGGCATTCCACATCAATATCCCAGAAAAGACGTAAACTTCATAATGAGAGATATTTGTTTTGAAAATCGAAGTAAAAACAACTGAGTAAATAACCATCAAAATTAGTGGGTTCATAAAAGTCCAGAAAAATCCTAGTAACGAACCTTTGTATCGTACTTTGAGTTCTCTTATGGCTAGAGCCCAAATTATTCGTCGTCTCTGGTATAAACTTCCGAATAGTTTCCGATTAAACTCAAACAGGGGAGTCATTTTGCACTCCTATTTTGAAAGGAAGATTGATAAGGCCCCTTTGATTTTCGTCTTGATGAATTATTAAATTAAATTTTAGAATAATGATGCCTTGGTGGTGGGTAGTCTGCGATATAACAAGTAAATGATATTCTTCTTGTGCAAGATTTGACAAGTCAGGACAATCCAGTTTGTAAAACTCATTTTCTGAATTACTTAATGATTCATAAGAAGATACTCTTAGAGTCACATTCTTTTCAAATAATGTAATAGTCTCTTCTTTATTCAGGAGACGAAAAATTAGATTTTCGCCAATTGAAATAATTCTATGATCAAAAACCATATGTAATCCAGGATATTCAGGATTCAGTTCAAGAATTTTACACATTTTTTCTTCACTAGTTTGTCCTTCTACTTGGCAAACTTTTCCCCATTTTACGGAAGACTCTAATTCTGGATATGAAGAGAAGAAAATCTGGGTATCACTCAAATCATCTTTTTGCCTTTCAGAATCAACGTCTTTCTGATAGATCTTCGTAGCTTCTGCAGGAGGTCCATCAAAAACAATTTCTCCACTTTTCAAGTAAATAACCCGTGTTGCCCAAGATCTAACTTTATCAAGATCATGAGTGACTAGGATAATAGTTTTTTTTTCGCTTTTGAATTCGTCTAGTTTTTTTTGACATTTATGTTGAAAATCAGAATCTCCAACACCCAGAATTTCATCAATCAAAAGAATGTCTGGATCAACATTTACCGCAACACTAAACGCCAGACGCATGTACATACCGCTACTGTAAACGCGCACCGGTGAATCCATAAATTGCTCAATTCCAGCAAACTCTACAATTTCTTCATATCGTTTTTTCAGATAAGCTTTGGAAAGTCCAAGTATTTGACCGTTTACAAAAACATTTTCTCGGCCACTGAATTCTGGATGGAATCCTGCCCCCAATTCAATTAACGGACTTATTCGACCGTCTATTTCCATTTTTCCACTATCTTGAAAATAAATCCCAGCTATGAGTTTGAGTAAAGTACTTTTTCCACACCCATTACGACCAATTATTGCTACTGTTTCACCTCTATCAATGGTCAGCGAAATGTTTTTGAGGACATTAATAATGGGGGAGAAGCTTTCTTGTTCAAGTTTCTGATCAAAATTTTCATATTGAGGAGGTTCACGTAAATCTATGAATTTTAACCAATGCAACGAGTAACTTAAAAATCTGACAAAGGCTTCTTTCAATGTAAAATCATCTCTCTGGTAACGTAAATCAAAAGATTTGTTGATTCTCTCCAAATTAATCATTTTTCCCCTGATAAAGCAGCAATATCTTTTTTCTTAAAATAAACTTCACGGAACACAACCTCTCCCAAACAAAGTGGCACAATCCTAAATTCCAATGTGCTTAAAGTATTTAAAAAAATTTCATGGTCAATTTGTTTACCTATTTTTTGCAAATCATCATCGGTAAAATAAGTTTCAGACAACATTCCATTTTCTTTAGAGAATATTTCCAATTTTAGACAGGGATCAACATTATTAGTAAATAATGTCTTTTCAAATCGAAAACTGAATTGATAATTCCCTTTATCGAAAACCTCATTAGGTCCTGACAAGATGGGCCTGTTAATATCATTTTCCGTCAAAATAAATTTTAAATTATTGTTCACTTCTAAAGTCCTCAAATCTGAATTAAATACATGCATCAACTGATGTGAATACTTTCCTTGAGGCGGAGTATTGTTAATAAATTCTCCAAACACTTTTTGGTTAAAATTTTTAACACCAATAACTTCATATATATCCCCTATTTCTTCAGAAAATAATTTTTTTAGTCCAAAAGCATTTCTGTAAAAAATTGGGTTAAAATTTACATTACTTGCATGAGGAAGTTTCTCTGGGTTATTCCAAACAATGATGTATTTGATGCCTGCTTTCTTGATAGTTTCTAAAGTTTTTATATTTGGATTATTGACCTGGCGCGACCACCAACTTAGCCCAACATTTCTATAACTTTTGCCAGACATAAAATTTACTATTTCATTACCATGATATGCTGCATGTAAGCCATGAATATATGTTGTTTCCACAAGGACATTTTCTGGATAGTAAGGTATCTCCATCGTCATTCCCTTTGGAAGGTCTTGTAGTTTTTTTACAAATTTTATGGATTCTGGCATAGGTTGTACTGTCCAACGGTCCCATGGCCTAAAATTTACAAATCTGGCATCAGCAATAGAAGCCAAGAATGGTAAAATCATTAAAGGTGGTAAAATGAATTTTACTATTCGGTTAGAATAAGTGTTAAAAATACTCCTTGAAAACTCATTTATTACTGTTCCAAATATTAAAATCAAAAAAATATTTCCTAAATTCATTGCTCTTTCGTTTACTCTGAAACCTGTTCCATATTCAATATGTAAATTAACAAATGAAATATTACCAAAAATTGGATGTTCTGGATGAATACATATAATAATTGTTAAAAAATACAAAAATAATAACGGTAAAAATTTACGAAATAGGTTCTTTAATTTGATTCTGCCAAATAACATGCTGTACAAAATTACAAATAAAGCAAAAAATAATATAATATTAAAACCAATTCTATAAGAGAATTCTCCGCCATTACGTGAAAAATAATTTGTTTTTGCTATCCATTCATTAATTAATGTGAAAAGTTCAAAATTTGAAGTAAATAATTCAAGTGGATTATATAGTACGTATTGAAGATATTCTGACCTATGGATTATCCGTGAGGGATAAGAAAAACTTATATCAAACTTTGAAATTAATGGACCCAGAAACGTAAAAGGATAAATAAAGGCTAAAGTTACAAAAAAAGATGATGCGCAATAAATTCCATTTTTCAATGTGAATATTAAATATGTTTTTCTCCAAACAATAATAAAATAGTAAATCACACTTATTTCAAGCACAAATAACCCATAATACTCGTTTGTGGTAAATGAGAATGCTACTACAATACCGAGTATTATTGTTTTCTTTAAAGAGTTTGGATTTTTTGTGGCTTCAAACAAAAATATAACAGCTATTATAAAACCAAAATATGCTGCTAAATTGAGGTGTCCAGTAATTCTAAAGTCAAAATTATTTAAACTAACTATAAATAAAGCACACATAAAGGAGTAGTAGGGATTTATTTTAAGATACCTTGCTAATAGATAAGCACTCACTCCATTTAATACAAATAGTAAAACTACACAAATATCATAAATATTATCAGGTTCATAATTTGAAAGAGAAAATACTACAAATCTCCAAAATATATTCATGAGTTTTGGAGCACTATAACCTCCACCAAAATTTGGATACCAACGATCTACTAATAATTGCCAAAGTCCATCTTGGTAAAGACTTTTATTGAATCCATAGAAATCAGCAATCGTACCATGTCCATCTCCTGGGAAAGCAAACGTTTTGTAATCATTCTTGAAAGCATCCTGTGATCTAAAAATACCTAATACAAAAAATATTAAAAATATTAATAATAATATAAAATTATTTTTACGGGAAAACATATCTACTTAGTTGTGAATAAAGATAGAGACATTAAAAATTGAGTATAAAAAATAAATTTAAAAATATTAATTTTGATTTATTATTAAAATTTGTTTTTTAGTAAGAGATCAATAACTTCCTTAAAATATCCATAATTCTAACTCTAATTTTCCATGGCACTTTTATCATCAAATTAAAATAAAACACTTGTAAAATACTTTTTAAATTAGTCAGACGTGATAACATTTCTCGTTTTTCGATTTCTAAATAAACTTCTTGTTCTTTGCAGTATTGGACTGCTTCTGGCAGCCAACTCCCTTTTTCTAAAACATGTATAACTGAAAATAAAGGTTTTTTAAGACAATAAAATCCTTCCTCATTAATCGTTCTATAGGAACCTTTTATTTCAAAATCCCAAGGACTTTCACCATCCATTAAGAGACTGAGTAAATACTCTTTATCCCAATAGCCAACAACATTAACGCGATAGGGAGCCCCTTTCTCATACATACCTATTTCTTGATTGAGAAAGTTGTCTGGATTTGGATTTGGGACTATGTGTACATGCTTAGCTTTATTATTTTCGATGAATTTTATATGTTTATTTATTTCTACGAGATCAATTTTGGTAGTGATAAATAAATCCTCTAGTAAAAGCAATATATATTTATTAGGAATTTGTTTCAAAATAGTTCTACAGCTTGTAGACCAATCTAAATCTTCACCTGAGTAAATCACTTTGACTTTACTGCCCTGGTACTTAACTCTATTGCAGCCAAGATAAACTTGATGTAGGCCATTATAATTTTTCCAGAATAGTGAAAAGTATGGTTCCCATAAATCAGAATTCTTATCACAGGATAAAATCAATATTCCTAAATGATCTTTCATATCATTTTCTCTATAATATTTTAACAAATTTTACTATGTCCTATTTGGATATTATTTTTATTATTATTTCAAAAAATGTTATTTATAAATACATATACTTAATTTGATAAAATTTATTTAATATGAAATTATTTAATATAAAATTGTATAATAAATAAACATAAAAAATTGAGAACTATATTATCATGTAAATTATCTAACAAATGCTATAAATTAAATTATAGATAAAGGTGACAATTATTTTTTTTTGATAAATTTATCAATACTTACAGATTTTAATATTAATCTAACAATATTAAAAAAGAGCAAAATAAATAGGAAAATAGTTATTATATAAATAAATTGATTGATACTATCAATTTTGATTAAAAACAAAACTATAGAAAAAAATAATATTACAAAAAAATAAATATACTGTGCTAAATAGTTTCCCCTCGCAAGATTGATAGTAAAGATTAAATTTAACATAGCAACAATAACATAAATAACAGATAGCATAGGTAAGTAAGAGCTCTCAGATGCATTAGAACTAAAAATTATTTGAAGTAAAAAGTCTGGAGCTATCCAGCATATTAAACTAAACATTCCAGCTATACCCCCGGAAATTAACAGAGCTGTTCTAACTAGATGTTTAGGTTGCTTCGTTGCTTCTATTGTGATTTCAGGCAATAAAACCATAGTCAGTGCACTGGTTATAAATAATCCTATTCTTGCAATAATTGTTTCTTGAGTGAAATACCCTGTAATAACTGGATCAAAGTGGTGCTTGATGACAATAATATCAATGTTTGTAAGTATAGCTATGCTTGTCCAAGTTAGAAAAGATGGATATAGAAAATTCAATTCTTGTTTCCTCTTAAATGTCTTTAACTTTGAGGTCTCTTCATGAGGAATCTTTTGAATAAGCAAATAAACCAAATAACCTCCAACCAAGGCCGATAAAGCATGGGAAAAGCTCAATGCGCCTACTGTATAAAGGGCATATCCCATACCACTAACGAGTAGTCCCCATGTTGATAATACTCGTACAATACTCAAAGTTAAACCTAGTAAGTTTGACATGGCATGATGGCCTAGTCCATTGAGGAAACCTTGATAGAATGTAAGGAGATGAACAAAGATCATTCCGCAAAGAAAGGCAAAGACTTCATAATTTGATTCTAACTTTAAAAATTGGGCAATTAAATCAACTATGAGCAGTAATACAACCATCCCAAGCCCACTGCATAAAAAAATATTTTTACTCCAACGTAGCATTAAACTTCTTGCCCCCATTCGATTAAAACGCATTGGAGCAGCATACTTAGCTCCCAACGACATAAGCATCATAGTTCCTGAAGTAAGAATAACCCCCAGACTTAAAACAGCATTATGTATTCCGTATTCTTCTGGACTAAGATATCTTCCAATTACAATTTGAATTAGGTAATTGAAAAAATTTCCAGCATTAGACAGAAAAAGAACAAATATTGAACTTTTTAGGAATTTATAATGAATCACTCTGCACCATTTAAAATGCGAGATTCATTAAGATTGAGTGTTCGACGGACCGAGTAAAGAGGACGATTTTGCACCTCGGAATAAATTTTACTTAGGTATAATGACATTAAGCCTAAGGTGGTTAAAATTACGCCAGTTAAAACAAGATTACTCACTACAATAAAAGCCAATGGAGTAATTCCCCAATCATTATCTGCAATTAAAGTGACAACTATCATCCAAGATAATACAAGACCAGAAATTACAGTAATGCTCACTCCAAATAGACCAATGAGTTTGAGAGGTATGGAAGAATAAGAAATAAAACTATTAAGTGCCAGATTCAGCAACTTTGCATAGGAGTAAACTGGAGCACCATGCTGTCTTGGTGGTGCAACAAAGTTTAACCGAATTTTACGAAACCCTAACCAGTCGATAATTCCTCGAAACATTCTTTGCCGTTCTTCTACTCGTCTTAATGCATGAACGACCTTACGATCCAGTAAGCGGAAATCGGTTGTTTTTGCTAGAATTTCTGTTGAGGAAATAAGTTTGAGAATATAGTAAAAAATTGCAGATCCTGTTCGCCTTAGCCAAGGCTCACGTTCTGAATGAGAGCGAACCATTTCGACTACCTCGTAACCATCTTCCCAATGGCGAAGCATATCTGGAATTTGATTGGGTGGATGTTGAAGATCTGCGTCCATGCAAATAACTACATCTCCAGATGCATAATCTACTCCTGCCGACAAAGCGATTTCTTTTCCAAAATTTCTCGAGAGTTCAATTACTCGGCAATAAGCGTCTTCTGATGAAAGATCTTCTAATATTTCTCCAGTACGATCAGTACTCCCATCGTTAACAAATATTATTTCCCATTCGTAATCCTTAATGTAATGAACCATCAAGTTTTGGAGGGTATTATAAAACAAACGCAAATTTTCCTGTTCCATGAAAACAGGGACTATAAATGATATTTTTTTCAATGGAGTACTTTCTGATAGTCAATCAAGATTTTTTTTGTAGCCTTTTCCATGATAATTTTATTAACCAAATAAAGAGGAAAGCCTAGTAGGCTGTATGGAAATATTCGTATGTTTGCTTCTATAGAGGCTCTTTAGGAAGGAAAGTCAAGTTTTGATCAGTGAAAAATTATTTTCAATAATTTTATCAAATAATTAATTTTTGTATCTTTTAACCCAGCAATCCCAAAAATTCGAACTGTCTTACCCATAGCATACTCTCTAAGCCAATTTTTTATTAATATTGGTGAGGAGATAAATTATGCCTACCCTTAT
>PAZT01000056.1 GCA_002716165.1 Deltaproteobacteria bacterium | reverse complement strand
TAAATTTGCCAAAGTAGTTTTACCTGCACCATTAGGCCCAAGAATAGCCCAACTTTGTCCCAATTCTGTTTCCCAGTTTATATTTTTTAGTATCGGCTTATCCCAAAGCCTATTTGAGACATTTTTGAGGGTTATCAAAAGAAAAATTTTTTTGAATTTTGTTAAAAATAAAAGTGCTTAGTATTATTGGTTCATTGATTATTTTGGTTTTGCAGCTCCCACATCTTGTGATAGTAACCAGGACGCTTTATAAGCTCTGTGTGTACGCCTTGATCTACTATTTTCCCTTCATCTAGTACCAGAATCCAATCTGCTTGTTCCATCGATGTAACACGATGTGAAACTATCAGAATGCTCCCTACCATCACTTTCATCCCATTTTTTGGTTTAAGAAGATTGTGAATTTCCTGCAGTAAAAAACGTTCTGTCTCATAATCAACTGCAGAAAGAACATTGTCCAAAATCAACAGATTGCAGGGTCTCAACATAGCTCTAGCAAGGCTAATTCTTTGTTTTTGTCCACCTGATAGCATTATCCCCTTTTCTCCAACCATAGTTTTTTCCTGTTTTGGGAATCTTCTAACCTCCTCCTCAAGCGCCGACGAATTTAAAATGATTTGAAATTTTTCTGGACTTTCTAATTCATTATTAGCTTCAGAAAATCTTATGTTATTTTCAACAGTATCTGAAAACAAAAAAGGCTCCTGAGTTACAGTCCTTATATAAGTCCGAATATCATTATCACTTAATTCAGCAAGGTCCTGATTGCCGACAAAGATTGAACCTTTACCCACGTCCAAATATCGGTTCAATCCATTAACTAGTGTTGATTTGCCTGAACCAATACGTCCTAGTAAACCAATGACTTGACCCTGCTCAATATTAAAACTTACATTTTTAAGAGTATCTTTATTGTTAGAAGGATAACGATAACTTAAGTTAATAACCCTTAGACTATTTTCTGTAAAAAGTGAATTCAATCCTTTCTGAGGGAGTGATTTTAGATGGCTTCTTGGCAGTTCCTGCTGCAATACTGTCTGAATGCTAGAAAGTCCTACTAATCCCTGCTGAATCATTGTGGTGACCCAGCCCAATCCAGTCAGAGGGAATGTCAAAAGTGCGGAATATGCTATAAAAGCAGTAAGTTCACCAATAGTGAATTCCAACTTAATCACCATTAATCCTCCAACCAGCAGAACCATTAGTTTCAGAAAATGCTCCAGATTACTTAACATTGGGAGAATAAATGAACGTGTCCAGGCAATTTTCATTGAACAACTGAGCATTTCCTGATTTTCATTTTCAAAACGGCCCTTGCTCCAGTTCCGCATAGTCTCGTTTTTGATAAGATCTATTGCCGAAAGCGATGACACTGTGAACCCTGAAAGGCGCTGCAGACTTTCCATGCGCGCCTGCATGTTTCGCACAAGAACACGCATTCCTAAACGCACTGCAGTAAAAACTAGTAAGATCGGTATGATACAGTAAAATGTAAGACTTGGAGAAAGCTGCCACATCTTAAATGGGGTCATTGAAAGTGCGGAAGTTATATTGAAACACTGCATCAATCCAAAACCACAAATCAGACGTACTCCATTAATGTCATTGTTTATTCTTGAAATAATGTTCCCAGATGGATTTGCTTCATAATAATCTTTTTGAAGAGCCATCAGTTTGTTAAACATATCATTTTTAATCTGACATTCTATTGCACGTCCTGGATTAAAAAAAAGGATTCTGGAAAGTGTCCTTACAAAAATCATAATAACAGCCAAACCAAGCATAATAATCATATACTCCCATAACAAATCCTGTCTTATTTCCAGATCATTGGTCAACAAATCTATGCTTAAACGGACGTATTCTGGAATACTTACAGCAATCCAATTGGTTGCAAGAATTGCAATGATCCCTAATGAATATGAAAACCAATGCTGCTTAATATAATAGACCAACAAAAGGTATTTGTTGGTTGTTTTAGGGGGCATATATTCTATTTTTTAAAGAGCTATCAAAGATAGTTTCTTCTTTTAAGGTAAAATTACAATTTAACCTTATATTCATAAATAACGAGATTTATAATTCAGAAGATTTTATTGAATAATTAGAATCATAATTTATCAGATAATTTTTTTTTCCTTTTGCGCTGCATTGCTTGACGATTCTTACGAATTTTCTGGTATTTCCATACTGATTTGTTATGTTCGCTTAATGTCCTTGAAAACTGACTACTGCCGTCACCTCGTGCCACAAAATAAAGATATTTTTTTTCTGCTGGGTAAAGCACGCTATGCAATGAAGCACGTCCTGGATTAGAAATAGGAGTTGGTGGTAATCCATATCGTTTATATGTGTTATAAGGAGTTGGTGTGCGCAAATGTTTTCTAGTTAGATTGCCGTCGAAATTCTTTAGACCATAAATTACAGTTGGATCACTATCGAGTCTCATTTTACGCTTTAAACGATTATGAAAAACTGATGCTATTAATGGCCTATCAGCATCGGCTCCTGTTTCTTTTTCCACAATCGAGGCCAGTGTTAGAACACTGTACTCGCTCATACCAATTTCCTTTGCCCGTTTTTGAAAATCTGAATTGAAAACTCTTCGATACTGGGATATCATTGCTGATAATACTTGTCTCTCTGTTTCTGCTTTAGAAAAATAATATGTTTCAGGATACAGAAACCCTTCCAGTGTCTTCAAATTAGGGACTCCAGTTTTTTTCAACAATTCTGGATCATTTCTCAGTGACATAAGAACTTCTTTATCAGCTAAACCAGCCTGATTAAGACGCTCTGCAATTTGCAAAAAGGTTTTTCCTTCTGGAATGGTTACCTTGTGTCTTATACTTTTTCCATAAACAAGATGCTGAAGGAGTTGATGTGTATTCCAGCTATGAACTATTTCAAATTCTCCTGCTTGAATTCTGGTATGAACATTTAATCTTTTGGCTAAAAAGTTGTAAAGCCTTGGGTATGGTTGCAATCCATTTTTCCTAATAATTGAGGTCACATAATCGAAAGTTGAACCTCGAGGTATAAGAATTATTGAAATACTATTAGTTGAATTGCTTTTAATGGGGCTGTAAAATATATGAAATATATAGCCTGCAAAACCTGAAATGGTTAACGCTCCTAGCAAAAGTATAATCACTATCAAGCGTTTCCAATCGTTAAGCATCAAAAACTTCATCGAGTTGGAATAATTAATTCGTTTTTCGTATTCATGGAAAAAAATTTAATTATAGCCAGAGTATTTTAAGAAGGCAACTTTTGGAGTCAATTCGTAAATCTTACTATGTTGCTTAATTATTCATTCAAGACTGATTTTAGCCGCTACAACTTAGTTAATATTTTATCTTAAAAATTTAAATACAATAATAATCTTGAAATCAAATGAAAATAATATAGTATTGATACATTACAATATTTTATTAAAACTTATTTTATATAAGTTAATACACACACTAATACCTTTTCAAATTTAATATGCTTAACGGACTGCTTGCCCGTAAAATTGGCATGACTCAGATTTTCGAAGATGACGGCACTGTACTGCCAGTTACTGTTTTACAATCAGGGCCAATGACCGTTGTACAAAAAAAAACCAAAGATAAAGACGGTTGCGATCATGTGCAGGTTGGTTTTGAAGATTTACCTGAACGTAAATTGAACAAACCTGCAAAAGGACACTTTAAAGATAACTCTCCTGCCAGATTTCTTCGTGAGTTTGAAGTTGATGATATTGAACAAATTGAGGTTGGTCAGGTTTTTGGAGTTAATCTTTTCAAAGAGGGAGAAAGTGTAGCCGTTTCAGGAAATTCAAAAGGTAAGGGTTTTACTGGAGTAATGAAGCGTCACGGATTTCATGGACAACCTGCTAGTCATGGACACCGTGGGCATCGAGGTACTGGAAGCATTGGACAGTGCGCTACTCCTTCTCGTGTTTTTAAAGGTAAGAAAATGCATGGCCGTCATGGCAACAGCAAAGTAACACAACTAGGTTTAAAAATAGTCAAAATCCTTGCTGAAGAAGAAATAGTTTTGATCAAGGGTTCAATTCCCGGTCCTAACGGAGGACTTGTAAAGATTTTAAAAAGCAACCGCTGATAATCAATTTAACCAAGTGGTTCGTAAAGCTTGACCTTTCTCGTTACCAACAAAAATCTCCTTAAAGTTTTTTTTCCCCCTGCCGATATTAAACTATGTTGTCTGGATTGCTTCCCTTATAGGTGGCAAGGTGATTACTATCCATAATTCACTCTGCTTTATTCAAAATTATTTTGGTTTTTTTAGGCAGCTGAATCCAGGCTGAAGCTCTTACAATAAAAAATAATCAGTTACCGCAACAAATTTTGATTAATATCCAAAAAATGTGGCTTCCAATGTCATGGATTTAATAATTATTTGTAAATAATTGTTGATTGTTGAGGCCAGATGTGTGCTGATGACAGGTAGAAGAATGTCATGGAGCATATCAAACATGGGAAAAATACAGATTCCAAATCAAGAACATATAAAATTAATAAGGAAAAAATGGCATTTAAAACCAAAGTTGTATTGGTAGTTTTGTTGGTTGCCCTTTTGATAGGAGTACCTCCTGGACTAAGCCAACAGTCACCAGAAGACAGTCAGGAAGATCTTTATTCCATATGGATAAAACTATCTATGATGGGTCACAACCAATCTGAAATAGAGGGAATTCTAGCCGGAATTAATCATCAACAGTTGCAACGCCTTAAAAATCGTTTAAGACGTGATGTGCTAAATACCTTGACTAACCTCAACTTAAGCAATGAAATTGATTTGAGCAAGACAGAACAAGATCTGGTTATGATTCGAGACAAGATTAGAACAGAAATCCGTTTTGCAGGGTTGGAAAATGACCTATTGCTACAGCGCATGATTAGACACAAATTTGGGATTGGTCTCGAAAATATATAAATTTTACTCAATCGTTAAAATAAACTTCGTGTTTGAAAAGAAAAAGTAAGTATTTTCGTGATGCAAAGAATATTTCCCATATATGGTTTTTTTGTTGAATTTAATGCCAGTAAAAAAATTTAAGTCCAAGAGCAAAACAAATACTTCCAATACCAACCAGACTGATTGAAGGTATAATTACATCATACAAAACAACGCTTTCAGTTATTACTTCACGCAATCCATTAGCCAACATAGTTAGAGGAAGTACCTCTACGTAAGGAGTGATCCAGTCAGGAAAATTTTGGTAACTGAAAAAGACTCCAGAAAGTACAAACATTGGTAGCGAAACTAAATTGATCAGTCCATTGCCGCTTTGAGTGTTTTGTGCACGGCATGAAATAAGGACAGCAATTCCAGCAAAAGCAATATAACCACTTAAAAAAATAAGCAATAATGCCCACAGACTTCCTTGGATCATAATTCCAAAATAGTAATAGGCAAAACTATATAACAAAGTTAATTCAAATGCACTAAGAATCATGCGATTCACCCCGTGAGAGAGAAGAAATATTGATTTTCTAAGAGGAGTTGCAACCATACGACGCAGCAATTTTTTAATTCTCAAATCAATCAAGTTCCAGCCAATACCCCATAAACAAGCATTCATTATGGACATAGCCATTAAACCAGGAATTAAAAAATCAATATAACGACTTCCTTTCATTGTTATAGTCCGTATTTCTGATTGTGGTTCTGAAGAGTTCTGCAAACTAAATGCTCTCTCCAAATGTAAAAAAGTCAGAATTGACACAGTATTATCAGGGTCAAAGTGATATCTTATCCCAACTTTTGGGTTTCCTGTCAACCAAAGAGAGATCTTCCCTCGTTTTAATGCCATGGCTGCCTCATCTTCATTCATGTACTTGAATCGGAAACGTGCTTGCTCACTTTCGTTTTTTCCAACCTGCCACTCAAGTTCTAAATCCGAAATATACATAGCAGAATCAACTCCAGTTTTTTCCAGCAACCATTCTGGAAGACTATCTATAACATCTTGACTCTCATCAACAACTGCAACCATGTGCCATGCATTGCTTTTATTGGCAAAGGCAATCCCCAAAATCCAGGCTATAAGTAATGGGAATACAAATGACCAGAAGACTACTCCTGGTTCCCGAAAAAATATTTTGAATTGTGACAAAATCAGTCTAAAGAGTATATTAATCATCCAGATGCCTCCCACTCATTGCCAGAAATAAATCATCAAGAGTACGTTTTCTAGACTCCAGTGAAGTTATATAAATTGATGAATTTTCAACCAACTTTAAAAATAAAGGCAGAGTTTCTGAAATATTTTTAACGGTCAATCTTCCTTCTCCTTTATTCTTATCCCAACGACAACTAAGTACACCGGAAAGATTTTTGGCTTTCTCAGTAGGAAAAACACCATCAATTTCGAAGTCTATCAAATCTCCCTCTCCAAATTTATTCAATAAATCACTGAAGCTTCCTTCAGCAAGTATTTTACCCTGATCCATCATCAAGATTCTCTCGCAAAGATATTGAGCTTCTTCCATGTAATGTGTCGTGAGAATAAGAGTTGCTCCTTTTGCTTTTAAACTTTCAAGAATTTTCCAGAGATCTCGCCGGGCATTTGGATCAAGTCCTGTGGTAGGTTCATCAAGAATCAGGATTTGAGGAAGAGGCAATATTGCAACTCCCATTGCAAGCCTTTGTCGCTGGCCCCCTGAAAGATTTAGAACCCATGTGGTTCGTTTGCTCTCAAGTTGAATTATTTCTAAAACTTCCTTAATCCTTTTTTTTTCGAGTGAATAAAAACTAGCAAATAGGTCTAGCGTTTCTTCTACTGTCAAACGCTCTTGGAACCTAGTCTCTTGAAGTGCTAGGCCAATTTGCTTGCGTAAATAATTCTCGTCTTTTTCCCAACTCCTATCAAGGATACGGATTTCACCAGAATCAGGAAATTGAACACCTTCGATCATTTCCACTAGAGTTGTTTTTCCTGCCCCGTTTGGACCGAGCAGGGCTATAGATTCACCTGATTCAACTAATAAACTTACGTTTTGAACTGCATTAACGTCTTTAAATGATTTACACACATTCCTAATTTCAATAGTCATCTATTATTGTCTGTTTTTCAAATTAAGTTGTTTTTCATAATGCCATTTCCACCTATGGCGCTTTAGGGTTTATTGGAAATAATTAAATTCTGGAAGAGTTAAAAAATGATCTACCTGACTAATTTACTGACAAGATTTACTCAAAAATTTAGTTTGATCTTATAGGATTTATTTTTCGTCAGGTTTAAGAAGGATCTTGCCAATGTGGTTGCTGTTTTCCATAAGTCGATGAGCATCTGCTGCCTTTTCAAGAGGAAAAGTTTGATGGATGATTGGGCGAATTGTTCCGGAATCCATAAGTGGCCACACTTCTTTTCGGAGAGACTGGGCTAATTCAGCTTTTTCTTTTTTACTTCGGTGGCGTAATGTGGAACCTGTCAAAGTAACACGTTTCATCAGCAGTGGTCTAAAGTCTACTTCCGCTTTATATCCTTGCATCAGTGCAATTTGCAACAACCGGCCTTGATAAGCAAGTATATTTATGTTCTTTGGAAAATATGATCCTCCTACCATATCTAGTATTATATCCACACCTTTGTTTTCTGTAAGTATCTTGATTTCAGATTCAAAATCATTTTCATTATAATTTATAGCTGCATCTGCACCAAGTTTTTTGCAAAACTCACATTTTTCTTGATTCCCTGCAGTAGTGTAAACTGTTGCACCAAAAGCTTTGCCAAGTTGAATGGAGGTGGTACCTATTCCACTGCTTCCTCCATGCACTAGCATCGTTTCACCAGATTTGAGTTGACCCCTTGCAAAAACATTTGCCCAAACAGTAAAGAACGTTTCAGGGATACCTGCAGCATGTCTGAGTGAAATTTTTTTTGGAACAGGCAAACAATTCGAAGCTGATGCTAGACAATACTCTGCGTAACCTCCACAAGAAAGCAGAGCACAGACTTGAGAACCTAACTCAGGCTCTGTAACATTTTTTCCTTTTTTAACTACAGTTCCTGAAACTTCCAAACCCAGCACATTTGTAGCGCCAGGAGGGGGAGGATAAAGCCCCTTTCGTTGCATAATATCAGGTCGATTTACTCCTGCTGCTTCTACTCGCATCAGCACTTCGTTGAGATCTGGTTCCGGAACGGACTGTGATCTAAGTTTAAGGACATCGGGATCACCATGTTTTTCAATCTGAATATAGTTCATTGATTCAGGTATATGTTCCATTTTAAAAATTAATGAAAATGTTCTTAACAAAATAAAGAGCGCTAATGCTCTGAATATTAGTTCACGTAGAATGTTTAGTGGCAAGTATGAGCACTGCATCAGCAACATCTTCTGCAAGATTCGTTACTCTGCCGATTTGCTTCAAAATCCCTTTCAATTGATATTGTATTGCAAGATCATATTTTTTATTTTCAAAAACTATCTCAAGTAATTTTTGTTCAATCCTATCAACTTCACTTTCCTGACGACTGACTTCCTCGACATGTTGACGAACTGATCTCAAGTCTGAAAACAATGAATCAGTTGCATGCGCTAAAGCTTTTACAGCTAAATGTGTATGTGTGAGCATATTTTTTATTGGCGAATGAAGACCTTCTGGAATTTCTGGTTTTTCGAGTATGATATCTCCAAGAGAATGTTTGAAACTGCTTGGTACTTTATCGAGTTTGGTTAAAAACCAAAGCAGATCATCACGTGAATTCGGCATCAGCGATTCATGCAACAAAGTCATTTGAATTTGATGTCCAAGATTATCCATCTTTTTTTCAATTTCACGAAGCTCTTGATTCCGTTGCAAAAATTCTTCAGTACTGTCCTCAAGGTATGCCCTATATGCGGCCTGATACAAATGAGCCATGTCTTCCAAGAAACGCAATAAGCTTTGAACCTTTTCTTCCACGACATATTGTTTTTTAAATAACAAACTCAAAGGGTTCATTTTTCTTACTCTTTAAATATTCGATATAAATACTCTAGTTTTCGTTTAATTTCCCGATCTTTTAGCTTATTCTTCAGTCCATCTCCGCGCATCTTCCATTCTTCACTTTTTTGTGCCAGTGCATTACCTAATTGCCAAGAATAGTTATATTTTTTCCCTTCAAGTGTTTTCAAAGCATCCAACTGCTGTGTTGAAAGAAAATACTTATCTATTGCAGAAATTTTATCAGCATTGATGAAAAGGCTATTTCGAAGCGAAAATTCAACAACCTTCAATCCCTGTTGGCTTGACAAAGGAACTACTTTACCAACTGCCCTTACTAACTCTGCAGAACTGAAAAAAACTGAGTCAATCAATGAATCTAATTCGTCAATATTAATTTCTGCCTTTCTAAACTGCTCAAGTACTCCTGAAGAAAGCTGATACTGAGATTCCCGTTTAACTGTTTGCTGGAAAACATTTTGTAGAAAATAGAGCCCAACAATACAAATCAGCAATGAAATAATGGGAGTGATTACCCATCCCTTGACAATGCTGTAAATCCGCTGCCATTGTAGTTCTCTTCCTCCCTGAACAATACCGATTCCAATAACTGCACCGACCACGGCCTGAGAACTTGATACTGGTACTAGTGGAATGGTTGGAAGAGACAAATTTGTGAGAAACAGTTCTAGCCCTTCTGAGGCAAAAAGAAAGAGGACAATAGAATGTGCCATAACTGCCACCCACGCTGCTAGAGGAGTTAGTGTTATTAGCTCTGTACCTACTGTCATCATAACACGTTTTGAATATGTAAATACTCCCACCACAATTGCCAGCCCTCCAAGCAAAAAAAGCTGTTGAATGGAAGAAAATCTGAAAATACTTCCAATCTGAATGTCCATAAACGGAGACACAGGCACAAAAACTCCCATAACATTTGCAATATTATTTGCGCCCAGACTATAAGCACCAAAGGCACCTGCAAGGATCAAAGCAAGCCTAGTATAACCATCCAAACGTATCAGTCCAATTCTGATTTTCTTTAAAAAAGACTTAGCTAGAGTAAATAAAAGTGCCGCAATCAAAGCTGACAATAATGGACAAACCACCCATGTTGTCAAAATTTTCAACAAAGAAGACAGATCCGTGTATGAATCACTAAATAGATTCCATCCAATAATAGATCCTATGATTGCCTGGGTTGTAGAAACTGGTATACCAAACTTTGTCATCCAATAAACGGTCAATCCAGCAGCAATCGCCGCCATAAATGAGCCACCAATGGCATTAACCGCACCAAGTTTGCCCAATGTAAGAGAGGTCCCCGTACCACTAATTACTGCTCCAAGAATTACAAATATACCGCAAATAAGAGCAGCAGTAGTAAAACGTACCATGCGAGTGCCGACTGCTGTCCCAAAAACATTGGCCGCATCGTTTGCGCCAAGTGACCAGCCAAGAAACAGACCACCAGTTAGAAAAATAATTATTACAGGATCAGTCACAAAATATCATTACAGAAAATTTATATATATATCAGCATGTTATTAGATCATAATCAGCTTTAAACAGCAATCATAATCTTAAAATTGAAAAATACTGTTAACCCAGATTTAAAAAATATGTATGAAAAAAAATTTATGACCTGATCTCTACTTTTGAAATTTGCTACAAAAATTATTGATTCATATTCATATTAAAAAATCTTTAGCTTAATTCAAAGTTTTCTCTCTGTAATATTTACTTAGTAGCATGAAATTTATGACCTTAAAACTAACTAACTTCTCATTTTGCTGGTTTAATGCCTCTACCAATGTACGATCTAAACCTATATCAGTTTTCGAACGAGAAAGTTTAGTTTCCAGAATAGTAGCACGAACTATAAGCCTGTCACCTGGACGCACAGGTTTCAACCACTTTAATTCATCAATTCCAGGGGAACCTAGGCTAGAAGATGGAGAAAAATAATTTTTTACTAATTCCCGCATCACTAATGCACAAGTCTGCCAACCACTGGCTATCAATCCTTTGTATGGTCCTTTTTTTGAGGCTTCATGATCAATGTGCATGGGCTGAGGATCATATCTGAGGGCAAATTCCATCAAATCATCTTGCTCAACATAAACAGGGCCAATTTCTATAAAAGTTCCCTCTTGATAATCTTCAAAAAACCATTCTTAATTTGATGATCTGGGTTTTATTTTTTTAAACATTGTTTCCCCCTGAAAAAATATTTTTTATCTTTCTATTTAATTAGTAGGTGACTTGATAAAAAGAAATTTTTTGGAAATTATTTTTTTTTAGAAATTAAACTTTTTTTCAAATCTGCACTTGTGTTAGTCTTCTTTTTCATGATCAGAATTATATGCCTAAAATGCTGTCCTCATTCCCAAAGCAATCTGAATTTCAATTTTTCTATCATGTGAAAAATGCAAACTGGCAATATCAAGGCCCAAAAGCCAAACTGTGACGATGGGAGTACCAGTAATCCAGTTCCACCCCATGTGAAGTATGTCTGAGGATGCTTCTTCTGGTTCATTGTTTCCTTGATGAACTTTAGGCCAATGTATTTTTCTCAAGGATAATGTAGCACCTTTACCTTCAGGATTTTTCCATTGGTCGTGAACCCCAATTTCAAATCCCGATGCATTTTGACTCAAATACATTGAGCCAACCTTACTTTTAGACGCAACTGTTCTGTCAGGAATACTCAAAGCTAAAACTTGTAAGTAGCGCCCAGTACCCACTGAGTCATTAAATAGATGAAGAGAAAGGCCAAGACCTCCTGTAGTGTAAGTACTTTCTCTGCTTCCAACAGTGTGATAGACTTGAAACTCTGGAACTATAGGAAAAGTTGCTCCAAAGATTGTGCTGTTAGCCAAAACTGCATATAGCACAAAAAATATTTTTTGTTTAAATGTAATCAATTAAATTATTCAAAGAAGTTTTTTAAAAAGTCTGCTAAGTCATGCTTTAGATTATAATTATGTCTTTAATCCTAGACTTTTTAAGAATGTACAAACATACATCAAAGCAATGCTCTATTCAAGTACACGCGGACAAGTAAAAAACCTTTTGTTTGAGGATGCAGTTATGATGGGTCTGGCTGATGACGGAGGATTACTTGTTCCAAATGAATTACCATTTGTTGAGACTAATCTTGACAAATGGAGAAACATGAGTTTTACAGAATTAAGTATTGAAATAATGCTGTTATTTACAAGCGGACGAATTCCACGTGATGAACTCATGAGCATGGTTAAGCATAGTTATTCTTCATTTCACCATCCTGAAATTACACCCGTTAACTTAGTGGGGAATTTGCATGTACTCGAACTTTTTCATGGGCCGACTTTTGCCTTTAAGGATGTAGCATTACAATTCTTGGGGAACCTTTTCGCATATTTTTTAAAAAATAGGAATCATCCCTTAAGAATTTTGGGTGCAACTTCTGGTGATACCGGCAGTGCCGCAATTCATGGTTTGCGATGCAAAAAAGGAGTAGATGTTTTTATGCTTTTCCCTAAAGGAAAAGTAAGTGAAATTCAGGAACTACAAATGACCACAGTACTAGATTCAAACATTCATAATATTGCTATTGAGGGATCATTTGATGAAGCACAAGGAATTGTAAAATCTATTTTTAATGATCAAAATTTTAAGCAAACTTTTCATTTAGGTTCTGTAAACTCCATTAACTGGGCCCGAATTTTGGCGCAAATTGTTTATTATTTTTATGCTTTTTTTCGAGTTAACATGCATAGAAAAGAACCAGTAAGTTTTGTTGTTCCTACCGGGAATTTTGGCAATGTGCTAGCCGGATACTACGCAAAGAAAATGGGCTTACCAATTGATAAATTAATTGTTGGTACAAATGAAAATGATATCTTGCATCGTTTTTTCAGCAGAGGTGAATATCACTCCAAAAAAGTTAGAGAAACTTTAAGTCCTTCTATGGATATCCAAATATCCAGTAATTTTGAGCGATACCTTTATGAACTGGCAGAAAAATCCTCAGATCAATTGAATTTGTGGATGAATGCGTTTGAAGAAAGTGGTCGATTAAATGTAGAATCAAACTTACACAAAAAAGCTGAACAAGACTTCTCATCTGCACGAGTAAATGATGAGGAAACTCTATCAATAATCAGAAAAATTTATCAGGATCATAAATATTTGTTAGATCCCCACTCGGCAGTAGGCGTCTGTGCTGCTAAAAAAATTGATCTTAAAACTCCTGTAATATGTTTGGCATGTGCGCACCCAGCAAAATTCAGTAAGGCTATAAGAAAAGCTCTGGGGATTGGGCCTATACTTCCTTATGAATTGGAAAGCCTGAAAAATAAGGAAACACATTGTAATACTGTTAAAGCTGACCCTGAAGCAATAAAAAAAGTAATGCTTGATATACTTGAAGTTTAAATAAAAGTTATTAATATTTTCAACAGCAATAGACATCTTAAATAATTATTTTGGATTCCGATAGCTTACATTCAGAAAGTGATTTTACTCATCCTTCATATGATGAATTTAAAAAAAATCGCCCTGCTTGGACCACGTCCATAAGGCGAAGCTTAGAGTACATCTTATTTAGATTTGGGCTTTACTTAGGTAAAAAATTGACCATAAACCAGTTACAGAAATTAGGGCAGAGGATTGGAAAATTTGCCTACCATGTCCTTCGAAAAGATAGAGGTATTGTCATAAAACAGTTAAAACTTATTTTTCCTGAATTAAATCAAACAAAACGTGAACAGTGGACAAGGGAATGCTTCAGACATTTTGGACAAATGTTTTTTGAATTTCTTTGTTTGCCACAAATTATAAATGATCAGGATAATTTGATTCGCGTTGAAAATGAAGCCGCGCTCACAAACGCTGTAAATGAAGGAAAAGGGGTTATTCTTCTTGGTATGCACATGGGTAATTGGGAGTTGATTACAGCATATGCAAAGCGAACGGGACTTTTAATGACAGCTGCAACCGCTAATTTCCCTGATCAGCGAATTAATCAGTTAATGATTAGCCAGCGTAAACTAAAAAATATGGAAATAATGCCCCGAGGAACAGGAATGTCATCCAGAAAACTTTTTCGCTGTCTTAAGAATAAAAATATTCTTATTTTGATTATTGACCAAGACACTAATGTGCCAAGCACCTGGGTTCCATTTTTTGGAATTCCCGCAAAGACCCCAGTTGGAGCTGCTGTATTTGCCTTAAAAACGGGCGCAAATGTTGTGAGTTATAATGTGATTCGAGAGAAAGATGGAACCTTTAGACTAAAATTTGAAACATTAGGCATTTTTAATCGAAATCATACTTCAATGGAGCAAGATGTTTATTCAGTTACAAAGCAAATTAATGATCATCTTGAGCAGCGTATTTGTGAAAATCCACAACAGTGGGCATGGTTTCACAGGCGATGGAGACACAGACCATCAGCTGAGGAGTTAAAGAAAATGGAAGAGCTAGATCAAAATGAAATAAATACTAGAAAAAATTAGGTTTCTGAAAATATTTTTAAAAAAATTTTATAATTTTGCAAAAATTAAAATAATAAAATGTCTATTGTTGTTTCAAATAAACAAAAAATTCATTATGAACTAGCCGGAGAGAAAGGCCCTTGGATGCTTCTTCATCCCCCGCACATGATTCCAATGAATGCATGGAAAGAGGGTGCTTATGTAAAAGAGCTGGAAGAGGATTTCCGTCTGGTGCTAATTGAACCGCTTGGGCAAGGCTACAGTGATGCCCCAAAAGATTATTCCCACTACACTATTTCTTCACGAATTAGACATGTACTCGACATCATGCGAGAAGTACAGGCAGATTATGCATATTTTTTGGGAATTGGATTGGGAGCCCAAGTTGGTTTCCAAATGTCTAAAGAGTTTCCTCGCAGGATAAGGTCTCTAATTACCGCAGGTGCCCAACCATATCAGGAACTTGAGGAAGCTAGATTTTTGAAAGAAAAAATAGACAAACTTCGTTCCGGAAATATAAGAGATTATCTCCAGCAATGGCATTCATTAGACCATTTAACTGAAATGCAGGAAAAAGTGATCTTGCAAGGTGATGCTGAAGCATATGCCCTAGGTCTTGAAGCATCGATAAAATGGGAAGGATTAGGTGACGACTTACAATCTCTTGGAACAGCAACTCTGCTTTTTACTGCAAAAGCTGAGTCCAGATTTTTGTCTGTAAGAGATGCTGGTAAGCGCATGCGGTATGGCCGTTATATAATTCTTCCAAAAGTGCTTTATCAAAATGGTCTTTGGAGTTCAGAATTAATCATAAAACCTCTTCTGGAATTTACCCGCAGAGAACGTTCAAACTAATACCTCAAGAAAAAATGGGAACTCACCGCTGTTTAATTATTACTTTTATCCTTCTTATTTTGAATATTTCCTTATCTCGACCTTGTGACGCAAAATCATTGCCAGATTTTGCAGTTATTTCGAAAATCAAAGGAAAAATAATCGCTGGCTCCTTAAAAAAAATGAAAGAGGGGACCAATGGAATGTTACTGCGTCAAAGAAATAGAGTTAAAACTGAAAAAGACGGGAAGGTATCAATATTCATTAACGATGGTTCTGAAATAAGATTATTTAATGATAGCGATCTGATTGTAGGTGCGAAAAAAAGTCATAATTCCCGCTGGATGCGTTATAGGATAGTTTTACTTTCAGGAAGTTTTTGGGGTCATTTTGTCGGAGAAAAAAAACCAATTGAAATCAGCGATGGAACACTACGATTACAATTTTCTAAAGCATCCATCAAATTTTCAAAGAAAAAAAAGGGTACTAATATCTCAGTATTAAAAGGCAATGTGAGGGTGTTTAATGAAAGTTCCTTTGTAAAATTGAATAGCGGTCAACGTCTTTACCATATTAAGAAAAATGACTTCATGCCACAAAAAATAAGTATCCTCCCTAACCAATTGAAGCTATCCCTTGGATCATCTAAATTAGTATTTCCAGAAAATAAAACAATAGAGCTTAATTTAAATTTGCAGCTTGTTCGTTATGGGAGTGATCGAAAAGTGGAACGACCCGGTCCGGTACATTTATGGTCTAACTATTATAATTTGAAATTGCCTGATTCAATCCATCTCAATACAGATGGTAATGCAAAGGCTGAAATAATAGTTTATCCGCCACTTTCAGAAGATCGTACATTTGGAGGTTCAGTAACTTTTCATGCTATTATGGACCACAAAGGATTTGATGATGTGAGAGACGCGACATTTAAAGTGACATTATGAACTTTTTGAATTACAACTCTTACTAAACTTAATGCAAATGTTCTAAAGTTAAAGCTAGAACAAACAACCTTCAAATACCCTCTGACTCTAAAAAAAATTTTCAAAAAATGAATTATTATTATTCTAGCATTGCTGTTGGGTCTCTTTTCGGAGCTTTTTTGGGCTGGATTCTAGTAATTTGGGTAAAAATTTTCGTAACTCAAGTATATGCTGCAATACCAAAGAATTCTCCTGATTATCAATCAGAATGTAAATCCCTCAATGTAACAGATTGGATAATAATTGTTTTACTGACTACTTGTTCGGGAGCATTGGCATATTGGAGACAATGGGATCCTAAATTTTTGAGTGATATAATTTTAGTCACAGCATTGATAGGAGTATCTTTAATTGATAGAAAAACCATGTTAATCGAAGGTCGAATGATTGCTCTTGCAATAATCCTGCGCTTATGTTGGCTATTATATTTTACTCCACAGGATACCGTGATTTACCTTTCAGGAATGTTGATTGGAGCAGGACTTCTTTTTTTCGTAGGATTCCTTTACGAGACATTCAGACGACGTCAAGGCCTCGGGGAGGGGGATGCAGCTGTGCTTGGTTTAATTGGTATGTGGGTAGGCTGGAAGGGTTTGGCCCCAGTGTTACTAATTTCAGCATTATCAGGAATAATTATTGGAGGAATTTCTCTGCTGGTAAATCGTGAAAAGAAGCAGGAACTCTTTGCTCTTTTACAAACTCAGATTCCATTTGCACCTTATCTTTGCCTTGCAGGTCTGACTGTTTATCTACTTCAGGAAACAGGATCAAGAAATTTAGTTCCCATGTTTGATTTATTTTGAATTTTTTAAATCCAATAAATCTAATCATTCAGTTCTCTTCTTCAATGGATCATTAATCAAGTTTTGAATCATTGGTTTATACAATTTCCATAAATCATATCCAAGTTCAGTAAGATTAAAGCCTTTGCCTGAACAGACATGACATAACTGACGTAGATTAATTTGAATAGTCCCCAGTTCTTTTAATCCTCTAATATATCCACTACCTTCACACTCATTGCATGTTTTTTTTAAATCTGAAATTAACATTTGCTTTAAACTGTGAGGAGAAAATGATAAATTAATCTATATAAACGCATAAATTGTGCCTTAAAATTTCATATTATCTATTTTCATTTAAATAATATTTAACCCAAACTATTTATAAATATTTGCGAGGAAATAAAATTTTAATTGATTGGTTAGACTTTCAGTTTTATAGTATTGACTTATTACTTGCGGATTCCAACCAACTGTAGGAATCTTATAGTGGTTCCATTAAGAAAAAGTCCTATTTAAGAATGTCTAAACATAGACTCATACTGAAACGACATTGGGATATTATAGACTGGAAAATTAATTTAAAAATCTAGTCATATTTTTCGTAGGTTTATGTTTTTAATCAATGGCTCAAAGACAGCATAAGTTAAGGAGATTTATGGAAAAGATAAGATTCTTAGATACTACTCTTAGAGATGGAGAGCAGTCTCCAGGATGTTCAATGTCCGCAAATGAAAAGCTTACCCTTGCTAAGCAACTGGAACGTCTTGGAGTAAACACGATTGAAGCAGGATTTGCTGCTTCATCTCCAGGAGATTTTAATAGTGTTAGGGAAATAGGGCAGAAAATTCAAAATTCAACTATTGTATCACTATGTCGTGCATCAAAAAACGATATAGAATCTGCAATTGACGCTCTTAGCGAAGGACACAATTGGGGTATCCACACTTTCATTTCCACCAGTGACTTGCACATGAAACACAAGTTACAAATGGAGCCCAAAGATGTAAAAAATTTGGCAGTTGAAGCAGTTGAAAGAGCAAAAAAAGCAACTGATAATGTGGAATTTAGTCCTGAAGACGCAACACGCAGTAATCCTGAATTTTTAGTAGAAATACTTTCAGAGGTAGTGCGTGCAGGAGCTACTATTTTAAACATACCTGACACAGTAGGATACACTACTCCAGATGAAATGTATGAGTTAATTTCAAAATTACGAAATGAGGTTTACAATGCTGATAAAGTTGTTTTTTCCGTGCACTGCCATAATGACTTAGGACTTGGAGTTGCAAACTCTCTCGCAGCAGTGAGGGCTGGGGCAAGACAAATTGAATGTACGATCAATGGTATAGGTGAACGAGCAGGGAATGCTTCGCTTGAGGAAATAGTGATGGCCCTTAAAACACGTCAGGAGTATTTTGGTTTTGAAAGCGATATAGATACAGAACAGCTTTATCCGTCAAGCAAACTACTTTCACAAATTACTGGTGTAGATGTTCAACCGAACAAAGCTATTGTAGGTGCAAACGCATTTGCTCATGAGGCTGGAATTCACCAGCATGGTGTGCTTAAAAACCCTTTAACTTACGAAATTATGACACCTCAGTCAGTTGGTATTAAATCAAGCAACCTTGTAATGGGGAAGCATTCGGGTAGATTTGCTCTTGGTCAGAGGATACAGGAGCTTGGATTTGATCTAAATGATATTGATCTTAACAATATTTTCAAGGAGTTTAAACGTCTAGCTGACCTGAAAAAACAGGTTTTTGATGAAGATATTGAAGCTCTGGTTACCCATGGTATAGTAAAGAACTCAGATAAATTCATTTTGAAAGATTTAATCGTTACATCTGGTACAAATGCGATTCCAACGGCAACAATTACTATGAAAATTGATGACAAGGTTTTTAAAAAAGCAGGTTTTGGAGACGGACCGGTAGATGCAGCACTCAATACAATAAAGGAAATTACAGGAATTGATTGTACACTTACATCATATGTTGTCAAAGCCATAACGGGCGGAACTGACGCACAAGGTGAGGTAAGCGTTGGTGTAGAAAAAGATGGTATACGAATTACAGGCCGTGGAGCACATACGGATATAGTCGTTGCCAGCGCTCTGGCGTTCTTAAATGCTCTTAACAGACTGGAAATTCGGACAAAGGGCCTAAGCCTTGCCACCCCTTCACAAAAAGCTGCCCTAGGCGGAGTTTAATTTTTTAATAGGATTTAG
>PAZT01000055.1 GCA_002716165.1 Deltaproteobacteria bacterium | reverse complement strand
GATATAAAATTAATCATTAAAAAATTTGTCAATATAATCTAATAAACGATTCATTTAATTAAATTTTTTATTATTTGAGTTTGGAACTTCACACGGCGCTTTTTTTCCCTCATAGGATTATTAGAAATCTGTAAATCATCTGCTGAAAAGAATCCATATTGTTGCATCTTTGTTTCGATAGCTTTTGACTCGCTAATGCTAATATCCCAGAAAGGACGCTCTAGGTCTTCAGATTTGGAAAAGTCTTTAACAAGATGAACTTTCCAACCAAGAAAGTTATTTCCAGAATCAGTACGTCTGTAAAGACAGCGCAACAAATACATTCTTTGAAATTTATGCATACAAATTCCAAATTGGAAAACTGCTTCCGGGAACTTCCATTTCCATCCAGAATTAAATTTTTTCAATATGAAGTCCATGTAATGTCTCTCATTTCCATGTATTTTCTTTTTCTTGATTGGTTCCCTATTTAATCTTCGCTCCATTAATGTTTTTGACTGCAACTCACCTCTTTCACTGGCATCGTATAATTGCAATTTACGCGAAGGGAGTTCACTTTCAAGAATGCGGATGATCTCAAAGCTTTCCCTTGTGAAAGTAAGATTTGATTTTCTAATTTGAAGCCATTTAATTTTTTGATTTTTTGCATGCTGATCTTTTAGTAGGGGTCTGTTTTCTTCAGCAAGCATCCATTCCATTACTTCTGAACGTGAAGATGCAAGAATGTATAAACATCGGTTTATGCCTTTTTTTCTATAGTCAACAATTTGAAATACCTGTCGTACTTTTTTTTTGGCAATTCGCATCCAGCCAATTTGAAATTTTTTAAGCCATTGCTCAAAATTTGGAAATGAATCAGAGTGTACATCCATAGTTTTTTTTTCAAGAAAATCATAGTATGATTGTGCAGTTTGTGTTAGTTCTTTTCTTGACAATTTCAATCCATCCTCAGCAAATTCAGGCCATGGTAGAAACAATTCAGGAATTTTGAATCGAGGTAAACTTTTTTCAAGAAATTTCCTCACTACATGTTCTGAAACTAATTCATAACTTTTAATAAAAGCAACTGGTCTCTGTCCAAATTCAGGATCTTTCACAGCAACAACAGCAGCACGTTCGGTTTTTGGAAACTGCATGAGTGTGCTTTCTATTTCTTCTGGATAGATATTTTCTCCCCCTGAAATGAACATGTTATCCTTACGGCCTGAGATAATAAGGTAATCATCATTAGTTGCTATTTTAGTTTTTTGTGTGTTTTTTTCAGGATTAATTCTTTGGAGATTTGTCTCAATATTTTTTTTAATCAGGTATCCTGTATCTCCGCTTGAAAACCAGCCTTGATTGTTAAAAGGCTGGTTTAGCCCAGATTCTGTGAGATAACCGCAGAAAAGAGTTTTTCCTCTAAGTTCTATTTCATTTTGTGTAGTAATTCTTACTTCTCGGAAAGGTAGTACTTCCCCTGTTGCTAACCATCCTTTTTTAGTTTTTATTGGGCTTGATGTAGCAACCTGTGAAGCCATTTCTGTGGAACCGTAGGTTGTAAGTAGTTTCAATCCAAGCTTATAGGAATGTGCCATTAATGATTCGGGAATTGCTGATCCTCCGAGTAAAATAAGTTTTAGCTTATTTAATGATTCTATACCTTTGTCAGTTTTCAAAATGCGCTGCAATTGAGTTGGCACCATTGAAAGATGAGTGACTTGATTATTCTCTATGTTTTGAATTAATGATTTGTTTTTAGAAGGGATTACAACTGAAGAACCGGAAACCAAGGATCTAAAAAAGATGGCAAGTCCACCCACGTGGAACAGAGGTAGTGACATTAGCCATCGGTCTCCCGGTTTCAATTTCATTATCATGTTTGATCCCTTTGCACTGTAAAAGTGGTTCTCAAGAGTATGCACAACAGCCTTTGGAAAACCGCTGCTTCCCGAAGTAAAAATGATGGTACTCCAAGCATCAAGTTTCAACTTTGGTATTTCTCTTTTTTTTAAAGACTGTGAATTTTTGATGTTATAATTCTCTTTTAAAGTTGCACTACATTTTAATTTTCGCAGAAGATTTTCTTTTTTTATCTTTGGAAATTTTGGATCTAATGTCACAGCAATTCCTTCCCGCATCCATATGGCCATCATTGCCAACAGCATGAATTCATAATTTTCTGAGCAAAGAGCAAATTTTTTTTTAGGATCACCGTATATAGAATTGCTTAAAAGGTATGCCTCATTAAAAAATTCAGCAAAAGTCCAGCATTGCTCCCCATTTATAATTAATGGAAGATCTTTGTACTTATCATAAATCTGATTAAGTAGATTTGGTTTTATTTCAACCATTAGTTTTCCAGTTGCCCTGAGAAATTTTGTTAAGATATTTTTTTTTTGCAACTGGCCAAGAATTAGGAAAAACATAATTCCCCTTTGAAATGGAAAAAGGTGGATCAGCTAAGTCATATTTAAAGAATTTTGCACTATCAAGTCCTGCAGGTGTTATTTTTTTTAGGAGAAACAGGTTTGTTAATGCTATCCAGTTAAGTCCAAGACCACTTTCCATGCCACTGCTTATTACAGCCTTTATTTTATATTTTTCAGCGTGATTGACCCATAAACTAGTATTCATCCACCCTCCCAAAATGCTTGGTTTCAGAATCAATGCACTTATTGCTGAATTGGGAAGTTTAATAGGGTTTGGATTACTCCATAATGTTTCGTCAAGAGCGACCTTAATACCTGTATGTTCATGAAGTTTTTCAAGCTGTATTATATTTCTGAGTGGCTCTTCACAATATTCTATATTAAAGTCTCTTATTCCCATTGCGAACTCTTTTGCCTGCTTAAATTCCCATCCGCGATTTGCATCGACACGTAAGGTAATTTTATTTCCAAAAATCTTTTTTGCAAGTTCAAGCCTTTTTAAATCTTCATATACTTTTAATTCCCCAACTTTTATTTTAACTGCCTTAAATTCATCAAGTTTAATTTGTTCACATTGGTGTTTTAAATCATCTACTGAGCCAGTTATCAAAGCATTAACTGGGATTTGCTCTAATGAGATATAGTTTTTTACTTTCCCTTTTTCTATAATTAATTCCCCACTGGAATAAACCTCCAGATCTAAATCAAATTTTTTAAATAATGTGCGCCATGCCATTTCAAATCCAAAACGCACTGAGGGATATAAAGATTTGATAAAATAAGGATTCTTATGAAAAGATTTAGAGAGGAAATTTTTGAGTTGAATTTCTGCTTGTGACAAGGACTCTGTATGCATCAAAGGCAATGGTGAAATTTCACCTTCCCCAAAATTTCCTGCCTTGTCATAAAGTCGAAGAATAAGACCTTTTCGTTGCTTCAATTCGTGACCTAATAACCTTACTGGATTCTTTAACGGGAGTGAATATTTATATAACTCCCACTGACAGGAATTCATAATTATCCTATCCACCAACCGATTGAAAAAAGGACGCTGTAAATTATTATCAGCTTGCCTGAAGTACTTAATGTCTGGTTCAACTCTCTGCCACTTATTCCAGTAATTATCTGACGAATCACTGAGTAACCTGGGATAATTATTAGGGTTGAAATACAAGCATACCATTTACCATTAAAAAATAAGGCCAGTATCATTGGGAGAATCAGTGCTGAGACAAAGAGGACAAGGTATTCAGTTCTGGCAAAAGTAGGCCCAAAACGAACTGCTAGGGTCAGTTTACCAGCTTTTATATCTGTTGGAATATCTCTTAAATTATTAATTACAAGAAGTGCAGTTGCTAAGAATCCAGGGCCAAAGCTGGCAAAAAAAACTGTATCTGTAATCTCTAATGTCTGTACATAAAAAGTTCCACAAACAGCTACTGGCCCGAAAAATATTAGCACAAAAAAATCTCCTAGTCCCAAGTAACCCAAAGGCCATGGACCAGCTGTGTAGAGAATTCCAGATGCAATGGAAAGAATTCCGATTAAAATAATTGGCCATCCTCCTCTGTAAATCAAATACAAACCAACAAATGCCGCAAGACCGAATGTAATCACAAAATTTCGAAACATAGTTTTGGGTTTGACATATCCTGCCTGAGTTACACGCAGAGGGCCTATGCGTTCTTCGTTATCAGCGCCTTTTAGATAGTCGAAATAGTCATTAGCGAAGTTAGTACCTATTTGAATCAAAAGTGCGCTTGCAAGAGCAGCAAATGCTGCCCCTATATGACCATGTCCTCCCACGAAAGCCATGGTTGTTCCTATCATAACAGGCGCAACAGCAGCAGAAAGTGTTTTTGGACGAACTGCCAAAAACCAGATCTTTAGGTTTTTATTGAATTTCATGGTTGACGACTAAATTTACTAAAATCTGGTTTGCGTTTTTCTAGGTAAGCATTCCTTCCTTCTTGGCCTTCTTCTGACATGTAAAAAAGCATTGTGGCATTTCCTGCAAGTTCCTGAATACCTGATTGGCCATCGCAATCTGCGTTCATCGCTGATTTCAAGCAACGTAGTGCCATGGGCGAATTTTTCAGCATTTCTCTTGACCATTGAAGTGTTTCTTCTTCAAGGTTTTTCAATGGTACCACAGAGTTTACAAGTCCCATATCAAGTGCCTGCTGGGCATTGTACTGACGACATAGAAACCATATTTCACGTGCTTTTTTCTGCCCAACAATTCTTGCTAGATAACCTGACCCGTATCCTCCATCAAATGAACCCACTTTAGGACCTGTCTGTCCAAAAATGGCATTATCTGCAGCAATAGTTAGATCACACATTACATGCAAAACATGCCCACCGCCAATGGCATATCCTGCAACCATCGCAACGACTGGCTTTGGACATGATCGTATTTCACGCTGAAAATCTAAAACATTAAGTCTTGAATGGCCAGTTTCATTGTCTTTATATCCAGAGTCACCTCGTACTCGTTGATCACCTCCGGAGCAGAAGGCCTTATCTCCTTCTCCAGTTAAAATTATTACACCTATGTCAGTGTCTTCGCGAGAATCTTCCAGTGCAATCCTCATTTCACGAACTGTAAGTGGTCGGAATGCGTTTCTAACTTCTGGACGATTGATTGTAATTTTAGAAATTCCATCTTTTGATTTTACGTATTTTATGTCAGTGTAGTTTCCACATGTTTCCCAGTAATTTGAACTCATTCTGCTCCATAGTTAAAAAATTTAAGTTATACATATTAAATTTCCATACTAACATACGTACTGAACCAAGACGATAAAAATCTATTAGTGATTGTTAATATAATTATCTATAAATAAACTTGATTTAGTGCATCTTAAAATGAGACAATTGAATGTTTTTATAATTTTAAAAGATAAATTCATAAAATGTTTGCAATAATTAGTGAGGATGGCAGGCAATATAGGGTTGCTAAGGGCGAAGTCATTCGATTTGATAGAATGAAAGCCGAGCCGGGAGAATCATTTGAAACAAGTCAGGTATTGGCAATTTCTGATGAGGAGAACAACCTTAGAATAGGAAATCCTATTTTAGAAGGTGCAAAAGTGGAAGGCACAGTTATTGAGCACGGTAAGGATAAAAAAATTATTGTTTTTAAAAGGAAGAGAAGAAAAACCTATAGAAGGAAATATGGTCATCGGCAAGACCACACTATGGTAAAAATAGATAAGATCAGTCCAAAGTCACCTTCAGCAAAAAAAGCATTACAGGAAAAAACAATTATAGATAATTCTGAATCTCCAAAGACTTTGGTAAAAAAGGCTGCAACTAAAAAAGCTAAAACTAAAAAAACTGCTATAAATAAAACAAAAGAAGATAAACCTACTACATAGATATAATCATGGCGCATAAAAAAGCGGCTGGTAGCAGTCGCAATGGTAGAGATTCTCAAGGTCAAAGAAGAGGTGTTAAAAAATATGGTGGAGAACTGGTAAAAGCAGGGAATATACTGGTTCGTCAAGTAGGTTCAACTTTCCATGCAGGAACAAACGTTGGTACAGGGAAAGATTACACTTTGTTTTCCAAGGTTTCGGGTCACGTTATGTTCAGTCAAAAAGGAAATGGAAAGCATAAAAGAAAATATATCAGTGTGGTTGCTCAGGACGAAGCAGTTTCTTCTACTGTTTGAAATATGGGTGTAAAGCCCCGTTCACTTTCAGGTATAAAACCTACTGGTACTACCCATTTAGGCAACTATCTGGGCATGATTAAACCGGCGATACAAATGCAAAAAACGCATGAGACGTTTTACTTTATCGCTGATTATCATGCTCTCACCTCCACTCAAGACCCTAATCAACTTAGAGAGAATGCTTACGATCTAACAGCCATTTTCGCTGCTTTGGGAATGGATTTTGATAATCATGCTTTTTTTCGTCAATCAGATATTCCAGAAGTTACAGAACTTACATGGATTCTTTCCTGTATAACACCAAAAGGTTTGATGGAAAGGGCTCACGCGTTTAAGGATGCGATTTCCAAGAAGCAGGAAGTTAATATGGGATTATTCAGTTATCCTGTTCTTATGGCTTCCGATATATTGATATATGATTCTAATTTTGTACCAGTAGGACAAGACCAGCAGCAACATCTAGAAATTACAAGAGACTTGGCTATTCGTTTTAATCATCTTTTTGGTGAAGTGTTTGTTATTCCAGAGGCAATTATTCAAAATGATGTAGCTACAATACCGGGTCTTGACGGTAGGAAAATGAGCAAATCATATGGTAATGTGGTCCCGTTGATGGCTTCGGAAAAACAGTTCCGAAAAGCCATTATGAAGATAACTACAGATTCAAAAGCAGTTGAAGACTCTAAAGACCCGGGCACTTGTAATGTTTTTTCCCTTTATAAGTTTTTCTCAACAGAAACAGAACAGAAAGAATTGGCTTCCCGCTACCTAGCAGGAGGTTTGGGCTACGGTGAAGTAAAGGAGATTTGTTTTGAAGCATTAAATCTTGAACTGAGTGAGCCAAGGGAGATATATCAAAAAATTAGAAAAGACCTTCCTCAACTAGATGGAATACTTGAATCTGGTCGAGACAAAGCAAGTGCAATTGCAAGACAAGTCACCGAAAGAGTGCGAGTAAAAGTTGGTCTTTGAAAAAATTTGTTTCTGGTTTAAATCAGAAACAAACTATACTGCATAAAACAATTCATTAATTTTTTATCCACTCCAGTTAATCAGATTATGATTCCCGATATACTTTCATCTCGTTATGCAAGTCCAGAAATTTCGGGAATATGGTCACCTGAAGGGAAGGTAATCCTTGAGCGAGAATTTTGGATAGTTGTAATGAGGGCACAGAAAAAATTGGGTGTTGATATCCCTGAATCAGCAATTGTTTCTTATGAGAAAGTTAAGAGTCAGATTAACCTAGAAAGTATCTCAAAACGTGAAAGAAAACTGCTTCATGATGTAAAGTCAAGAATAGAGGAATTTTGTGATTTGGCTGGACACCAGCATATACACAAAGGTCTTACTAGTAGAGATTTAACTGATAATGTAGAACAGGTGCAAATATTTCGTTCTCTTAAGATAATACGTTTAAAAGTCATTGCTGTTTTGCATCAAATGGCTTTATGGAGCCTACGTACCAAAACCATTTCTATTGTTGCAAGGACTCATAATGTCCCAGCGCAACCTACAACTGTGGGGAAAAGAATATCTATGTTCGGAGAAGAGATATTGTTTGCTCTTAAAAGGCTTGATCACTTTATAGAAAATTATCCAATGAGAGGAATTCAAGGTGCTGTTGGAACGAGACTTGATCAGTTTGAGCTTTTGAATGGTGACGAAAAGAAGTTGTCCCAATTGAACAAGCTGGTTCTTGAACATTTTGACTGTAGTTCAGTAATGAATTCTGTAGGCCAAATTTATCCAAGAAGTTTTGATCTGGAAACAGTCCAAAGTCTTATTACAATAAGTTCAGGAATTTCTAGTTTTGCAAAAACATTGCGTTTAATGGCAGGACATGGTTTGGCAACAGAAGGCTTTAAGGAGGGACAAACAGGCTCATCAGCAATGCCGCATAAAATAAATGCGCGAACATCGGAACGCATCTGCGGATTTCATCATATATTGAATGGTTATGGTGCAATGATAAGTGGTGTAAGTGGTGATCAGTGGAATGAGGGTGATGTTTCCTGTTCAGTTGTGCGTCGTGTTGCTTTACCAGGGGTGTTTTTTGCAGTCGATGGTCAGCTTGAAGCTGTACTTACAGTTTTGAATGAAATGGGATTTTATGAAGCTAGAATTGATGAAGAACTTATGCAGAATTTGCCTTTACTGGCATCAACGATGCTTTTGATGAAGGCTATTCAAAATGGGGGTGGCAGGGAAAACATGCACTTAGCAATTAAAGAGCATGCAATTGCAGTTACAGAGAAAATCCAGAAAGGTAAAGGCAACGCTAATGAATTTTCAAGCCGTATAGCAAGAGATAGAAGAATTCCTCTATCTATTAAGGAAATTGATAAAGTTCTAAAAAATCCTGAAAATTTTAGTGCCTCAGCTCCTGAACAGGCAGATAAATTCGCATTATCTGTTGAAAAATGGACATCAAAATTCCCTGATGCAAAGGTGATTCACCCTAGAGAATTGATCTAGTTAAACTTTTAAACTGCTCTTAGTCTCCTCAAATAATAACCTTAATTACTCGTTTGACTGATACTTCTTCAATTCTGAGGATTTAAGTTTTGCCAGACGCAACTTTGAATATACTTCAATGATGAAAGGTCGGAGCTCATTAATATCATCATCATCATCATTTTCAGCAAAGAATTGCTGGTATTTATCAAGAGCTGGCACCAAAAGGCCATTATCTTTCAGAAGTCCTGCATATAGAAATCCGCTTTCATCCATTTTTTGGATTCCATCTTTTTGCTCATTGAACTTTGCCAGTTTTTTACCTGATAGAACTTTCACATTAGCTGGATCAGCTTTATAAGCTACTCCTCCACTACTATCCAATACTTCAACGAAATATTTCTGTTTTTTACTAATAGGTTTAATTTTTGTACGAACAATTCCTTCTGTCGTTGCAGGGACATCATATACAGCAGAATCTGTCCATTCTTTATTCTTTCGGTCCTGTTTCCCAATATGTAATCTATAACTATATTCTGCCCCGGCAGTTTCCCAAGCTAATTCAGAAAATTCTTTTGTTACTGTATTAGTAGCAAGTTTTAGGTGGATACCCTCTTTTTGAACCGAACGTCTTACAGTTGTATATTTCTGAGTCTTTTTGAACTGTTTGGACAATCCAGCCAGCAATCCACCTCCAGCATCTGTTTCCCCAAGGGTTCCTTTTAGTGCCTGCAGTCCTTCGGGAGTAACCTTTACCATGGAATTAGCTTTAAGTTGGGTAGTTTTGCTAGTTTCCTGATTCATGTATTTAACAGAACTGTCTGAGTTTACCTTTACTAAATAATCTTTGTACACAAATTTGTTCCGTCGCACTTTTTTCCAGCGCTTCCCGTTTTTGCTATATTCAATCTTTCCCTTAATTTCAACTAACATACCTAAAGGAATTTTTTTTGCCAATACTGGCTGCAGCATCAGTGCTGAGAAGAAAAGATAGAATACCATGAATTTAATGAGACGCATAAAACCTCCTGCGGAATTGATTAATAAAAGTCATGTTTAGATGTACTTTGCGAATTAATATTAGATTACTTTATCACAACTTTGATTTATAAACAAAATATAATGGTAAAAAAACCTAAACCATACAATTTAGAATTTTTTTTTAATTCAGAATCTCTACTTTCATGCCAACCTCAATTGTACCTAAAGAACTTGGAATTAAATTTTGACCAAAAATTATCTCTCCATTTAATTTTCTGAATTTTGCTAGAGTTTTTAATGGTTCCCTTCCTGATTTTTCTCCAGTTTCTGGATCAACAGTAGTTAGTACGCATCTGGAGCATGGTTTTACGAGCTGTAATACGCAGTCACCTATTCTAATAGATTTCCAGTCATCTTCTTGATAGGGAATAGTATTTTTTACAACAAGATTAGGGCGAAAGCGTTTCATTGAAATTTTTTCATCAATTCTGCCGTTCAGATCTTCTAAAGAAGATTCTGAAATCAGAAGCAAAGGGAACCCATCAGAAAAAGCTACTTTATTTTTTCCTATAGCATATTTTTGCTCTACTTGGCGATCACTTTGATTTGGCATGAAAACAAAATTGCATTTTTTACCTAAAAAATCACTTATCCATTTTTCTGGTTGCTTATTCGCGAATAATGCTTCGCATCGGTCTCTCCATATTTCAACCATTTGCGTTTTTCCTTCTTTTTGAAACAAAGGCAGTTCTAATCCCTCCATTCCCGGCGCACTAAGTCTAAGTGTGCCGCCAACAATTTCTGGTTTAAGCAATGCCATTTTAGGGCATGATCTTTGCGAAATGAATCTTGAGTAATTATCAACAACCATCCAGTTCCTGTCATTTAGCAGACCTCTTTCTCCAAGTATTGAATTATTCAAAGAAATTTCACTTGCTGATTTTACAGGATATACGAAGATTTTGCTGAGTTCGGGAGGCATCATTTTACAATTGCGGGATGACAGTATTAGACCTTTTAAAGAAATTTAATAATCAAAATTTATAAACTTAAAAGATGTCTTTGTGGAAAAGCTAAATGGAATTCTCCGGAGCACTCTCTGTTATCCAGATGAAAAGAAATAATTACATATTCATCTTTCTGAATAGAGCGATTAAGAAAAACAAGTTGAAGAATATGACGACAACGAGAAATATCAAGATTTTCACTTTCAGGCCAAATTTTAATAATACTGTTAAAAATCATTCTTAGGGGTTCCCCTATTTCAAGATAAATTAACGAGTCTGCTTCACGCAAACCAGAAAATGCATTGCTTTTTACAGACTCATTCCTTTGATGGACTAAAGAAGCTAGGCTTTCACCAACAGATCTGCTTAAATGCAGGACCCAAACCGACTTCGTATATTTCATTTCAAACAATGTATAATAGGATCTTCCTGGGGACCAACTTTGCAAATTGGCACAAGAAAGGCATTGTTCAGGATTAGTGGTAATTCTAAATGCACCAGGAAGTATGGACTGTAATTGAGCCGTAATAGTATTTATTAGTCTCTGTGAAAAGAAACTGTCTATAGATCTAATTTCTTGCTGGATTTGATTAGAGAATCCAGCACCAAGAAAATTTTCGCTTTCTGGAGATTTTTCGACTTCTGAGAAATTAAACACCTCCTCAATCATGTGCTGATATATTTCTTCCGAGTGATTTTCTTTTTCAGTAACTTGATATTGCATTGTTAGTTTAAAGAGTCTCGTTAGAAAATCTAGAATAGTTTCAAGATCTTAATTTTGAATATATGAAAAGAGGGTATCACATTTTAAGCCCTATGTGAACTTTACAATTATAGGTTTGAATATACAGTCAATTTTTGAGAAGATTACAAGGAATGTTAAAAAACAATTTAAATGGTATTTTTTACAAAGTAAATGCTACAAAAGGGTACTTTAATATTTTTTTGCATAGTTATTTGAATTTTTTGAAAAAAATAATCCTGTTTCTATTTTTTGTCTCAAACATGGTTTTCACCTCTTTTGATCTAGGAGCTGAATCTCTAGGGAGGGATATTCAAAATTATGTTAGGAGCGAAACTTCATTAGATGCAAGGAAAAGGAAAGCATATGAAAATTCTCAAAAAGAGAAAGGACTCTTGATAAAACGTTATTTAATAAATAAATCTGCTCTACAAAGTAAGAAAGGTAAGTCTGATGCCGCCACAAAAGAGATGGTTGAATCCGGACTTCTAACCCTAGACATGATAAAAAATAACAGGTGGTTTGTAAGAAAAAATGTCCAAACCTCAAATTCTAAATCTTCAGATTATGAAAAATCAAATAACATAAGCCGAGATGCTTTAAAAATGACAAAATATAGGGCAAGAATTACTGGGACAGTAAAACCCAATGATCTTTTTTCAGAAAATTCCAGTCGGAATGCACTGACAATGACTAGATCTAGGGCTCGTATTTCCGGACCTGTAAAGCCAGGAACTATATATCCAGAATATATTGGACGTGATGCTAAAAGAATTTCTAAAACTAGAGCAGTTGAGACTAGCCCTGTCAAGCCTGAAAAATTGTATTCAGAACAAGTAAGCAGAGATGTTAAGAAAATATCTATTAAAACCTCAAAGGATTACACTACTTACAGACGAGACATGTCTGTTTATTCTGACATCATTGAAAGTATGAGCAAAAGGCCTGTTAAAAATATCAAGCCCGTTAATGTTGAAAACACCTACAAAAAATAATTAAAGTATTTTTTCAAAAAATATAATTTCATCTTAATTTTTTCCTAAAACTTTTCCTAATAAATATATTTTTTTAGCTGGTTCACGTAAATTTTCAAAGAAGCACAAATGGACTCAAAAAACAAAAATGATCTTGATCCTCAGGAGACCAAGGAATGGGTTGAAGCGATGGAAGCTTTAATTGAAAGGGACGGCCATGAAAGGGCTCAATATATTTTACGGCAATTGGCTGACCAGTCAGTTTTATCAGGGGTAGGTAGTCCTTATTCTGCAAATACCCCATACCTAAACACTATTCCACCTGAACTTGAAGTTCGTTCAAAAGGCATTCAGGAACTGGAATCAAAGATCCGCGCAATTATTCGCTGGAATGCTGTAGTAATGGTAATGCGTGCAAACAAGGATGATTCTGATTTAGGAGGGCATATAGCTAGTTATGCTTCATCTGCAACACTTTATGATGTAGGTTTCAACCACTTCTGGCATGCCCCTAGTAAAGACCATGATGGAGACCTTGTTTTCTTTCAAGGACATTCTGCTCCTGGTATTTATGCTCGGGCATTTTTAGAAGGAAGACTTACAAAAGACCAGTTAGATAATTTTCGCAGTGAATCTGATGGCAGAGGAGTATCCTCCTATCCTCATCCATGGTTGATGAGCGAATTCTGGCAATTCCCAACTGTATCAATGGGTCTTGGACCAATAATGGCAATTTATCAAGCTCGATTTCTAAAATATATGCAAAATCGTGCTTTGGCAGATACTGACGGTCGCAAGGTCTGGGCATTTTTAGGTGATGGTGAAGTAGATGAACCTCAATCACTGGGAGCGATTGGTCTTGCATCGCGCGAAAATCTGGACAATCTTATTTTTGTGATTAACTGTAACCTGCAAAGACTTGATGGGCCTGTAAGAGGCAATGGAAAAATCATACAGGAGCTTGAAGGAGAATTTAGGGGAGCAGGTTGGAATGTTATAAAAGTAATTTGGGGTTCTTATTGGGATCCTTTACTGGCAAGAGACACGGAGGGTCTTCTTCGAAGGCGGATGGATGAAGCTATAGATGGTGAATATCAGGCTTTTAAAGCTAAGGATGGTGCGTATACAAGAGCTCATTTTTTTGGAAGATACCCGGAATTGCTGGATATGGTTTCTAATATGTCTGATGAAGATATATGGAGGTTGAATAGAGGCGGACATGATCCACATAAAATTTATGCTGCATTTCACTCTGCTGTAAATCATAAAGGGCAACCTACTGTAATTCTAGCTAAAACAGTCAAAGGTTACGGAATGGGTGGTTCAGGTGAAGCAATAAACATCACACATTCCCAAAAGAAAATGAAAATGGAAGATCTCAAAATTTTCAGGGATCGTTTCAACGTTCCGATTACAGACGAACAGGTAGAAGATCTTTCTTATTACAAACCTCCTGAGGATTCTCAGGAAATTAGATATCTTAAAAAATGTCGAAAGGAATTAGGAGGTCCCCTCCCGCAACGCAGATTAACTGGTGACAAGCTCGTTATACCTGAGTTATCTATATTTGACAGACTATTAAATGAAACAGGGGATCGAGAAATTTCAACTACACAGGCATTGGTTCAGGCGATGACTATACTTTGTAGAGATAAAATTGTTGGAAAGTATGTGGTACCTATTGTGCCAGATGAAGCTAGGACATTTGGCATGGAAGGTATGTTTCGTCAAATTGGTATTTATGCTCATGAAGGACAAAAGTATGAACCTGTTGATCGAGAACAGTTAATGTATTATAAAGAGAATCAAAGTGGTCAGATGTTGCAAGAGGGGATAACTGAGGATGGAGCAATGTCTTCATGGATCGCTGCGGCAACATCTTACTCCAATTCAGGTATGCAGATGATACCTTTTTACATGTTCTATTCTATGTTTGGTTTCCAGAGAATTGGTGATTTGATTTGGGCAGCTGGTGATATGCAGGCAAGAGGGTTTTTAATAGGTGCAACATCTGGCCGCACCACGCTGAATGGAGAAGGTTTGCAACATGAAGATGGCCACAGCCATATTTTGGCTGGTAATGTTCCAAACTGTATTTCTTATGATCCAACATTTTCTTATGAATTGTTGTTAATCATGCATGAGGCTATGACTAGGATGTTTAAAAAACAGGAAAATGTTTTTTATTACATAACAACAATGAATGAAAATTATTCACATCCCGGAATTATTAGGGGGCAGGAAAAAAATATTATAAAAGGTATGTACCTGCTTCAAAAAGGTAAGAAAGGAAAAATAAGAGTGCAACTTCTAGGTTCAGGAGCGATTTTAAGGGAATCTATTGCTGCTGCTGAATTACTCTCTGAAGATTTTAAAATACAAGCTGACATCTGGAGTTGTCCAAGTTTCAATGAATTGAAACGGGACGGAGATGATATTTTTCGATGGAATCTGCTGCATCCGGATAAGAAACCCAGAAAATGTCATGTTACAAAATGCCTTGAGAACTCTGTGGGACCTGTTGTTGCTGCAACAGATTACGTTAAGCTTTTTGCTGATCAGATTCGTGCATATGTGCCTAAATCATACACAGTTCTTGGAACTGATGGATATGGAAGGAGTGATTCGCGTGATGCACTTCGTAAGCATTTTGAGGTAGATCGCTATTACATTACTCTTGCTGCATTAAATGCTCTTTATGTTGAAGGTAGTGTTTCTGCAAATATTGTGAAGTCTGCTATAAAAAAATATAAGATTGATACTGAAAAAACTAATCCATTGTTTTCCTGAAAATATTTTATGGCCAAAACCAGAGAAATTTTAATTCCAGATATAGGAGAATTTGATCAGGTAGAAGTTATTGAAGTTTTAGTCAAATCTGGTGACGCCGTATCATTGGAAGACCCACTGCTCACCATGGAAAGTGATAAAGCTTCAATGGATGTCCCTTCACCATTTGGAGGGATTGTAAAGACTGTGAAAATTAAAGCTGGTGATAAAGTTTCACAAAACGATCTGATTCTCACACT
>PAZT01000054.1 GCA_002716165.1 Deltaproteobacteria bacterium | reverse complement strand
GAAGGTGCAGTAGGATTTTCATCAAGCAAAGATGGCAAAACTGCAGCACTTGTACAGGTTACATGTGAAACTGATTTTGTTGCAAGAAATGAAAAGTTTCAGGGGTTAGTCAAAAAACTTGCAGAACAAGTTTTGGTGAATGGAGAAAATGATCTTCTCCAACAGAATTTAATAGATGATGAAGGGAATGTAGAGGTTTTGCTAACTGACACAATTGCTGAGCTTGGTGAGAATATGCAAATTCTTAACTGTAAAAAATTTAAAATTAATAATGGTTTAATCGGAGGCTATATTCACAGCAATGGCAAAATAGGAGTTGCTGTCCCATTGGAAACAGACCAACCGTGTTATGAAGATCAATTAAAATCTCTGGCTAAAGATATAGCGATGCATATTGCTGCATTTCAGGCTGAAGCAGTAAAACCCGATCAAGTTTCTAACGAAGTGCTTGAAAAAGAAAAAGAAGTCTTTATGGCCCAGGCTAAGGAATCCGGGAAGCCTGATGATATCATTGAAAAAATGATAGAGGGACGACTAAAAAAATACCTCAAGGAAATATGTGTAGAAAGCCAGCCATTTGTGAAAGACCCCCAATTTTCAGTTAGCCAAATTTTAGAACAAACGGCAAAAGAACTTGGAGTAAAAATAAATTTTGAAACATTTGAAAAATACCAGTTCTAAATTTTTTGCATGACCCCAAAATACAAACGTATCCTGTTAAAATTGAGTGGTGAAACTCTTGGGGGAGAAAAGGGCTCAGGATTTGATTATGCAACAGTCAGATCAATTGCAGAAAATGTAATCGCTGTACATAATCTCAATGTAGAAGTTGGGATAGTAATTGGTGGTGGGAATATCTTTCGAGGTTCAAATTCAACGGATGGTAATATTGGTAGAGTAGCAGGAGACCACATGGGTATGCTAGCCACAGTTATAAATAGTATCTGCCTTCAAGAAATGCTCGAGCAGAGGGGTATTTTAACCCGAGTCTTGTCAGCAATTGAACTTAACGCAATTGCTGAACCTTATATTAAGCGCAGGGCGGATCGGCACCTTGAAAAAAAACGTGTTGTTATTTTTGCAGCTGGTACTGGGAATCCATTCTTTACCACTGACACTGCAGCTGTTCTTCGTGCTACAGAGGTTGGTGCAGAAATAGTGATTAAGGCAACAAAAACAAATGGTGTTTACGATAAAGATCCTTTAACTAACCCTGATGCTGTTCGATACGCTAAATTAAATTATGATGAAGTTCTCAATAAAAATCTCAAGGTAATGGATGCAACCGCAATTGCCTTTTGTAGAGATAACAAACTACCCATTATTGTTGTAGATTACAGGGAAAAAGATACGATTCTAAAGGTAGTATGTGGTGATAGAGTTGGAACATTGATTAATTAAGAAAATGGCACTGGAAAAAACTCAGGAAGTCGAGGAATTGATTTCCTTAATGATGGAAAGCTCAATTGAAAGCCTCAAACGTGAACTTAGCACTATACACGCGGGACGAGTTTCACCTTCAATGTTGGATAATGTTAAGGTTAGTTACTATGATAACCCAACACCCATAAATCAAGTAGCAAATATATCTACTCCAGAACCTCAACTTTTAGCTATAAGTCCATGGGAAAAAAAAATGATCAAGGAAATAGAGCGTAGCTTACAGGCAGCAAATCTGGGTTTCAGTATTTCTAATGATGGAAATATCATACGTGCAATTACTCCTCCTTTTACAGAAGAAAGGCGAAAAGATTATGTGAAGCAAATTAAGAAAATCGGAGAAGATTCAAAAATAGCAATTCGAAATGCCAGACGAGACGGGAATGATCAGCTTAAGCAATTGGAAAAAGATAAACATATTTCCCAAGATGAGGAAAAAACGGCTCAGGAGCAGGTTCAGAAGATTACTGATCAACATACAGGCATCGTAGATGATTTAATTGCTGCAAAAGAAAAAGAACTTATGACATTGTAGGAAACAAATGCTGGCTGCACTTTTGCACTCAATTTGGCAATACCAAGTTTTTAAATCTGTTGTTTTTCGTGGAGGAATGGCATTTCTAACAGCATATTTCCTGATTGTGTGGCTGATGCCATATGTCATTCGTATATTCCGCAAGAAAGGAATTACCTCAGATTTTATTACAACCCCTTATGATTTAAAGCCATATACTGGAGCACCGCCCATAATGGGTGGCGGGGTCTTGATTCTTGGGATTTTTCTTGGTGCTGTACTATGGTGCAATCTTAACCAATATGTTGTGGCCCTCATGCTAATAATGCTTTCATTCGGTATTATTGGCGCTGTAGACGATGTCGCAAAAGTTATAAGCAAAAGACGAGTTGAGTCAGGTCGGGAACAGAGAAAAACATATAGTGAAAAAGCAGATGGCATCAGTGGGAAATGGAGATTGGCTGCACAATTTACTGTTTCTCTATTAATCGTAACTGGTTTATATTTATATGTAGATATCGACGGTCATCTTGTAGTGCCTCTCGTGCCCCTTAAAACAGCATATCCTTATCTTCCAAAGTATTTATTTATTCCATTGATGACTATAATAATTGTAGGAGGTGCAAATGCCGTTAACTTGACAGACGGTATGGATTCACTTGCAACAGTTCCCTTGATGACTTGTGCAATGTTTGTTGGAATTGTTGCATATATAGGTGGAGACATAGATTTTTCTGCAAAACTTAAAATTCCCAGCCTTTCCCATGATATAAAGGAGTTGGCCGTATTATCTGCGTTAGTAATAAGTGCTGGAGTTGCTTTTCTTAAATACAATTCTCCCCCAGCATTAATTTATATGGGTGATTTAGGCGCACTTGCATTAGGAAGTATGGTTTCTGCTATGTTTATTTTTGTAAAAGCAGAGCTCTTTTTACCAATTGTAGGCGGTGTCTTTGTATTTTCTGTTCTCTCCTCTATCATCCAGCGCACCTTCTTTAGGTATATTTTGTGGCGTAAAGGCCGAAAAAAAGCTGAAAAATATCGCTTTTTTTTACGTTCTCCATATCATCATCACCTTCAACGTCTATGGACTTACTCAGATAAAGAGCAGGATGTTGTTTCTGTTTGGGTTATTTTGCTTAACAAACTAGGTTTTAATCCAGTTCCAGAAGAAAATAAACTTTTGACACCACAGGAAGTAAATAGCCGCGTTATTTGGCATATGCACCTAAAATCTATCTGGTTGTTTGTTCTAACTATGATCATATATTTTAAAGTAAGATGAATCATTTTGAAATTATTTCAATTTATTTTTGATTATAATTTTAATGAAAACGTAAATCAATTTTGATAATTTGACAGGAATTTTTTAGTTGATATATGAACTTAAAAGGACAAACAGCATTGATCACTGGAGCAGGAAGGGGTATAGGTAAAACCATCGCTGCAAAATTTGCAAAATTGGGTTCAGATCTTGCCATTGTTGATATGAATCCTATTAGTAATAATGTGCTTAGAGAAATTGAGCAAAATGGTACGAAATGCCTTTCTTATCAATTGGACGTGACAGACGTTGATGAAGTTGACTCTGTAGTTAAAAAAATCATCGATGAGACTGGAGGCATTCACATTTTAGTAAATAATGCAGGTATAACGCAGGATAACCTTTTTATGCGCATGAAGCCGGAACAATGGTTGCAAGTCATTGACGTAAACCTCAATGGGGTATTTCATGTTACTAAAGCTGTAATTCGAACAATGGTTAAACAGCACTCAGGGAGGATCGTAAACATCTCTTCTGTGGTTGGGTTTTCTGGAAATCCTGGTCAAGTTAACTATAGTTCTACTAAATCTGGACTTATTGGATTTACCAAATCATTATCTCGGGAGGTTGGAACGCGTGGTATTACAGTAAATGCTGTTGCTCCTGGATTTATCAACACTAGTATGACTCAAGCTCTTAACGAAAACCAACAGCAAGCAATTTTAAGTCAAATTCCTCTGGGTCGAATGGGCGAGGCAGAGGATATTGCAAATGCTGTTGCCTTTCTTACCTCTGATGAGGCTTCTTATATTACAGGAACTGTTCTTCATGTAAATGGCGGTATGTACTGAACTTAAATAACGAAAACTAAAACAATTGACATTTACATCAATAAATGACAATTAAATGTGGCTCGTTTATGTTTAATTTAACCCTATAATAAAAAATAAAGATGGAAGATATAAAATCAAAAGTTATAAAAATCATCAGTGAGCAGTTAGGTAAAGATGAGTCTGAAATACAAATGAATTCTCACTTTATTGAAGATTTAGATGCTGATTCTCTTGACACTGTCGAGTTGGTGATGGCTCTGGAAGAAGCGTTCAAGATTGATATACCAGACGATGCCGCAGAAAAAATTAGCACAGTCCAATCTGCAGTTGATTTTATAGTTGAAGCCAAAAACTAACATTTTTCATAACTAAGTAATTAATAGATTAAAAATATAATGGGAATTATTATTGCTGAACATTTATAATTTTAAGAAAACATGGAAAATCGTGTTGTTGTTACAGGGCTTGGCTGCGTAACTCCACTTGGAAATAATGTCCCTACAACTTGGGAGGCCTGTTCTAAAGGAAAATCTGGTATTGATAGGATAACTCATTTTGATCCTAAAGCACTACGTTGTCAGATTGCAGGTGAAATAAAAGATTTCGAATTACCTGACATAGTCCCTCAAAAAGAAGCAAAAAAAATGGATCTTTTTATTCAGTACTCCATTAAGGCCACTCAGGAAGCTTTACTTGACGCAAATTTTGAGATTACCGAAGATCTCGAAGAAGATGTTGGAGTCTCTATGGGCGTAGGCATAGGGGGATTGGGTTGTATTGAGAGATACTCAAGAATTATTGATGAGTACGGACCTAAACGTGTGAGCCCCTTTTTCATACCCATGACATTAAGCAACCTTGCTCCAGGTTATGTTTCACTTTTATTTCGAGCAAAAAGCTACACAGCATGTTCAGTATCTGCATGCACATCTTCTAATCATGCTATTGGTACTGCAGTTCGCACGATTGAACGAGGGGATGCAAAAGCTGTAATTGCAGGAGGTGCTGAATCAAGTGTTACACCATTGGGAATAGCTGGCTTCGCAGCGATGCACGCTTTGAGTACACGAAACGAAAATCCTCAAACTGCAAGTCGCCCTTACGACAGGGACCGAGACGGATTCATTATGGGAGAAGGTTCTGGAATGATGATTTTAGAGGATTTAGAATTTGCGAAAGCCCGAGGTGCAAGAATTTATTGTGAAATAACTGGTTATGGATTCAGTTCTGATGCACATCACATAACAGCTCCTTCCACAGAAGGTCCCGCAAGAGCCATGAAAATGACTCTTAAAGACTCAAAATTGAATCCTGAAGAAATAAACTATATCAACTCCCATGGGACCTCAACCCCTGCAGGGGATCTGAATGAACTAAAAGCAATAAAAATGGCGCTTGGAAAAAAAGCAGCTAGCAAGCTCTCGATAAGCTCAACAAAATCTATGACTGGGCATCTTCTGGGAGCAGCCGCAGCAATTGAAGCAATTTTTTGTATTAAGGCTTTACATCACAATTATGTACCTCCCACAATAAATATCGAAAATCTAGACTCTGAATGTGATTTAGATGTAACTCCAAATAATGGTAAAAACATAGAATTGCATGCTGCTATGTCAAATGCTTTTGGGTTTGGTGGTACAAATGCCTCAATAATTTTCCAGAAAATTTAATATTCAAATTTTTTATACTCTATCTAGAAACGATTTATACAACATCAAAATCTTTTAAATGTTTAAGAAAATGAGCAGTACTGAATATCAAGTAGACAGAAAAGAACTTAACTTTGTTGTTAATGAGACTTTAAAAGCAGGTAAATTATGCGAATTACCAAATTTTACTGAGTTTGACGAAGAAATGTTTACTATGATAATAAATGAAGCAAGTACGTTTGCTGAACAAGTACTTGCTCCTCTCAATGTGAATGGTGATAGGCAAGGCTGCAGAATTGAAAATGGAGCTGTGGTAACACCAGACGGTTTTTCTGATGCTTGGAAACAGTTAGGAGAAGGAGGTTGGTTGAGCATGAGCTTACCTCCTGAGTTTGGTGGTCAGGGAATTCCTGAAGTAATTGCTGTTATCGGTAAAGAAACTCAGCTTGCAGCTAATCAGGGATTTACCATTGGAGCATCTCTTACAACTGGTGCGGCAAACCTAATCTACACATTTGGATCTGATGTTCAAAAAGATGATTTTTGTCAAAATATGTTTAGCGGTAAGTGGGCTGGTACAATGTGTCTCACCGAACCTCAAGCAGGCACTGCTGTAGGTGATGTTATCACAAGCGCTACAAAACAGGATGATGGCCATTATTTAATTAAAGGTACCAAGCAGTTTATAACTAACGGAGACCACGATATGGCAGAAAACATTGTTCACCTATTGCTGGCTCGTACACCAAATTCACAAAAAGGCACAAAAGGAATAAGTCTTTTCATTGTCCCCAAAAAACGACCAGACGGGGCACAAAATGACATAAACTTAGTCAGTATTGAGCACAAAATGGGAATTAACGGTTCCCCAACGTGTGTACTCTCGTTTGGTGATAATAACGATTGTCATGGTTATTTGTTAGAAGCAGAAAATATGGGCATGGAGCAAATGTTCAGACTTATGAATGAAGCCCGATTGCTGGTCGGACTGCAAGGACTTGCAGGAGCAAGTGCTGCTGTGCAAAACGCATGGGCGTACGCTAATGAGCGTACACAAGGACCATCTTTGATTGATCCAGAAAAGAAAGCCTCGATCATCGAGTTCCCAGATGTACGCAGAATGCTAATGCATATGAAGGCTGTTACAGAAGGACTCAGAGCTATTATGTACACAACAGCATGGTACATAGATATGGCAAATCATGGACCTGAGGAAAGTCGTGAGAAATACCAAGATTTGCTTGATTTACATATTCCTATCTGCAAATCATTTGGAACTGACCAAGGTTTTGAGGTGGCACGAACAGGCTTACAGGTACTAGGAGGAGTGGGTTTTACAAAGCATTTTCCTCTTGAGCAAAATATACGTGATCAGAAAATTGGTTCTATTTACGAAGGCACTAATGGAATACAGGCTCTCGATCTGGTTGGAAGAAAATTTAATAGCAAAAAGGGTCAGTTACTCAAAGTTTTAGAAAAAGAATTATGTTGGTTTGATAACCGTTCAACTGAGGGAGAGCTAACTGCCTGGGTTTCCGAATGGAATAACTACCGAAAATTGATGAACGAAAGCATTGACTGCATGAGAAAAATAGGAGAAACAAAAGGCAAAGACGGATATATACTTTATGCTGCTAATATGCTGGATCTTATGGGTGATGTACTATGTTCTTTTTATCTGCTCAAACAAGCAGAAACAGCTCAAATTAAATGGAAAGCGATAAGTGCCCAAACTGTTTCACAGGAAGAATTACTTGCAGATAATAAAGAGGCTCAATTTTATTGGAATAAGTTGCGCACAGTTGAATATTATGTTTGGAGTGTCTTACCCCGAGCGTTGGCAAACGCAAAAACAATTAAAAACTCAAACCTTTCACCTCTTAATGCTTGTTTATAAGTGGATAAATATTTTGTTTATTTCGTTATAAACTTACAAAAAACTAACTTTAATTTGTTCCCTTTCACAAAAAAATATGTGATTTTAGTACCTTATTTAAAGTTTTAAATACACAAAAATATTCAAAAAGACTAATCAAACTTTTGAATCTTCATTTCGTTACTTCCAACTCCAACAAATTCCGAGAATTATCTCAGCTTTTGGAGTGCCATTTGTCTCAAATTGAGTTTGAATTAAAAGAAATACAAACCACTGATCTCCAAGATTTGGTAAAGTTTAAACTCCAACAAGCATACGAACTTGTTAAGTCACCAGTAATAGTAGAAGACACCTCCCTTTATTTTGTGGCTTGGAATAAACTCCCTGGGCCACTGGTTAAATTTTTTCTTAAGAATCTGGGCTTATCAGGAATGGTTAGGGCATTAGATGAATTCAGCAATAACTCTGCCAGTGCTTCCTGTTGTTTGGGTTTCACTCAAGACGGGAAAAGTATGCAAATGTTTGAAGGAAAAGTTAAAGGCTTTATAGTTAATCCAAGAGGTTCCCAGAATTTTGGATGGGATTCAATTTTCCTTCCTGAAGGATGCCAAAAAACATTTGGTGAAATGTCCTCACATGAAAAAAATGAAATTTCACCACGTAGAGTGGCTGTACAAAAATTTAATCACTTCTTAAAACTGCAGGCAGAGCAAAAGTAACATTCTCCTGAACTATTTTAAGGTCCCTTACCTGACTTGAAGAAAATATTTTCTTTAGTCCAGAAACAACTCCTTGCAGAATATCTTCAGGAGCAGATGCTCCAGCTGTTACACCAATCCTCTTTATTCCTTTAAACCAGTTGGGATTTAATTCTTGCTCTGATTCTATTCTGCGTGCTTTCACTCCAGTTGACTTTGCAACTTCTAATAGGCGCACTGAGTTTGAACTGTTTGGTGCTCCAACAACAATGACTAGGTCCACTTCTTTACTTAATGCCTTGACCGCATTCTGACGATTTTGTGTGGCATAGCAAATATCGTTTTTTGCAGGACTCTGGATTTTTGGGAATCGCTTTTTCAGTGCACTAATAATTTCTGCAGTATCATCAAGGGACAAAGTTGTTTGAGTTATATAACCTACCTTATTTTCATCCTGAACCACCAATTTTTGAACCTCACCTAGATTCCCCACTACAATAATTCTCTCTGGAGCCTCACCTACAGTGCCTTGAACCTCAACATGTTTATGGTGACCAATGAGAATTATTGTGAAATCTTTCTGGGCATAACGCTGCGCTTCTCCATGCACTTTTGTTACAAGCGGACAGGTTGCATCCAAAACCTTTAATTTCCTTTTTTCAGCTATTTTACGAACCACAGGAGAAACCCCATGAGCAGAGTAAATTGCGCGTGAACCCAAAGGAATTTCGTTAATATTTTCTACAAAAATCGCACCTCTCTCTCGAAGACGTTGCACTACATGTTTATTGTGCACTATCTCATGCTGGACATAAATTGGAGAACCATATTTTTGCAATGCTTTTTCAACAATTGTTATGGCGCGGTCCACACCAGCACAAAACCCACGAGGACTCGCAAGTAAAAGTTCAGTAGTCTCAGATGGTTTTTTTAGATCCATTTTCATTAAGTACAGATTATATGGTTTGCATCTTGCTCTAATAATTCTATAAAGGAATGATAAAGATTTCAATCTGTCTGCTCAAATGTGACAAAAACTTCAAAGTAAACTTCAAGCAATGAGTAATGAAAACATACGCCGCAAAGCCAAATGGAAAAGATTGGAGGCAACCACAAATTTTTATCCTACTTATGTAGACGGGGAAAAAGATAAGGTCACACCTACAACAGCTGTATTTACAACACAGTTTCAAACTGTCGTTCCCCGCTACAACTTATCAATGACTGAAACACGAAATAAAGGAACTGGTCCCACATTTTTGGAAATAGAATATCAGCCAACATCACTTCGTCACAAAACTACAAAAAAAACTAAGGAAAATGTTCCCTACAAACCTGAGCCACTTTTTAAACTACCCCGCCATAAGAAAAAGAAAATTCGCACTGATTTCTGGAAATAATACCCTCCATTCAAAAGACTTCCTTAAAGGAAATTAAATCAAAACGTGATAGTTTTAATCTTAAAATCCTAAAAAATGTTTAACCAAAAAAATATTTCCTTATTTAACATTCCAAAATATTCAAAAAATGTCTATTTTTTCCTAAATTAATTTGTGTAGAAAATAATTTGACAACTACGCTAATTATTTGATCTAATGGTGTGTTGATCTATCTGCAATTAACTTTTATGTTTGAAACGCTTTCTACAAAATTATCTAACACCCTACGCAAAGTTCGAGGACAAGGACGCCTAACCGAGGAGAACCTAAACCAAACTCTAGATCGCGTCAAAATGGCGCTGCTTGAGGCAGACGTAAATTTTAGGGTGGTCAAGGCTTTTCTGCGCTCTGTTAAAGAAAGAGCTATTGGTCAGGAAGTACAATCCAGCCTTACTCCAGGACAGCAATTTATCAAAATTGTTAATGAAGAGTTAACAGAAATGTTGGGGGGTGCAAATTCAGGTTTTGCTGAAACGCAAGATACCCCTTTGATAGTAATGATGGTTGGCCTGCAGGGATCAGGAAAAACATCTTCTGTGGGGAAGTTGGCCAAGCATTTCCAATCAGAAGGCAAAAGACCATATTTAATTCCTGCAGATATTTACCGGCCTGCAGCAATTGAACAACTTCAAGTTTTGGCAGACACTTTAGATATTTCCTGTTACCAGTCTCGCAAAAATCAGAAACCATTGGATATAGTTAAACTTGGCTTGAACGAGGCAAAGCAAGAAGAAGCTGAAATAGTTTTTATTGATACTGCGGGTCGTTTGCATATGGATGAGGAATTAATGGATGAATTAAGAAGAATTAAATTATCCATACTGCCTCATGAAATTATATTTGTCGCAGACGCAATGACAGGACAGGAGGCCGTCAATGTGGCAAAGGGCTTTAATGAAAGCCTGGACATATCCGGAGTGATGTTGACCAAAATGGATGGAGATGCCCGTGGTGGAGCTGCCCTGTCAATTAGAGCAATCACACAAAAACCGATAAAGTTTCTTGCTGTTGGAGAGAAGCTGGAAAATCTTGAAGCATTTCACCCAGAGCGAATTGCTTCGAGAATTTTGGGAATGGGCGATATGCTCTCCCTGATAGAAAAAGTAGAAGATTCTTTCAGCGAACGTGAAGCCCTACAGATGCAGAAAAAGTTAAGGAGCAACGAATTTACACTTGAAGATTTCAGAGAACAGTTGCGTTCGATGCGAAAAATGGGCTCCATGAAGGATGTTTTAGGCATGTTGCCAGGAATGAACAATTCGGCAATGCACGATGCCAACATTGATGACCAAAAACTAGTTAAGATCGATGCCATAATTTCTTCGATGACAATTAAGGAAAGGATAAATTATAAGCTTATGAATGGTTCACGAAGGTTAAGAGTAGCGAAAGGGAGTGGTACAACTGTTAGTGAAATAAATCGCTTGCTTAAGCAATTTGCCCAAATGCGAAAAATGATGCAGAAACTGTCAAAGGTTTCTAGCCCAGGCAAGGCTATGCGTATGATGCAGGACATGATTCCTAGCTAGATGTTGACAATTATTTCTTTTTTTCAACAAAATTTACCTTTAGCTTGTAAAAAACTTAAACAGAAATATTAGCAATATTTAACATGGTAAGAATTCGTCTCGCCAGAGGTGGCGCAAAAAAGAAACCCTACTACCGAATTATAGTTGCAGACCAGCGCTGTAAACGCGACGGCCGATATCTTGAGCGCATTGGATTTTATAATCCTATGGTCAAGGAGAATCGTTTTGAGATTGATGCAGAGCGCCTAAAGCACTGGCTTTCTGTTGGAGCTCAACCCAGTGACCGGGTTGGTAAATTAATGAAGCTGGCTAATATCAAGATATAAAAAGCTTAGTGGAGTTTATCGTATTTATCGATAAAGGCCGAAATGACTAATTATAATGATTATGATGAGCATACGTGGATTGCCACCATTGTTGGAGCTCATGGTATAAAAGGGGCAATCAAGGCAAGGTATGTTACCAACGCGCCAGAGTATTATCTTGAAAAGAAGACATTTTTTATTGAGAAAGATGAAATTTTAAGTCCCTTAGATATAATACGCATTTACGAGTCAAAAAATTGTTGGATTATTCTTTTTGATGAAATTAATTCCCGCAACGAGGCCGAAGTTATTAAGGGCTCTAGATTACTTTTGCCTGACAATCAATTGAAACCACTCGAGAACAATGAGATATTTTTACATAAGATTATAGGCTGTCGAGTAGAGGATCAAAAAGGCAAAATTTTAGGAAAAATAACCGATGTAATGGAAACTGGTGCAAACAACGTCTATGAAGTAAGCAATGGAAGTTCGGCTTTTTTGGTCCCAGATGTTACACATGTAGTGCTTGAACTAAATGTTGCAACACAAAGAATGATCATCGACCCTTTACCGGGATTAATTGATACCAGCTGAAGAGAGACATGTTGCGCTTCGAGGTTCTGACATTATTCCCCGAAATATTTTATTCTTTCCTTGAAGAAAGTTTGATTAAGCTTGCAATTGCAAAGGGACTTTTAGATGTCAGTCTTGTAAATTTTCGCAAAAACGGGCTTGGGAAGCACCTTCAAGTTGATGATACACCATATGGCGGTGGGCCTGGAATGGTTCTGCGAATTGAGCCTGTTTATTTAACGCTTAAGGAACAAAAAAATTTTCACCTAAATCAGGGGCGTGAAACACATACTATATTAATTTCACCCCAAGGTAAGACTTTTACTCAAAAAAAGGCAAAGGAACTGAGTCAAAAAAATTCAGTTCTGACATTAGTTTGCGGACGTTATGAAGGTTTTGATGAAAGAATAAGAAGTCTGGTGGATGAGGAAATATCGGGTGGTGATTTTGTTTGTATGGGTGGTGAAGTTATTTCTATGGCTATAATTGAATCTGTCAGCCGACTTCTACCTGGATTTCTAGGCAATCATAGATCAACTGAACAGGAATCATTTTCTCAATCTCTGTTGGAGTATCCACAATATACACGTCCAGCAAGTTTTGCTAACATGAATGTTCCGGAAGATTTGTTGTCTGGTAATCATCAAAAAATTGACCAATGGCGCCAAGAGCAAGCTATGACACGTACAAAAAAAAGACGTCCTGATCTAATTTGAAGAATTCTGTCAATTTAATAAAGTTTTCTCAAACTAGATAGGAGTATTATTAAGTAAATAACAAATAATTCTGAAATTATTTTATCAAATTTAACAATAAACTTTTTTCATCGGAAATAAATAATGTCTACTGCAATGGAACTAACAGAGCAATCTCAATTGCGCAACGAATTGCCCAACTTACGAGTAGGTTCGAACGTTCGTGTTAATTACCGTATTACGGAAGGAAACAAAGAACGTATTCAGGCTTTTGAGGGAGTTATAATCGGCAAACACGGAGGTGCGCGCAACAACAAAGCCACTTTTACTGTCCGAAAAGTAACACAGGGATATGGAGTAGAACGTATTTTTCCACTTCATTCTCCTAGAATTGAAAGTATTGATGTAATCAAAATAGGTAGGGTACGTCAATCTAAACTTTACTATTTGCGTGAACGTAAAGGGAAAGCAGCTCGAATCAAGGAACGTATTAATGCGCGTCCTGCAGAAGAAATTAAGACCGACACTTGAGTTTGAAAATGCGGCTTATAGTCGTGGATTTAGCAAAATTGCTGGTATCGATGAGGCAGGAAGAGGTCCTCTAGCAGGGCCAGTAGTTGTTGCTGCGGTTATTTTAGGGAACAATTGGAATATGAAGGTTGAGCTAAATGATTCAAAACAGCTTACATATAAAAAAAGACAAGAACTTTACGATTTGATTTGTGAAGAGTCTTCAGCATTCAAAATAATCTCTATTTCTCCGCAGGATATAGACCGATTAAATATTCTGCAGGCCACTTTGCTAGGGATGAAGCGTTGCTCTGCTTTAATATGTCCAGAACCAGATTATCTGCTTGTTGACGGGAATCGATATCCGGACACTAACATATGTGGTCAGACAGTAGTAAAAGGAGATTGTCTTTCCAAAAGTATTGCTGCGGCATCGATTTTAGCGAAAGTGACTCGAGATAGAAAGATGGTTGAGTTTGGTGCAATGTATCCTAAATGGGGCTTTGAAAGACACAAAGGCTATCCCACAAGGAAACACAGGGAAGCAATTACCGAACACGGACTGTCTCCAATACATAGACGTTCATTCAGGCTTTAACCTTTACAGAAGAGTTAGCTATAACTAAGTAATCGCAATGCCTAGTTAAAAAAAGAGAAAAAATTGAGTGTGGGTTTTTTAATATTTGTAATTAAGTATTTTTGAATTTATTACAAATAAATAATTATAGAAATTAATATTGTTGCTCCAAGCGTGTAAGATATTTATCATGATTAATTAAAAAAGTTTTTTTAGTAAAATCAAACTTTGTCTTTCTTTGTGAGAAACAAAAAAATTAAGAAACTAAGAAATCACAAGGAATTTATCACAAACAAAAAAACTCAACCAATTGCTTCCCAATTTTGAAAGAATTGCATTGCATTAGACTGCAAGAACTAAGAATCAAATTAATTTTTGTATAACCTATTTTAAAAAAAAGAAAAATCTATGGCTAACCATAAATCAGCTCTTAAAAGAGTTCGTCAGACGGCAAAACGTACATTACATAATCGCTCGATGCGGGCAGATCTTAGAACAAGTATTAAAAAATTTCGACTTCTTCAAGAAGGTGACAATCTAGAGAAAGCACGCGATGAATATACCAATTTGCAAAAAAACATAGACAAAGCTGTTACTAAAGGTGTTCTGCATAAACGTACCGGAGCCCGATACAAATCTCGCTTAGCACTGTCCCTAACTAAAAAAACTTCCAGTTGAAAAATCATTTATAATCGCAGAATAATTAAAATTAGCGTTACCACCAAGATCATATAAAAATCGACTTTATAGTTGACTCGCATTCATGTACACTATGGGTTACCTTAGGTTTAAGGACTAGGTTTTATTCTAATTAGATCCGTAGTACATGGACTCACATTTTCTTTTACGCAGAATAAGTAGTTTAGCAGGTATAGTTCCTATCGGGCTTTTTCTTGTATACCATCTATATATGCAGCTATATCTTCATTCCGGTGCAGAAATATATAATAATGAGGTCAATAGCTTCTATGACAGTCCCCTTTCAACGTGGGCATTGATAATTGTCGTTTATATTCCCCTATTATTGCATTCTATAGTAGGAACCCTTCTAGTTTTTGAAAATAAAGTGCAGCCTTCCTACACATATTTTTCCCATCTACTTTACTGGCTTCAGCGCTTGAGTGGCATAGGTGTACTGCTTTTCATAATTGCACATATATGGAATGCCAAGCTTGGTCCCTGGATTGAAGGGACGTGGGGGACACATTTTGAGCACCTTTCAATTGGATTTACCGACCCTGAAACTGGTATGATAACTAAGACTGTTTATGTACTCGGTGTGCTTGGGGCAGTATTTCATTTTGCTAATGGTATAAACACATTTTGTATGACTTGGGGTATTGCACTAACACCAACTTCACAGAAAAGGGTTCGCCTTTTCAGTTATTTGGTATTTATTTTTTTAACTGCAATTACGTTTTACTCACTGGCCGCAATCTGGTAACTAGAGAAATATTG
>PAZT01000053.1 GCA_002716165.1 Deltaproteobacteria bacterium | reverse complement strand
TTTTGCCAGAGTTAAGAATAATTTCTCTAGACTTGCCTGGACATGGACATTCTGATCACCGTCCTTCAGGATCAGCATATTATTTTATAGATATGGTAATGGACGTAATTGAAGTTGCAGATTTTTTAGGATTAGAGAATTTTTCTTTACTAGGACATTCAATGGGAGCAGGAGTTGCAACTTATTTAGCAGGCACACTGCGAGATAAAATAGACTATGTCATCTTAATTGAAGGCATTGGATCGGTAGTACAGGAGCCAGATAAAATGCCTGAAGATTTTAGGGAATCTGCAATCCAATGGATGAATCGCTCTAAAAAACAATTGCCCTTTTATCCCGACATTGAAAGCGCCGTCAAAGCTCGCCATAAAGTTGGAGGAATTTTAGAATCATCTGTTAGAACCTTGGTTGAAAGGGGGCTCCGTCCTGTCAAAGGAGGGTATACATGGAGATGCGATCCAATCTTAAAAATCAAATCTCGCCATTATTTAACTGAAGAACAGGCACAGTCATTTATTAAAGAAATAACCTCACCTCTACTGCTAATTGAAGCAGAGAATACAAAGAAAGATTACTGGTATGAGCTTTTACAAAAACGAATGCCCCTTGTAAATAATCTTCAGCATAGAATTTTTCCCGGTGAACACCATCTCCACCTTGATAATCCAGAACCAGTTGCCATGGCAATAAGTGAGTTCCTGAAAAAATTTTCCAAAAAGATGTGAACCAGATTAAATGCAGAAAACACAATCTGAAAATCTTGTAAATCATAACCGAATTCAGGTCTCATCAAAAGGGAAGCGACTGTTTGCCTTGTTGATTGATTTTATTTTTGCATTGCTTCTAGCAAATACCCTCCAAAATGTATTTCGTGAAGAACATTGGGATATAGTTAGTCAGACGAGTAGTTTTTATAGTTTATTACCATTTTATGGTGGCATAGGTTTATTATTATTATTAAAAGATATTTTTGGGAAAAGTTTGGGAAAGATTCTTCTGGGTATGACAATTAGAAAGATTGATAACTTTGATCAACAACCAACTCTGAATGTGTTAATCAAAAGAAATTTAATGATGTTTCTGTTTCCAGTCGAAGTAGCCTCAATCTTGATTGACAGCTATGCAAGGCGCTATGCAGATAAATTGTGTGGAACAATTGTTGTCGATGATCGAAATGCCTTAAGAGGAACATTAAGAATTTTACTGGGAAATATCATATTATTTGGGTTTTTCTCAGTTGCAATCATTACTCAGCGATCTGGAATTGAAAAAACTGCAGTTTTTCAAAAAGCAGAACAGGCTATTCGATCCTATGAAAAACTTAGACCTATTATGAAAAAATTTCCTGAGATTGAAGATCCTGAAATGCATTTAGACCTTCGAAAAAATACTAGTAACCCTTCAATTGTTCGTGCCCGTGTAGGTAATAAAGAAACTGGTAAAAGAGTAATTGTTTCTTTAATATTTAAAGATAACCCACCTGGATGGGAAGTTCTTGAGATGGTAGTTGAACCTCTTGCGGAATAAAACTTTTTCAGTTTTTAGTTTTATATTCTCGCTGATTTACTATTATTTACTAATAATTATAGTAACATAGGTTATATATCTCAAAATTTTTTCCAAAAAACCCTTTTTTAATTAATTATAATTGCGTAAAAGAACTTGACCTCGATTATATAAAATAAATAAAATACCGAAACCGGTTTCGTTTATTTTGTGTTGAGAATGTTTTGGTTGACAAAATTAATGTCCAAAAAAAGGGGGAAATGGATGAAAGGGGCAAGCCTAGTGAAGTCCGCATCAGCGATCTGGCATCAGAACTTGGCTTAACTAAGGGTACCGTTTCAAGAGCACTAAACGGATATGAGGACATCTCCAAGAAGACACGTAAAAGGGTGACAGAGGTTGCCCGAATTCTTGGTTATGTTCCTACCACTCAGGCCAGAAGACTAGCAATGGGTCTTACTGAGACCATCGGGCTAGTTCTCCCTCCAGTGCCTTCACAGCCGGTGAACACCTTTGTCAGTGAATTCATTGACTCGATATCCACTGCACTTAATATTCATGGTTACGACCTTTTGGTCCATTCAGTAAATTCTGAAAAATCAGAAGTAGATCAATATCAAAGACTTGTTCATAGTCGAAAAGTAGATGGTTTTATTATTTTAAGAACGCTTGAAGCAGATACTCGAGTTGATTACCTGCTCAAAGAAGGATTCCCATTCGTAACACATGGAAGAACCGCACGTATGGCTGAGCATGACTGGTTTGATATTGATGGAGAAAAAGCATTCAGGGATGCAACTTCGCATTTAGTCAAACTTGGTCACCAAAGGATAGGTTTTGTTGGAGGAGGTAACGAATTTTTCAGTGCTCAGCTTAGATTGAAGGGGTATAGAAACATGATGGAGGAAACCTATGATAATAAAATAAGTGGCTTGGAGCAACCGGGGGACCTTACAGGACTTGGTGGAGAAACGGCAGCTCGCAATCTACTCAAACAAAATCCTTGTCCTACAGCAATTCTCTGTGCCAATGATGCTACTGCACTTGGCGTAATTAAAGCTGCAAGAGAACTTGGATTTCGAATTCCTCAACAGCTTTCAGTAATTGGTTATGACGGAATTGCTCTTGGTGGTTACTTGGATCCACCACTGACTACCTTAACTTTTTCCATAGAAGCTTCAGGAAGAGAGATCGTAGCCATGCTTTTGAGGAGGCTAAAAGAACCAGGTCTTCCTATTATTTCTAAATTGGCATCAGCAACTTTGAAACTTAGAGGAAGTGAAGGACCGCCCACTTAAGCTTAAAACAATTTAATGGAGTTTTGCCTATGAATTAAAAAAATTTGTATTTTTTCACAATTTTATTAATAAAATTATAAGGAGTAAGTTATGAAAATATTTAATTCGATTCTTAATTTTGTAGTATTATTAAGCCTTTTTATGTCTTCAGCAATAGCTGCAGATTTAAGGTTTTGGACTACAGAACATCAACCTGCTCGGATGGCTAAACAAAAAGCCATGGCAGAAGCATACCAATCAAAAACTGGAATCAGTGTTGAGGTGATACCTGTTGAAGAAAAAGATCTCGGCACCAGGGCGACTGCAGCATATGCTGCAGGAGATCTGCCCGATGTGATTTATCATACACTGCAGTATGTTCTTCCATGGGCAGAGGCAGGAATTCTGGATACCGAATCTGCAACCGATGTAGTTTATGAACTTGGGAAAAAGACCTTCGGTTACGGTGCACTGAAAATGGCAGGTTTTGGTGGAGGTTATGCCGCGGTCCCTGTAGATGGATGGACCCAGATGGTTGTTTATCGAAAAGATCTGTTTTTAGCAAATGGACTTCAACCTCCGATCAGTTATGAAAACATAGTTACTGCTATAAAAAAACTGCATAACCCACCAAACATGTACGGGTTTGTTGCAGCAACCAAGGTTGATGAAAATTTTATGAGCCAGGTCTTGGAGCATGTCCTTCTTGCAAATGGTGTAAATCCAGTCAACAATGAAGGAAAAATCCAAATCGATGATCAAAAACTTTCAGAATCCTTAAAGTTCTACCGAACAATCGCCAAGGCCAGTCCTCCGGGAGATCTTTATTGGAAACAATCTAGGGAACTTTACTTTGCTGGCAAAGCTGCAATGATCATCTGGTCTCCGTTCATTATGGATGAGCTAGCTGGTTTGAGAGACTCTGCTCCTCCAACTATAAACAGTGATCCAAAAAGTCGAGAGTTGGCCTCAAAAACAGACTTCATCACTCGCTTTTCAGGACCAAGTAACCCTGATGGAGCTGCTTGGGGAGATATTCGTTATTTTGGAATCACTTCCGATGCAGACACGGTTAAAGCCATGGATTTTGTAAAATTCTGCATGGATGACGGTTATATGAACACACTTGCGATTGCTCCAGAAGGAAAATTCCCAGTTAGGAAAGGTAACCTGAGTGACTCAGAAAAATTTGTCAAAGGATGGGCAAAACTTCCGGTTGGCGTAGACCGTAAAGCTCCTTTAACTGAACTTTACGGAGCTGATGTTATTAATAACATTGTTGCTGGTCTTGAAACCGCGAACAGATGGGGTGTCCGAGAAGGGCAGTTATCTATGGCTTCAAAGATCATAAACAGTCAGGTCTTCAATAGAAGAGTACGTGAATATATTGACGGAGTTCGATCTCTAAGTGAAACAGTTCGGTTAATCAAATCCGACCTAAATCGCATCTAGTTTAATTTCACGGGCATCATTTAAGATGCCCGTCTCTTTTGTGAATGATGTCTCATTCTCCTCAGGCTAAAAGCGAGGCCCGTCTTGCATATGCTTTCCTCTTACCAACCCTTTTAGTAGTTTTTTCTATTGTATTGGTACCGGTTATAGCTAATTTCTGGATTAGTTTTAAAACTGTAGAACTTTCAGATCTTAGGCCTCCAAAACCCATAGTTAAAATTCAGGTTAGCAAGTGGCCAAAAAAACAAGGAGATTCCTTCGTTTTCCGTTACAGAATTCGTAATAGCAGTCAAAAATTTCCACTCAAAAATATCATGATACGCCACCAGCTACCAGATGGTATGTTGGTTAAGGAAACTGATTCACGATGTTCTTTATTACTGAATGAACTTCGATGTGTCTTTGACAATTGGCCTGCGAAATACAGAGAAAAAATCCTACACAAGTTCATAATCGATAAAGCTTTCAAGACTTCAAAAAAAAATTTCAAAAACAGCGTAATCAAAGTTTCAGCTGATACTGACAATATCTTGACCAATTTTAACTTTACCCTTAAAAATTACGTAAAAATTTTAACAAATCCTGAGTTTTTCTTTGTCCTCAAAACTACTTTTCTTTATACATTGCTTGGGACTTTAGGTTCTTTGTTCCTTGGTCTGTTTGCGGCACAACTTCTGAATCAGCGGTTTACAGGACGAGGGTTTCTCAGGGGGCTTTTTCTCTTTCCTTATGTTGCACCAGTAATTGCAGTTGCATTCACATGGGTTTTACTACTGGATCCTTTTTCAGGAACACTAAACACTATGCTTGTGAAAATAGGCTTTCTCTCAGAACCACTAAATCTGTTCGGTCAGCGGTATGTCCTATTAAACTTATTCGGTTTTGAAATGAAATTCCCATTAGCACTGTCGACCGTAATCGCCTTTGAATCTTGGCGTTATTTTCCCCTCGCCTTTTTGTTTATACTCGCACGTTTACAAGCGATTCCAAATGAGCTTTATGAGGCTGCTAAAATTGATGGCGCATCTCCAATTCAACAGTTTCTATTCATTACTCTACCCCAGATATCAGGGATAATATCGGTGATGTTTCTGCTTCGTTTCATATGGACGTTCAATAAATTTGATGATATTTTCCTGCTCACTGGGGGTAATGCTGGGACAAGAACGCTCACAGTAGATGTCTATGAACAGGGCTTTGCACTTGCTGACTTAGGGGCTGGTTCAGCTGTAGCGGTAATTATATTCGGTCTCCTGTCACTTTTCATGATTTTGTATTTTAGATTTTTACCCTTAGGAGAGGAGGAATAAAATGTCTCAATGGCGAAGAGTATTGGCGGCAGGACTAATTGGTGGAATCGCCGCGACAGTCTTCACAATTATCTGGGGAATTCTCCTTCTTTTCAAAGGAATGGAGCCAATACAAATTTCGATCCAAGAAGCAAGCATCTCCGGAATGCTGACTGGAGCACTATGCACATTCAGGAAACTGACTGGGGCAAAATCTACTTTCTTCTGCACATTACTTGGTTCGATGATTTTTCTTATCTTCAATGGGTTTTCCCCTTGGAATATCAATCTTGAAAAAAATTCAATTGATGCAGGATTGGGGACTTTTTTGGTTATAATCTTAACTATATGGTCAGCTCGTAAAGCTTTAACAGGAATAGAATTAAAAAGCTTTGATAGGGATGAAATAGAGATATTGGCGATCAGAATTTTTAAAGGAATTGGTTTACTTTTCTTCATAATTATTGTCGCTTTTCCTTTCGTTTACATGGTAATCACCAGCCTTAAATCTCAGATGGCTCTGCTGACTAACCCTACGGACTTGAGCATCAGTTTTGAATCAGGATTAGCAGTTCTTATCAAATCATACCATGAAGTCTGGACTACTTTTAATTTTCAGAGATACATTTGGATCAGCACAATTGTTTCTGTGGGCACAGTAGGAATAACACTCAGTCTATCTATTTTGGGTGCATATTCAGTCACAAGACTAAGGTTCCCCGGAAGAATCTGGCTTTCCCGTAGCATCCTGATTATTTATATGTTCCCTGCGATTGTATTAGTGATTCCTCTTTACAGCATTTTTAGTCAATTGCAACTTCGTAACAGTCTCATTGGGCTATTCATTGTTTATCCAGCAACAACTTTGCCGGTTGCGCTCTATATGTTAAAAGGTTTTTTTAGCACTCTTCCTGCAGAACTGGAAGAGGCCGGAAGAATAGATGGCTGTAGCCGCTTAGGAGTGATCTGGAGAATAACACTCCCTTTGAGTCTTCCAGCAATCTCCTCAGTCGCACTTTATGTTTTCATGATTGCATGGAATGAATTCCTATTTGCTTTTATGTTTCTTGATGATCCAAACATCTTTACCCTCTCCCGAGGAATGGTCTCATTGAACAGCTCAGAAGTTCCAAGGCAGTACCTGATGGCCGGTGCGGTGATGGTCACCGTTCCAGTGATGGCTCTTTTTTTCTGGTTTGAAAAATATCTTGTTTCAGGTCTTGCTGCAGGTTCGGTGAAAGGCTAAAAAATGATCTACATTAATTTCATAATATGAAACCAAAAGAAAATTTATATCACAACTCTTTGATTGAAGAGGCCCATAGTATCCTAAGGCTGAATGACCGCGGAGGTTATACTGTTCCAACAGAACGTCTTTATCCCTACCAGTGGAACTGGGATTCCGCTATATGTGCTATGGGATGGCACCATTTTGACGAAGCAAGAGCCTGGAATGAGATTAGGATGTTGCTTAAAGGGCAATGGGCTAATGGTATGTTGCCGCACATTATTTTCCATCAGGACAGTCCTGATTACTTCCCCAACGCAGACGTTTGGAACGTTCCCAAAAAATGTTTTCTGGACAAGGTGGAACATCCTCAAACATCTGGGATCAGTCAGCCTCCAGTGTTGGCAACTTGTGTTCGCAAACTCCAAGAGGCAGGAAAGGAATCCGCAATCAACAGTAGCGAATTAAAGCAAATATGTATGAAGATCCTGAAATGGCATCGCTGGTTCTGGTCTGCAAGGGATCCAGAAAATACTGGTTTGGTTTCCATTCTTCATCCTTGGGAAAGTGGAATGGACAACAGTCCTGCCTGGGACAAGTCTCTTGTCAGGGTTCCACCGACTCTAAATTCTTCTTATAAAAGGCAGGATACTAGCCTTATTGATTCAAGCCAACGACCCTTGCAAAAAGAATATGACCGTTACCTCTATCTAGTTGAAAAACTGAGAGAAAAGGAATATGATTCAAATAAAATATCTCAGGACTTCCCTTTTCGAGTGATTGACATAGGACTCAATTCGATCTTGCAACGGTCAAATTTGGACCTGTTGGCATTAATGGATCAATTTGGGATGATTTCTGAGTGCCATGAACTGAAAAAACGAATTGAACTAGCACGAGATGCATTCGCTGAACTTTGGGATCCCAAACATGAACATTTTTACAACAGGGATGAAATTTCTGGAGAATTGATCAGGGTATCCACATCAGCATGTTTCCTTCCACTTTTTGGCCAGCTTGCCAATGATGACCAGGTTCTGAGGATGGTATCAACCCTTGAGAAATGGGCAGAGCAGCAATTCCTTCTTGTTCCTTCTACATCACCGTTTGATACCAATTACGAACCACAACGCTACTGGAGAGGCCCTATCTGGCCTCATGTCAACTGGATGATTAGCGAAGGTCTGAAAGAATATGGGCATAATGAACTTAGCAAAAAGATTCGCATGCAGACTTTGGAACTCATCTCAAAGCTGGGATTCCATGAATATTACCATCCTCTTGGAGAATCTGGCTTTGGTGGCGATTCCTTCAGTTGGACCGCGGCAGTTTACCTGATTCTTTGTAAAACAGGGTAGAACCTTTTCCCTAGTTTGATGATATTCCCCATTTTATTCATATAACTTATAAGACATTTATTTCTTGTTTCATAAACCAAAATCTTTTGTTGCCTAATACTCAAGTATCTATCAAAAAAATAAGAGGTCCCAATACTTATCAACATAGTTTGATTGAAAAATTTTTTCTGGTGATTGTGTCATTCTCTGAATAAAATATAATTTAAAAGTTGTTAATTGTTTTAGGTGATTGTGAATACATTACTATAACAATGTTTAGGTAGTTTATTGCCCTGTACTTCCAAATCCACCTAAACCACGTACTGTATCATCAAGTGAATCCACAACTTCAATATTGCATGGTTCAAGCTTTCTCACTAGCATCTGAGCTATTCGTTGTTTCAAAAGACCTTCTGCAGATTGAATCCCATTACCTTTACCAATATAGCGGAACGGAAGCAAGATACGGCCTCTGTAATCTGGATCAATTACTCCCAAACTGTTTGCCATATGAAAATCGGTCTTGATAATGCTTGAACGAGGGACTACTTCAACATAATATCCATCACTAATCTGAATCGATATACCTGAATCAAACAAAAATACACTATGATTTTTTTGCTCAACAGCCATTGCTGTGATATCTATGCCTGCATCCGTCTGATGGCCTCTACTAGGAACAGGCATCCCTTCAAAGTGGGTGCAAATTTTTAACAAAGGATTAGAACTCAACTACTTTTGCATTTGAAAAATTTTAGGTTAAATAATAACTACAAGTAAAAAGCTTGTCTTACGGAACAAGGGACTTCAATTTAATTTGACTAAATAATACCGATTTTTATGAATTTTTATTAATTGTTTAAAAATTAATGAACCGAGTTTATGAGCATAAAAACTAAACTTCAAGTTTTGACATATGTTATTTGACACGAAAATTTTCCATGGTGCACTTCAAAAAGCGAAACGTCCAGAACTGTCCAAAATATTGTCAACAGTATGGAATATGCCTCTTACCGAATATTCCAGGCATCTTTGGGAAACTGATACTAATCATCCTACAATGGAATTAGAACTAGGAAATGCATTTGAAATTGAATTTTACAGGATAGGTTTTACAGAAAAGCAAGCAAAAAAATATTGCAAAGAATTGGAAAGGACTCGAGTTCTACAGACATCAACTCACATTACTGCCTCTGAAGGTCCTACTTTCCTAGCTTTGCATCATATGGCATTACTTGGAATCCCTAAAGGGAGAACTTATTTTATCGGATCTTATTCAGGTGTTCCTTTTGCAAACAAAGCCTGGTCAGGATGTCTAAATTTCAGTAATCACTTAGATTTAGAATCAGTAATATCCGTTCATGCGCCTGAATTCGCTCAGTTAAAACGTGCGGATAAAGATCGTATCCGCGATTCTTCAGACCGACGCATATCTTTAATTCCAGGAAAGATGAGAGATGTCAGAGTTTTTAAAAGTAAGATACCCAAAAAAATGGCTGACCTCATAACATATTTTTCTGAACCAATTCTAGATATTTCTCCAAAGGCAAAAACCGATGATGATTTTACGAAATGGGCTTCTATTTTTTGCACAAACCAGCTTGGGAAAATATTTCCTTCTAATTCAATTTTATATTTTGACCTGAACGAGGTTATTAGCAATTATTTGGAAGTTGTAATTTCAAACACAAATCATCCAATTTATCGGTTATTTTTTGATAATACAGTACGTAATTCAGTATTTGCTGTCTTTCCCTCTAATACTCCATTATTCACAGTTAATGTCAGCTATAAAAATAAAATGCGGCAGGAGGCAGTTGTTCTGAATGGAGACGAATTACATAGTCAAAATTATAGGCTCAAACTGACTCAGGAAAATTTAATCACTGAAATTAAATCAGGAGTCCTTTGTCCAGGCTTATTCCTTGGGTTTACTGTATTAAGTTTTATAAACGGATTTGTTTGTTTCGGAAGCTTCGAACAAATTGAGTATCTTGCAGGATTCAAACAAAAGTGGCTTAAACTTGACCTTCTGGATAATGAAATTGTTAATAAATCAAATACCAGCTCTTTTACTAGCGGACGATGCGTTGATGAGTCTGGTGAAGGTATATATCCACTAGACATTCTGCTGGGCCAAGAAATTAAATTAAATAAAAATCAAACTGTAGGGGAACTGATGGAACCTTTAATAACCAGTTTAATTAAATGAAACACAATAGTTCCAGCACTGAAGTGATGTCTATAATCAGATTGAACTTGCCTTAAGTACTGAATTCTCTTAGATATATATGTTTAATTAATTATTTAAATATTTTATAATCTTAATTCTCTAAAAACCATCCTGAAAAAAAGTATGTTCAGATACATGCTTTATTCCAAAATAACTCCTTAATTTTCTAAATTAAAATAAGGTGATCATTTCCACGTTCCCAATTCTTTCGACCATAATTTTTTCACCGTTACTGGGTATTGCACTGGCAGGCATCTTCAGGGGGGAAGCTAATGGATTACCAGCACGTGTGAGTGCAATTATAAGTAGCTTTATCACTTTCATTATTAGTCTTTATCTATGGTTTAATTTTGATTCAAATTCTGCTGAGTTGCAAATGGTTGAGCGTCTGCCATGGATCACTCAATTCAATATTGAATACTTCTTGGGACTGGACGGCCTTAATCTATTCTTTCTGCTAATTATAAACTTCATAACACCTTTGGCTCTTCTTGGCTCTTGGAACTTAGAGAGAAGCAACTGGCAATTCCAAATCCAAATGCTTCTTTTGCAAATAGGCATGCTCGGTTGTTTTGCGGCGATGGATGTAGTGCTATTTTATGTATTTTTTGAGTTGATGCTTATTCCTATGTATTTGTTGATCGGTATTTGGGGGGGGTCGAACAGGCTTTATGCAACTATCAAATTCTTTCTTTACACTTTTCTAGGCTCACTACTGATGCTGGTTGCTCTTCTGTACACGGCAACACTATATGTCGACTTAAATGGAGGTTGGTCATTTAACATTCTGGACTGGTATGGCATGGACATTCCAGTTGATACTCAGTATTGGTTGTTTATAGGATTTGCAGCAGCTTTTGCAGTAAAAATTCCAATTTTTCCTCTTCATACATGGCTTCCTGACGCACACTATGAAGCTCCTACAGCTGGGTCAGTCCAACTTGCTGCAGTTTTGCTAAAGTTTGGACCATATGGTTTTTTGCGTTTTGCAATGCCTGTTTTTCCTGCAGCTGTTTATGAGCTTTCTACAGTCTTCATAGTGTTGGCCTTAATTGGAATAATTTATGGAGGATTGGTGGCAATGGTACAGCCTCAGATAAAGAGGCTTATTGCTTACTCATCTGTAGCCCACATGGGCTACATAGTACTCGGATTATTCGCTATCAACATACAAGGTCTTTATGGAAGTTGGATACAGATGATAAACCATGCACTTGTAACTGGGGCACTGTTCTTAATTGTTGGTATGATTTACGAACGTACACATACTCAGGAAATTTCAGATTATGGTGGTGTTGCTCATACCATGCCCAAATTTGCAGTATTCCTAATCTTCTTTTCAATGGCTTCAATTGGCCTTCCTGGACTTAATGGTTTTGTTGGAGAAATACTAGCAATGATTGGAGCTGCAAGAATCAATATTTGGTATGGAATTATTGCAGCATTTGGTGTATTAATTGCAGCGATTTACATGCTTTGGATGGTGCAACGTGTGGTGTTTGGTCCAATAACGAAGGATATGGTGAAACGCCTCAATGATCTCACATTACGCGAAGTTATTGTTCTAGTACCTCTCGTTTTCTGGACCATCTTTCTTGGTGTATATCCTCAACCATTCTTTGAACGCATAGAGGTAAGTATTAACCATTACATCCAGTTAATCAAATCACAGGAACCTCGCTTCGCAAAAAATGAAGAAGATAGTCCTGAATTAACTAAATTCCTTGTATGGAATTTAGAAGATTAGTGAAGCCGGGAAATGCCCCTCCAAATTCACAATTCATTATCCGGTAAAAAAGAAGATTTTAATCCTATTCACAAAGGACAGGCCTCTATTTATGTTTGCGGACCCACAGTTTACGGGGATAGTCACCTCGGTCACGCTAAAGCTTATATCAGCTTTGACATAATTCTACGATATCTTCGCTACTCTGGATTAAAAACTTTTTATGTTCAAAACATAACTGATGTTGGTCATCTGATGGGAGATGGTGAGGATGGTGAGGATAAACTGATTAAAAGAGCGCGTGAACTAGAGCAAGAACCTATGGCTGTTGCTGAATATTTTTCTAGAAGACATTTTGAAGCAATGGACAGACTAGGGGTGATTCGACCTGACATAAGTCCAAGAGCAACAGGACATATAACCGAACAGCTAGAAGCAATTGAAAAATTGATAGAACTGGGCCTTGCCTATGAATCCAATGGATCAGTTTATTTTGAAATCAATAAGGATCCAAAGTACGGGGAACTCTCCAATAGGACCATAGATCAGATGATTGAAGGAACACGCAAAGAGGTACTAAAAGAAAAGCGTCATCCTGGAGATTTTGCACTCTGGAAACGAGCAGAGCCGGGACACTTGATGCGCTGGCATGATCCATTCAGTGGATGGGGATATCCAGGATGGCATACGGAGTGCGTTGTCATGAGCACACGATATCTTGGTGATGAATTTGATATTCATGGAGGAGGTATGGATTTAAAATTTCCCCACCATGAATGTGAAATTTCCCAAGCCAGAGGGCTCAAAAAACCGTTTGCCAGAAAATGGATTCATACAAATATGCTGACAATTGATGGACAAAAAATGAGTAAATCCTTAGGAAATTTTGTATCACTGCCAGAATTATTCAAAAATTTTGATCCTCTCATAGTTCGCTACTTCATCGCTGCCAGTCATTACCGCTCTGTAGTTGATTTTAATGAAAAAGCACTACACTCTGCTGAAATATCTCTGAAACGCATACACCAAACTGTTATAAAGCTTAGAAAACTCCGACCTAAAGATGCCAAGCCATCCGGAAAGCGATTTAAGGAATTTCAAAGGCGTTTTTGTCAAGCAATGGATGATGATTTTTCATCACCACAGGCATTGGCAACATTATTTGATTTAAACCGTGAAGCAAATAATCTGCTATCAGAAAAAAATCCTGATCTTGAAGCAGTGACAGATGCAGAATACCTTTTTTCATCATTAGGAGGTGATGTTCTGGGCATCATTCCTGAGGCAATTCAAACAAACTATTCCGAAGATCATATGATCCCTATAATGGAGGTTCTAGTTGAGCTCCGAACAAGCTTACGTGAAAAAAAAGATTTTGAAAGTGCCGATCTAATTAGGGATCACCTTAAGAAAATCGGCATAGTGTTTAAGGACACAAAGGAAGGAACAACTTGGGAGATAGAAAAAAATAATTAGGAACTTTACGCAACCAAATTAACAAGAAAAAACACTTTACTATTATGAAAGAAGAAAAATCTAGACATATTGCATTACGATTATATAACCTTATTTCTCCACTTAAGGGCTGGGTTATATTAAGCATTGTCTGTATGGCTGGATATAATATCTTTACTGCAGCGCCTGCATATTATGCAAAAGATATTGTTGACGCAATAGTATATGGGGAAAAACCTGAACTTAAGCAATATTTCCTTGTTGGTTTGGGACTGGTAATAGTTTTTGCTGTTAAGGGTTTTTTCTTTTTTGGCCACAGTTACTGTGTCGGACACCTTGTTCAAAGCCTTATCCTTAAACTAAGGCAACATCTATTTGACCATCTAGTCAACCTTTCTCTTACCTTCTTTAACCGATCAAAGACAGGCGATTTGATCTCGCGATTTACCAACGATTTGCACGCATTTCAGAATATGATGCAAGTCGGTGTAGCAGGTCCCTTCAGGGACATTCCACAATTTTTTTTACTGCTAGGAATCATGTTTTTAAGAAGCTGGCAGCTTGCTTTAGTAACAATGATTATTATACCCGTGGCTATTTTATTTATTCATAATTTTGGTCAGCGGAATAAAATTGCAGTTAGCGAAAGACAGATTAGTTTTGGTGGACTAAGTAGCCTGCTGGTCGAAACAATTACTGGTGTAAGGGTCGTAAAGGCTTTTGGAATGGAGAAATACGAAAGTAAGAGGTTCAAAAGTGCCAATGATGACCTCTATAAAAACCACATGCGTTCTATAATGATTGATTCATATTCTTATCCGATCATAGAAATTGTTGGAGCAACAGCAGGGGCGACCATCGTTGCATTTGGTGGTTATTTTATAATCAATGGACAAATCACACCCGGGGATTTCACCTCTTTTCTAATAAGTTTTTTCATGTTAAATGAACCAGTTAAAAAACTAAACGGATTCAACTTAAAACTACAGGAAGGATTTGCTGCCGTTCGCAGAATTTTCAATGTCCTTGATGTTAAAGATGAAATTGTTATCTCCCCCAACGCGAAAAAAATTACTGGCTTCGAAAAAGAGATTGATCTCAATATTAAGGCTTTTCATTACCCGGAAAATGAAGAACCTGCCATCAGAGATTTTAAACTTACTCTTCGCAAGGGTGAAGCGGTTGCATTAGTTGGCAGTAGTGGTGCAGGAAAAACAACAATTGCCAATTTAATTCCCCGTTTCTATGATATCACACGTGGCACAGTGACAATAGACGGAAATGATCTTAGAGATTTGGATCTGCTCTCTTTGAGAAAGTTAATTGCAATAGTGACCCAGGATACTATTCTTTTTAATGACACTATTGCCAGCAACATTACCTATGGACAGCCTGAATGCTCTAAGGAGCGAATGTTTGCAGCCGCACGTGCCGCAAATGCCCACAAATTTATAAATGAACAACCTGAAGGTTATGATACTTTAATTGGTGAAAAAGGCACTCGACTCTCTGGGGGACAGAGACAACGTCTCTCAATTGCTCGTGCATTAGTTAAAGATGCTCCAATCCTCATACTGGACGAAGCAACCTCAGCTCTTGATTCGGAGTCAGAAATTGAAGTTCAGCAGGCAATTGAACATTTAATGGAAAATCGCACTACATTAGTAATTGCACATAGACTATCCACAATCAGAAGTGCAGACAGAATTTGCGTTATGGAAAACGGTCAGATTGTAGAACAAGGCAGACATGAAGAACTACTAATAAATGGAGGACGATACCAGCAGCTTTATGAGATGCAGTTCAAACACCAGCCAGAAAGTCATATGCCTGAAGAAACCAAGGGACATCTGGTTTCCTGATTTAAATGACTTCCTCAATTTCAAAAATTCGCACAGTCGTCATCTTGGCGGCAGGAATGGGTATTAGGCTTCGAAATGTAACGGGTTTACTTCCAAAAGGATTACTTGAAGTAGGTGGTAAATCACTGATCTCTCGTTCTCTGGGAAGTTTAAAAAACGAGGGTATAGATCGTGCGATTATTGTGACTGGATTTCAGCAATCGCATTATCACGAACATCTTCATAAACTAGGAAACACACCTGAGCTTGAATTTATTCATAGTAAAAAATTCGCCGAAACAGGTAGCATGCACTCTCTCTTTGTGGCACAAAGTTATCTAAACGAGGATTTTTTGCTTTTGGAGTCAGATCTACTTTACGAATCTCGTGCATTAAATTATGTTATAAACTTTGAGGGTCCGGATGTCGTACTGGTTTCTGGAAAAACTAACTCAGGAGATGAGGTATATGTATATGGAGAAAAGCTAAAGGAACAAACGGTGACCATAAACTCAGGTAAATTCATAAGAGGGGAAATTACTAAAATTTCAAAAAAACCTTTTCCTAGCTTGTCTGTGCAGGGAGAACTGGTTGGGATTTCCAAAATATCTATCAAACTTTTAAATCAAATGTGCGAGTATCATGAGGCAAATCTCGAATTTCCATGCAGTAGACATTATGAAGAATACATCTCTGATCTTTGCTCAACGACAGAAATTCCCTTTATAAAAGTAGAAGACCTTGTTTGGACAGAGATCGATGACCAATCACATTATGAAAGGGCTTTGAAAAAAATATTGCCCAAGTTAATTAAATAACAACTTGAAAGTAAAAATAATATGAGTGAAAAATTTTTGTTACAGCAGTCGCCTTTTGTTGTTCCAACAACAGACGGGAAATTGATTGAAGAGCATATTGGCCATGTATCTACTGGTGAAAGCAATTTAAGTATAGCACACATGATTGTTCCCCCAGGATGGTCTGAGCCGCATCAGAATCCTGAATTTGATGAATACACACTTATGGTGCGGGGATGTAAGCTTGTTGAAATAAACGGAGAGACAGTAACTATTAAATCTGGAGAATCTTTGCTTATAAGAAAAGGCGCAAGGGTGAAATACTCAAACCCATTTGAAGAAGAGGCTGAATACTGGTCAGTCTGTAAGCCCGCTTTTTCCCTTGAATCTGTTAACAGAGAAAATGACCAATCTAATTGAACACATTTAGATTACTGTCTTTAATGATGCTTCTTCAACAACATCATTAAGACTGAGAAGTTTAAAAAAGGGGATCAAGAATTATTTTCTTCAAGAGATTGAAGAACTTTTTCTCCCATTTCCCGACAACCAATCTCTGTTTTTCCTTCTGCCATAATGTCAACTGTGCGATATTTTTCCAGAGTATCAATAACTGCCTTTTGTATCATTTCATCTGCCTCTGTCAAATTAAATGAGTAGCGCATCATCATACCTGCAGAAAGAATCATAGCCAATGGATTGGCCTTATCCTGTCCAGTTATATCTGGGGCAGAGCCGTGCACAGGTTCATACATACCCACTCCACCTCCTATGCTGGCAGAAGGAAGCATACCCAATGATCCAGTCATCATTGCTGCAGCATCACTGATTATGTCACCAAACATATTAGTTGTAACAATTGTATCAAACTGCTTTGGATCTCTTATTATCTGCATAGCTGCATTGTCAACATACATATGACTTAATTCGACTTCTGGGAAATTAGTTCCCACATCAGTAACAACTTCACGCCAAAACTCTGTAGATTCAAGGACATTTGCCTTGTCGACTGAAGTTAGTTTTTTTCTCCGCTTCATTGCCGTTTCAAAGCCTACTTTAGCAATACGTCGGATTTCAGATTCTGAATAAACAAGTGTGTTAAAGCCCACTCGCTCACCATCCCGTTCTTCAACTCCGCGGGGGTTCCCGAAATAAATACCTCCGGTTAATTCTCGCACCACCAGAAGGTCGGCACCATCAACAACTTCAGCTTTAAGTG
>PAZT01000052.1 GCA_002716165.1 Deltaproteobacteria bacterium | reverse complement strand
TGGACTACCCATTCCAGATATAGAACACATTGAATGTCCATACTGGTACAAGAATGGTGGAGAACTTTCCAAAGATGATTATGGTTTAAAGGCTGCGAGGGCCCTTGAAAACAAAATTAATGAACTGGGAGCAAATCGAGTCGCAGCATTTATAGGGGAGCCCGTACTTGGAGCTGGAGGAGTAATTATTCCTCCAGACACATACTGGCCTGAAATTGAAAGAATTTGCAAAAAGTACGATATCCTGATGATAACAGATGAAGTTATATGCGGATTTGGTCGTACTGGGAGTTGGTTTGGATGTGAAACTTACGGTGTTCTCCCGGATATAATGCCTATTGCTAAGGGACTGTCTTCAGGATATCTACCTATTGGTGGGGTTATGATAAATGATAGGGTGATGGATGTACTGGTAGAAAAAGGAGGTGAATTCGCGCACGGGTTTACATATTCTGGCCACCCTGCAGCCTGCGCAGTAGCTTTGGAAAATATAAATATTTTGCAGGAAGAAAAACTTATTGAAAAAGTTGCAGACGAAACCGGACCATACTTAAAAAAACGCTGGCAAGAATTCGAAAATCATCCCCTTGTGGGAGAAGTGAGGAATGTTGGTTTACTTGGTGCACTTGAATTAGTGGAAGACAAAGCAAAACGTAAGCATTTCCCAAAAGATAGAAAAGTAGGCGAAATTTGCCGTGACATATGTATTGAAAAAAACATAGTTATGCGCGCTATAAAAGATATCATGGTTGTTTCACCTCCATTAACTATTACCAAAGAGCAAATAGACGAGATGCATGATTTAGTTAAATCATGCCTAGATTTGACTGCAAAGAAATTGGGAGTTATATAAAAAGAATTTATTCATCAATTTTTAGTCACTATCATTTCTTAAAATTTATACACTATTAAAAAAAAATTTATGCCAATTTTTGAAACAAAAATTGATTTTAAATCAGATGTTTCCCAAAGAAATGATAAGCATATGCGTGAACTTATTGATGTTCTTAGGGACAAAATCAAGAAATCCTCCATAGGGGGTAGTGAAGTATCAAGGAAGAAACACATTGAAAGAGGTAAGCTTCTACCTAGAGAAAGGGTTAATTTGTTGCTTGATTCGGGCAGTCCATTTTTAGAGTTTTCGCAACTAGCTGCGAATGAAATGTACGATGATGATTTGCCTGCTGCAGGAATAATAACGGGCATCGGGCGCGTGTCAGAAAAAGAGGTCGTTATTGTTGCAAATGATGCAACTGTCAAAGGAGGAACATACTATCCTGAAACAGTCAAAAAACACTTGCGTGCGCAAGAAATTGCTATGGAAAATCACCTCACATGTATATATTTAGTTGATTCAGGTGGAGCTTTTCTTCCATTGCAGGATCAGGTTTTTCCAGACCGAGATCATTTTGGCCGCATATTTTATAATCAAGCCAAAATGTCTGCAATAGGAATTCCTCAAATTGCTCTGGTAATGGGATCCTGCACAGCTGGAGGGGCATATGTCCCAGCCATGAGTGATGAGAATGTTATTGTCAAGCAACAGGGTACAATATTTTTAGGTGGTCCTCCACTGGTCAAGGCTGCCACTGGAGAAAATGTATCAGCTGAAGAACTTGGAGGAGGGGAAATACACAGTAAGATTTCTGGAGTATCTGATCATCTAGCTGAAAATGATAAGCACGCTCTCAGTATTGCCAGAAATATTGTCTCTGGTCTGAGTAGAAAAAAAATAGTTCCAGTAGAAACAAAATCTTTATTAGAGCCCTTATATCCTAGTGAGGAAATCTATGGAGTCATTCCTGATGATAATAGGCAGATGTATGACGTCCGGGAAGTTATTACGCGGCTAGTTGACGGCTCTGAAATTAATGAATTCAAGGAACACTTCGGAACAACACTTGTGACGGCATTTTCACATATTCACGGCTATCCAGTAGGAATTGTTGCAAATAATGGTATTTTATTTTCTGAATCTGCGCTTAAGGGTTCTCATTTTATTGAGTTATGTTGTCAAAGGCTTATTCCATTAATCTTCTTACAAAACATTACAGGCTTTATGGTTGGCAAAGAATATGAGCATGGTGGTATTGCCAAAGATGGTGCAAAAATGGTAAATGCAGTCTCATGTGCCAAAGTACCAAAATTTACGGTTATTATTGGAGGGTCTCATGGTGCTGGTAATTATGGCATGTGTGGTAGGGCTTATGGACCAAGGATGCTTTGGACATGGCCCAATGCGAGAATTTCGGTAATGGGGGGAGAGCAAGCTGCTTCCGTTCTGGCTACATTGAGGCGCGAAAATATTGAGTCTTCGGGTAAATCATGGAGCTCAAAAGAAGAAGAAGAATTTAAGCGTCTCATCTTGGAACAATATGAAAAACAGGGACATCCATATTATGCCACGGCCCGTATCTGGGACGATGGAGTAATTGATCCTGCAGATACTAGAATGGTACTTGGGTTGGCTCTTTCTGCTTCTTACAATGCCCCCTTGGAAAGCTCAAATTATGGAGTCTTCAGGATGTAAAAAACTGGACTCATTGCTGGCTTGAATTCTGCATTTATATAAGCTAGCATGACACTGGTAGGGTCATATGCACAAATTTATTCAGAAATATGACAGATTAGGCCAATTAAGATGTTTTCACCAAAAAAAACTACTCTATATTTCATCACAGCTTTAACACTTTCTGCAATTTTTCTTAGCACCTGTTCTGAAACCAGTGAATACGGAGATGCAAGTGACTACGAAAAATTAGGTGCTGCCGATACCATTAGTCCCACAATCTCCTCACTAAGTCCAACAGATAATTCCTCAGATGTCGCTGTTACTACTACTATTGCTGTAACGTTCAATGAAGAAATTTCGACTGGGACAGTTACAACAAATACAAGTGATACTACCTGCTCAGGAAGCTTTCAACTATCATCAGACAATTTTTCAAGCTGTATAAAAATGTCAGCAGCTCCAACTGTATCAAATGATGATAAAACATTTACATTAACTCCAGCTGATAGTCTTAATAATAGGACAACCTACCAGATTAAATTTACAGCATCTGTTAAAGATGCAAATGGAGTCGCATTTGAATCATATACTACTAATGGGTTCATAACATATTACGATAGATTTACTTCAGGTTCTGGAATTATAAGTGGCACCACTGTAAAACAATCTGACAGTACTGCACTAGAAAATGTTTCAGTTCAATATAATGTTGGAGGTTATACTAAAACCGTAACTTCAGATAGCAATGGTGATTATGGTATTTATGCTCTTACTGAGGGAGACTATACGCTTACTTATAGTCTCACTAACTATCAGGGTTCTACACAGTCAGCAAGTTTAGCATCAGATACTGATAATATAACTGTTGCAACTTTATCGATGCTTTCAAGCAGTTGTTCTAGTGGAAATATCACAGGCACAGTAAGTGATGCAGTATCAGGAAGTGCAATTTCGGGAGTAACTATTAGTATCAGGAGTGGATTAAATAATAGAACAGGAAGTACAGTTTCAGGGCAAACTGCTTCTACGGATTCCAGTGGAGACTATACCCTTAGCAGTGTTGATGCTGCTAATTATACTGTAGAAGCAAGTAAGACTGGTTATATAACATCCTACTTTAATTCCAGCGTTTGTGGAAATGTTTCAAACCAAAATACAAATATGTCTGAGACATTACCTTCCGGTGCAATGAGAATTGTACTGACTTGGAACGGGACTGAAGATTTTGACTCTCACCTTGAAATCCCAGTGAGTGATGATAACGATACACAATCTAATTCTGCAGATGGTACTCACCTATGGTATGGAACTAATCAAGCATCTTCAGTCTCATATACTGGTGTGGCTACATCTGATTATCATGTTTATACTGACCTTTATAGCTCTCCCCAAGATTATGTTACACTTGATCAGGATAATACTGATGGTATTGTCGCTGGCTGTTCATCAGGTTGTGGCCCAGAAACAGTAACGATTTCTAAGGTAAGGGATAGCACCAACGGAAGCTATCGTTTTCACGTTATGGCATATGATAGGTTAAATGCTGGCAGTAGCTCCACTCACCTCGCAGATAACGGTACTTATGTGCAGGTTTTCTATGAAGATAACTCATACAACTTTTATGTTCCAAACAGGGTTGGGAATCTCTGGACAGTCTTTGATTTTGATAATGTCTCGGGTTTCACCCAGATAAATACTATGTCCAATGAAGCAAGTACTGATTCAAATGTAGATAATTATTGAGTAATTTTTGAAAAGAATGACGCAGAAATTTACTTGTGAAACTCTCCCCCTGCACTCCACGGCTAGTAATACCAAATTCGAAATTGATGTTTGGCGCTATACTCATCCTGATGCAACAAAGACGGTTTATCTGCAGGGTGGAATTCATGGAATTGAACTAACTGGTATTCCTGTTGTATATGAGTTCATCAAAGAAATTGAGAAGCATCAGCTTGCTTATAATTTCATTTGTGTACCGCTTTCAAACCCAATGGGAATGGACAGCCAAATTATGGGTGTTCAAACAGGCTACAATAATATTCACACCAATCAACAAAATTGCTATAATTGGAACCGAATTACAAATTTAAAGGATGAACCAAATCAGGAAGGTTCCTGGATCAGGACCTTACTAGAATTAGCTGACCCGGCTAATATTATTCTTGATTTGCATACTGCAGGAGTCGAAACAGTACCACATATTTACTCCCATGTTACTGAAAAAAAGTATGCCGAAGGTTTAGGCATACCCCACATTCTTACATGGAATAATTCTTCATATAGCTTCGCAGACACTCAGCATCAGCTTGGTAAAATAGCACTTACTTTTGAATTATCCTCAAGCAGAGTACTTCTTAAGGAGTGGGTGGAAGATAGCTTAAAATATCTACGAAGATTTTTTGGTATTCTTCCCAAAACCAAAGGATCAACAATATGGCAGGTGGAGAGACAGCTCAAAAAATGGTATTCACCAAAAGGAGGAGTTATTTGCTGGAATATAGATGCTGGTGATTCAGTATTAGATGGAGATGTAATCGCAACCCTTTACACTCGTCAAGAAAGAGTTTTACTGAAATCACCATATAAAGGAGTGCTGCTTCTGAAGAACCCATCGCACGCCCCACATGAAAGGCAGGAACTGGCAAAGTTTCTTGTAGAATAAGTTTATATATAGACGGCCTTAAGGCAATTTAAGAGAAAAAGATAATCTTCAAATTATTGAATTGGCATTGGGCAGATGAGTCTATTGAGGATCTAGAGAGGGTTTTTTTAGAGGACTTAAAGAATAAGTGTATATCATAGATTCTTATTTAAAATCAAAGATGTAGAACATTTTCCTCTAACAATTTTTGTTTTATACCTATTATTTCTTAATTAATTCTCAGAAAATATTTAAATTCTTAAAATGACTGAAGTTTCTCTATTCGCAATTGCAATTGGCGGAGGTTTAGGTTCAATTGCAAGATTTGTTATTTCTAGGGAAATGGGGATTATATTGGGTAGTTCTCTCCCTTATGGTACTTTGGCAGTGAACGTTACAGGCTCACTTGCTTTTGGCTGGTTTTTTACTTTCTTTAATGAACGACCGGAGATAAACAGCGCTCTAAGGCTTGGATTGACAGTAGGATTTCTCGGGGCATTCACTACATTTTCTGCATTCAGCTACGAATCACTACAAATGCTATTGAATGGTGCATTATTCAGTGCCATTTTCAATATAGCCCTTAATTTAATTGCATGTATAGGAATGTGCTACATTGGAATGCTGCTGGGCAAGATGATTTAATTGATTAAGTATTTTGAACTTTAAGCTGGTAATGAAATATTTATGACCATTAATTTGTCTGCATCAATTTAATATTTCTTCTTTCATCGATTTTATTTTGCCAGATTTCTCCCAATTGTTCTGGACTAATTTTAGGTATATTGTGATTAGTCTTGAGAGAAGAGTGACCACGATCTATTACTGGAACTCCTGATGGTAAAAGAAGTAATCTATTTTTTTTATCTCGTTTTATCAGAGCCAATTCAAAGAATCCACTTTTTTTATTTTTAACTATGATCATCTTATTTTCCATCTCAATCCAGCTGAAATATTCATCTCCCTTTAGATGAGCCCTAAAAGTAGAGCCGTCAGGCTGTGCAAAGGTGATTAAAAATGGGGCTGCGGGTACTCCTAATAATTTTACTGCAAAACTCGCAAGCAGAAGAATTGTGAGAATATTTAATTTCATGTTTTTTTTCATTTGCTGATAGTTAGAGTCATGTTATCACCGGCTACACTTATATTTGACAGGGAAATGCCAGATGAATTATCATCATAAAGATTACTATTTGGACTAGTGCTGTTGTCAAAAGTAATGCTGTTTCCACTGTAAAAAAGATGGGTGGTTCTGCCATTTGAAAGTGGATTATCTAAATCTGCGTCATTAGCTTCCTCGAGATCAATAAGAGGTGGATTTAGTGCCATGCAGTTGTTGTTAACAAGACAGGTGCTGAGAATATCCTTAACATGCCATACTGCAAGTCCCCCAGAGTATTTAGTCCCTATTATTGTGTTTGAACTGTTGTCATTGATTCGGAAGTTTAGGCCTTCATCATATCCTCCCGCAGAACGGTTTTCAAAGAGAAAATATTCATCGCTGGAAGAAGTAGAAGCTTTGTATATTCCGCATGATGAAGAATTATCTATCATTTGATATACTGCTGGCAGGGTATAGTTATCTTCTCCAGAAGATACAGTCTGGGGGACACATACACCAAGACTCTCCTTGGACCACGCACTAAAATGAACTGGTGTTGATCCTACTTTTTCACTGAGGGTCTTTTTTCCCCAGATCCCACTTCCCATAACTCCAAAATTTCCTATTCCGGCTGTTAAGTAGGAAGTATCATACAAATCTGGCAAGTCGAAATAAGCATGCCCAAGTTCGTGGATTATGACACCAATAGTTGCGTCCCATGAAAGGAATGCACTGCCATGCAGCTCACCAAATTGCGAGTAACCGTTTTGTCCGTAAGTGACTGAATTGATTCCTAACATCCTAACATTATCTAGCGTAATGCCATGTTCACCAGACTCATCTGCGTATTGGCCGTCTTCATTTAAATCACATAGCATACTTCCTGCCATAGCCCAAACACCTCCTGGAGAATTTAATCCAGTGGCACTTTCTCCACCAGCAACCATAAAAATGACCTGTAGTTCGTTAGCGCTAATTTTACCATTGCTATCTATGTCAAAAGCAGCGAAATCAACATTTGAATCTGTTTCCGTAATTGCTTTTGCAGCGTAGCATGCCCAGGAATCTTGCTGCGTGTTGGGATGATTTTCCGCCATGCTAACAGTAATAACTCCATCATTACCACAGCCAGATGATTCTGAGGCAGGAGAGAACTGATAATTATTATAGGTGGTTTCAGCCATGTAATGATTCATCTGTCCTTCAGCTGTACCAAACATTTTATTAGCCCAAGTAGTTTCATCGCTGATAAAACAAGCATTGTTGTATTGGACTCTTACCACTAGAAGGGGAATTTTAGTTGAAGCCGTTAGTGTCCAAGAAGATATGCATGAACCTTCATCAGAAGGCGAAGAGGTGTAACAAGGATCAGTGGAGCTAATTGAGTCTTCTGTTTTGCGGCAGGAATTTAAAATTATGGCAAAAATGAGATACAAAAATATAAATATTATATTTTTTTTTGAAAATGAATTTGATGTAGACATTTAAATATTTTTACAAGGCAATTGTTACAAACAAATTCTATAAAATATCAAATATTTCATAAAAAAAATTTTTAATTTTAGGGGCATTACACTTTTATTTTTACTGATATTAACAAATAAAACCTAATTTACGACCGTTTTAACTATTATTTTTATGAAAAAGAATTCTTTTTTACAAAAACTGATAGTGAGGGTAAAAAAAGGAATTTTACAAAAAACTTTTATCAATATACCAATAAGAATATATTTGTTGCATACGTGAAAATTAATTTTTAACATTTAAATATATGAATAAATATATATAAAATCAAAATTGTAGATTATGCACAGCTATCGTAGCTTTATGTCAAATTACCATTTGACTTAGGAGCAATTATAAGTTTTGGAACAATACATTTTTAAGCATGGGAAATGATTGAAAAAAGAGTATGTTAATATTTTAATAATTGTATTACTCCATTGTATTATTTAATTCTTGACTAATTCTTTTTAAATTCTCTCCAGCTGTATTTGCTTCTTTTTCATTACTATTTTTATTCAAGTACTTTCCATTTTCCCATTTACCTTCAAATCTTTTACCACTAGATAAAGTAAGAATACCATGACCATGCATCTTGCCGTTTTTGAAACTACCTGTATATTTTTTCCCATCAGAAAATGTGTATGTTCCTTTTCCTTCTCTTTTTCCGCTTATATATTCACCTTCATATTTGTCTCCTTTCCATTGCCCCTGGCCAAAAATATATGTTCCATGGCCATCATATTTACCTTCATTCCATTGACCTTCATAACTTTCTCCTTCAGGTGAAATTAATTTACCGCGACCATGGAATTCACCATTCATCCAATTCCCAAAGTACTTTCTCCCATCAAAATAAGTCTGAGTTCCTTCACCATTTATTTCTCCATTTTCATAATTCCCTACATATTTATCCCCGTTATTCCATTTAAAAACACCTTGGCCAAATTTTTTATCATTCTTGAATTCACCTGAATAGATATCCCCATTTGAATAAGCATAATTTCCCAGCCCTTGTTTCTGGTCATTCTTGAATTCCCCCTCATAAATATCACCCTCATATATTCCATTTCCGTAAGTAATTTTACCAAGTCCATTTTTTAAACCATTCTTGAATTCCCCGACGTACCTGCTACCGTCAGCATTAATGTAGATGCCATGTCCATATTTTTTCCCATCCTTGAACTCACCTATATATAAATTTCCCTCAAATTGCCCTTTACCGTAGGTGAGTATACCCTTTCCATTTTTTAATCCATACCTGAATCCACCAACATAAGTGGTTCCGTTGGTTTGAGAATATATGCCTTGCCCATGTTTTTTACCGTCTTTAAATTCACCATCATATTTGTCTGAATCAGACCATGTAAACACTCCTCTACCATGATATTTCCCATTTTTGAATTCACCTTTATACTTGTTACCACTAAAAAATATTAGTGTTCCTTGACCATTTTTCCTACCATCCTCCCATTCTCCTGAATATTTCTCTCCATCAGGCCAAGTCAAAATTCCCTCATTTCTTGGAATCCCATTAATAATTTGTCCTTCATATTTCCCATCCGTATTTTCATTACCTTCTTTGTACCATCGAAATTCACCATTTTCCGAACGAAGAAATAAGACTCCAAATTGTTTCTTCCCTTCTGCAAAATTATTTTCTAAATTTTTTTCCTTGACCAAAATTTTCACCATATTTCTCAACAAATCATTCAACTCAGTAGTATTACAACTGACACAAAGTTTAGTTTCTATTTTGCTATATTCATCATTTTTTCTTGTAAGGTCTAAACGAAAATCTCCATCAATTTCTTCAAGGTACAGGTGGAAATAATTGCAACCTGTAAGACATTCTCCGCTTTTGTTTTGAGGAGGAGGAAAAACATCAAAATAATTTGACAAAGAATCATTGAGAGTGATATGTAAAAATTTAATTTGGATTTCAGAAATTATCCCCTTTGTTTTTGTTGGAATTATAAAAACAGAAGGTTTTGAAGTTTGTCCAAATAGGTTGGAAAATAGAAGATAGAATGTTGCTAAAAAAAAGAGTATTTTCACTTAGGTTATATTTCAGATATTATAAAAACAAAAAACGTTATTCACTCAGTCGTTTTGAGCAACTAATTTATATCACAAAGTGAATGATTTTAAAATATTGAGTATATTTGATGGGAGTTAATAACTCACCTATAAAAATGGGGAATTATCAATTTATTATTTAAAAATCTTTACTAAACTAGCATTCCTAAAATTCTCAAAACATTATGATTATGTTATAAAATAAAAAATCCTAAAAAATTATCTATTTAAGTTGAAATAATATTTATGAATTTGATAAAATGAAATTATTCTATTAATTAAAATCTAATTTAAAAAAAAATGATAATAAAAAAAATATTCTTCGTATCCTCAATAGTGTTTTCTTGTTTGTTTTTACCCACTTTAGCTATTCATGGGGCTGGTAGTTCTGATGATGATGATTCTTATTATGAAGAAGTTAATGATGAAAATTATATGAATGGGAAAGAGGAGGCTTATAAAGGTAACTTCAGGGAAGCAATCGTATATTTGAAAAAATCCATAGAAAAAAATTCTTCAAATGCAGATGCCTTCAATATGCTTGGGTACAGCAATCGAAAGTTAGGTAACAACGAAGAAGCATTTAAATATTACAACAAGGCTTTAAAGTTAGATCCAAGACATCGAGGAACGCATGAATATATTGGAAGACTTTATTTAAATATCAGTCAACCTGAAAAAGCTAAAAAACATTTAGATAAGCTAGACAAAATTTGCTTTTTTGCTTGTGATGAATATTTAACTCTCAAAAAAGCTATAGAAAATTATGAAAAGAATAAAGAAGTAAAAAATTACTGATTAAAATTTTCATATTTGGATAGGTGTTGGTATCCAAATAGACTGAATTTATATAATTATTTTCTAAATTATTAATAAACTAGTAATTATATTTTAGGTCATCTGACATAGAAAAAATGAATAGGTTTACTACTCAGGTGAGAAAATAAAATTTTTTTAAAAATGCAATTAGAGCGACAGTTTTAGTCAACTACCAGTTAAAATCTTTTGATATATAGTTGAATAAAAATTTATTTGGTTCACTAAAATAATTTTTCATTAAATCTATTGACTCTTTTGGAGGGGTATCGTCATCGGGAGATTTATTATAAATTTTTGATGGGTTGATTGAAAACTCTTCTAATTCTAAAAATTCAAAAATCTCATTACATTTACTTATCGGATTTTTAAAAAAATCATCAAAGCTCGATATAAAAATACTTTCTTTTTCAAAAAATCTATTCCAGTTCTTTATTTGTTTGTAATAAAGACCTCTCCTAAGATAAGAATAATTCCTAAAAGACTTGTTAAAATATTTTGGGTCAGCAAGTATCTTTTTTTCTATTTCATCCAAGTTAAGCAACTCTCTTTCTAAAGCTTTAAAAAAAGGAAGGTGTTCCTCTTTAGACCTAATTTGATGTTTGTAATGAGACCAAGCTCTTTGTTTTGGTTCTCTTAGAAGTATAATTATTTTGCAATGAGGAATTGTTTCAAAAACGTGTTTGGGAGTCCAAGGAAAAAATAAGTAGTTTGTTGAAGCCTCAAAATTAATTAAACTTTCTTTTGAATAGGAAAATTGGGATTTATACCATCGTAAACTTTTAGAAAAGTATCTTTTTTCGAAATAGTTAATTTCTTTACGATATTTAGGAGGTAAAATTTTTGGGTGTTGAGATAAATAATGATATAGGGAAGTAGTGCCAGACTTTTGAGCGCCGATGATAAGAAATTTTGGTAAATTATCTTTAAAATAAATATTTTCTTTTTCAGATTTGTTTTTGAATCTATCAAAAAACATATTTTTAAATAATTTTCAATTTAGTAATTATATATATTAAATTAAATTAAGATAGTTTATTTTCATCTTTAAAGTGTCTTTGAAGCCCAAAAATATAGACCAATTCCAATTACTGTTAAAAGCCCAACGATTACAAGTGATTTAAATATATAATAGAAACCTACAATTAGTATTGCAACAAAGCATGCAACTAAAAATATTTTCATAAAGTTTTTCCTCCAACTCTCTTCATAATCAATTCCCTTTCTTCATCTGTCATAAATTTCCACTGCATTATTTCTTTTATAGTTCTGCCACACCCATCACAAATATTTGTTATTTGGTTCAACTTACAATTATTAGTGCATGGACTTAATAGATTTAAGTGATCCATTTTTCTTATTTAGTATTATAAACATTAGATATTACTTTCCTTTTTCAATCGAAAGTATGTATCCCAATTTACTTTTTTAGGAAAATTCTACTTTAACTTTTTTCAATAATAAGGATTTGGATAATTTTATATTGGTACAATACAATAGCCATCTTTTTCAATCATCTCAGAAAAATTAGTCTTGGCCTCTTCAGTGTGGCAAAACTTGTAACTGTTTAATTTAACAGAATCTTTTGATTCAGCAATTATTTTTATAAAATCCTGAGCATAGCTTGAAGCTTTATCTTCATTTACTCCAATAGGAAGCATAACATCAAAATGGATTATAATACCTTTGGATCATTTCTATCTCTCAAATCAAATGCCTTATCCCATTTTTCTGTGTAACTCATATATTCCTTTAGACTTAAAATTGATTTTGATGAAGCTGAGAATATTTTCTTAATTAAAATTCTAAAAAAATTAGAATAACATCAACTAAATTTACTCCCAAGTAAAATTACAATTCATTGTAAAAATTGAAATTTAAATTGTGTTATATAAACAATCTTATTGTTGAGTTATGATCTTACTTGGAAGATTATAAAAACTAATCATTCTCACTTTGTAAATTATCTAATAGTAAACTTTTTAAATGTTTAAGCCAGCAGTTCAGAACTCATTTCGTGCAACATTAATGATGATTGCCGCAAGTTCTCTTATTGGTATGACTGCTATACTTGCTAAGACTCTGGGTCAGGGTTTCAATGGAGAATCTTTGCATCCTCTTCAAATTAGTGCGGGACGTTTTGGCTTTGCTTTACTAGCCCTATTAATTTTTTTAATTATTAAGCGCTACAAGTTTGAAAAGCCGCATTATATACTTCATTTTTATCGTTCAGTTATTGGATGGATTGGTGTTACCTGTATGTTTACTGCAGTGACATTTATTCCTGTTCCAGATGCTATCTCTATAAGTTTTCTCAATCCAGTACTTGCAATGTTTTTAGCGTTTTTAATCTTAAAAGAAAGGATTGGTGTCTTACGATGGTCGGCTACTGGAATAGCATTAGCCGGTTCTATAATTCTTTTGAGGCCTGGTTTTGATAGTTTCCAGTTAGGTGCTCTCATAGCTTTCGCAGCTGCATTTTGCTTTGGAATAGAAGTAATACTTATCAAAAAACTGTCTGGAATGGAAGACTCACTACAGATTCTTTCTATCAACAATACCATTGGATTTGCTATATCTGTAACTGCAGCATCTTTTGTCTGGGTCTACCCTTCTGAACGTCAATGGATAGAATTGGTTGCATTGGGTGTTATTATGGTTTCAGCACAAGCATTATTTATTCAAGCAATGCGAAGTAGTGATGCAAGTTATGTTTTACCTTTTTCTTACCTATCTCTTGTATTTGCAACTATTTATGATTTCTTTATTTTCAAAAGTCAACCGGATTGGATAAGTTACTTAGGAGCGTTCACCATATTTTCAGGAGCTTTAGTCCTTGGTGTGAAGGGATATTACGAGTATCGTCAAAATCTCGTAAGACCTTAAAAAAAAATTACTAAATGAGCGATATATTGATTAAGTATATATAAAATCAATAAATATTTTAATGTCTATTCAAAACTACCTTATTCATGTTCTCCTGAATTTTCTTAATTATCTTTTTGCCCTATTACATTCCCATTCATCTTCAGCAGGAAAATCAGTAGAAAATATTACGATGTTATTGGAAGAATTAAAATTATTACAAGTCTGTAGCGGGTTTGTTAGTTTTTTATTAGATCTAATAGGAAAATACAAAATCAAGTTATAGAGGATAGAGAGACGTCAACATAGACTGATATTATTGAGGAATTTCCTCTCTCTGATATATTTACCACCAAAAAATTCAAGAAGCAATAGAATAGTATAGAATGGAATGGTAACACTAATTTACGTAAAACCAGTGTTTGCAATAGTTTACAGCTTATTTATGGGATGATATGGTACAGGATGGAATAGTTAGATGGCGGAGAGAGAGGCGTCAACATAGACTGATATTATTGATGAATTTTTTCTCTCTGATATTTTTACCACCATTTTTACCACCAAAAAATTCAGGAAGCAATAGAATAGTTAAGTTATAATTTTCTCTTCCATACT
>PAZT01000051.1 GCA_002716165.1 Deltaproteobacteria bacterium | reverse complement strand
GTAGAAGTTGAACGCTCCCTAAGAGTTCTTGATGGAGCAATTATGATACTATGTGGTGTTGCTGGTATTCAATCACAATCGATCACAGTAGATCGTCAAATGAAACGTTACAATGTCCCACGGCTGGCGTTTGTAAACAAACTAGATCGAATGGGTGCTAACCCACATAATGGCATAAAAGGGATTCGTGACATTCTTAAACTTAATGCTGTTGCTATGCAACTTCCCATTGGACTGGAAGAAGATCATTCTGGAGTAGTTGACCTGATAAAAATGAAAGCATATTATTTTGATGGGGAACATGGAGATGAAGTTCGCATCGAGGAAATCCCTGAAGAAATGAATGATGAAACTGAAAGGTTTAGGGGAGAAATGTTAGAAGCAGTATCTATGTTTGATGATCAAATGATGGAAGATATACTTGAAGATAATGAAATTGTTGAAGAAGCAATTCATGCAGCAATAAAAAAGGGAGTTCAGTCACTTGAATTATGTCCTGTATATATGGGTAGTGCTTTCAAAAACAAAGGAGTTCAATTATTGTTGGATGCCATTACTAGATATTTGCCTTCTCCTTTGGAATCAGTTTCAACGAAAGCAAAAGATCTAAAAACTCAGGAAGACGTTGTTTTGAGTTGCGATCCTGAAAAACCCACAGTTGCAATGGCTTTTAAGCTTACGGAAGAGCAGTTTGGACAGCTTACATATACTAGGATTTATCAGGGCAAACTTTGTAAAGGAGAGCAGGTAATTAATTCTAGAACAGGCAACAAAATGCGAATTGGGCGTATGGTAAGAATGCACTCAAATGACAGAGAGAACATTGATTTAGCTGAAGCTGGAGATATAGTTGCTATGGTTGGAGTAGATTGCGCTTCTGGAGATACTTTTTGTGGAGATGGGATTAATGTGTCATGTGAATCCATTTTTGTCCCCAATGCTGTAATTTCTCTGGCAGTTAAGGGGGAGAATAATGAACAGCATATGAAAATGAGTAAAGCACTCGGAAGATTTACTCGGGAGGATCCAACTTTTCATGTTGCAACTGATGAAGAGTCTGGAGATACAGTAATCTCAGGAATGGGAGAACTTCACTTGGATATTTATATTGAACGTATGCGTCGCGAATATGGTATTGATATTATAGTAGGTGCTCCACAAGTCAACTATAGAGAAGCGATAACTAAAACTTCTGATTTTGATTATTTACATAAAAAACAAACTGGAGGTGCTGGTCAATTTGCTGGAGTGAGCGGTTCAGTTGAACCACTGCCTCTCGATAATGAAGAAGGATTTGAATTCTTAAACAAAATCTTTGGAGGTTCAATTCCTTCAGAACATATTCCTGCTTGCGAAAAAGGATTTAAAGATGTGATGGATAAAGGCCCCCTTGCGGCTTTCCCAATGGTCAATATTAGGGTCACACTAAATGAAGGTAAATACCATGAGGTTGATTCTAGTGATTTGGCTTTTCAACTAGCATCAAGGTATGCTATGCGTCAAGCTGTTGAAAAAGCAGATCCCGTCTTACTTGAGCCGGTTATGAAAGTTGAAATAGAATCTCCAAGCGAATTTCAAGGATCAGTGATAGGAGATCTCAGTTCAAGACGTGGAGTAATCTATGGTACTGAAATGAAAGGTGATGAAACAGTCATCAACTCGGGAGTACCCCTTGGAGAAATGTTTGGTTATGCTACAACGCTACGTTCAATGACTGAAGGAAAAGCAAATTACACCATGGAATTTGAAAAATATTCAGAATGTCCTAAATTTGTTCAGGAAAAAGTTATTAAGGAACGTCAGGAAAGGCTTAAAGAAAATAGTGATTAAGATAGGTGGAATAATTTAATTTTTTCTACCACTCTTTCCTGCATATCAGTTGTTAATCCTGGATAAACTGGCAGGGCAAGGACCTCATTTGCAGCAGCTTCTGAAACAGGAAAATCTCCTTTCTTCCCACCCAAAAATTTAAAACACTCTTGCATGTGAAAAGGAATAGGGTAATAAACACCTGATGAAATTCCCTGCACATCCAAAAATGTTTGTAATTCATCCCGTTTTTTAGTCCTTATTACATACTGGTTAAAAATATGCGGATTTTGCATAGTTTTGGAGTGCATAATTATAGGAATTTTTATTTTCTCATTTAATCCTGATTCTGTAAATAATTTGTTGTAATATTTGGCATTTTTTTGGCGTTGTTTGTGCCATTCATTTAGATAGGGCAGCTTAATTCGTATTACTGTGGCCTGAATTGGATCAAGCCTAAAGTTACCTCCTATCACCCTGTGGTAATAGCTTCTCTCAGCTCCATGAACCCTTTTTAAACGAAGTAACTCAGCCAGTTTTGATTTTTTAACTGTAACAATTCCTCCGTCACCTACTCCTCCCAAATTTTTAGATGGAAAAAAAGAAAAACATCCAAAATCTCCTATATTCCCTGCACACCTTATTTCCCCGTCAATGTTGCATTCTGCACCAATTGCTTGAGCGCAGTCTTCAATAATAGGGATGTTATAATTTTCTGCAATTTTTAATATTTCCGCCATATCAGCACATTGACCAAAAAGGTGAACTGGAATTAATGCCTTAACACGTTCCCTTTTTTCCTCATCCATTTCGGCTAATTTAACGCTCAACTTTTTAGGGTCAATGTTGAAGGTTTCAGGATTAATATCAACAAAAACTGGAGTAGCATTCAATCTTGAAATTACTCCTGCTGTGGCAAAGAATGAAAAATTGGTTGTTAGCACGATATCTCCAGGGCCAATATCTAAAACCATAAGCGAAATAAGTAATGCATCAGTGCCAGAAGAAACTCCTACAGCATCTTCAGTTCCACAATATTCTGCGATTTCTTTTTCCAGACTATCAATTTCGGGACCCATGATGTAGCGAGTTGAATCTATTACTCTTGTAACTGCCTCAACTATTTCATCACGCAAATCCTTTAAAGGAGGTTGCAGATCCAGTAATGGTATTTTCATTTAAAGAAGATAATTTTTTTTGGGATTAGAATACGTAATGATAATTATGTTTTTAGAAGACAAAATTCACAAATTTAATCTTAAGCCTCAATATCAAGTAAGAACCCAAATATCATATAGTGCATGGGTATATGCAGTGATAGCAAATCCTCTTATGAAGTAGAGGACAGTAAATAATAATCCAGCGGCCCATCGAAACATGAAACTGTATAGCTGCCACGTATCTGCAATGCTACCAACATAATGGCTAAGTGAAAACAGGAAAGAGGCTAGTAAAACTGAAATAATTGCTGCAACTACCGTTTTTTTGAAAATAGGTCTAAGTAGAAGAAAAAGTAAATTTAATAAAATCACCCTGAAAATTATCTCTTCAAATAAACCTGCACCAATTGAGAGAGCAAGATTCTGTATTAAACCAATTCCATCTCCACTAGACGATAATCCACTCAATCGCAAAATTGATTGTAAAAATATTCCAAGAAAAAGACTAAAAGCAAAAGATTCAGCAAACATCAACACAAAGTAATGTGCTTTCAACTTTATTCCGCTTGCTCTTGATTTAGCTATTGGAATCAAGACAAGAGAAATCGCAATCAACACAAAAGTTATGTGTTGTGCCTTCAAATCAAAAGCCATCAAAAAATTACGGATCCATACATCAGCAGCATTTCTAATGCCCCAATATTGTGATTGACTCAGGACAATCAGTATTTCGTAAATCACAAGTAAAGGCAGAGCTGCAACAGCTGAGTAATAAGCTGAGCGTGAATAACGCCAATAATTACTCATTCTTTCACTTTTTTAAAAGTTAAGAATTTTAAGTGAAAATTTTGGAAGGTTAAATTAGACATAATTTAGAAACGGTTAATTTGGACAGATTGAATATATTTCAGATTTTTTAGTTTTTCCGCCAATTCTTTAGTTTTTGAAAGCTCAACTTTTCCAACGCGGACTCGGTAAAGAGTATTACCTCCAGCAGTATGTTTAAAGATGAATGAATCTTCAAAACCACTTTCTTTAAGTTTTTCAACAAGTTTTTTTGCATTTTCATGCTTTCTAGAGGCAAAAACCTGTATTGTGTATGCATTATCTATTATAGTTGCTCCAGATGGTTTTATAAGTTCAGGTTTTTGTTCAGAATCAGATTTTTTTGAAATTATTTCAATTGAAGTGTCTGATTTGGTAACTTCTGGTTTTTTTGGTTTAGAAATTTCTTTTGTACTAAAATTAGTCTTTTCAAGGGGAGTTGACTTTGGTTTTACAGGGGTTACAGATTTAGGTTTTTCAGGAGTTCTTAATTTTGGTTTTTCTGGTTTTTTTATTAATTCTTCAGTTTTCTTTTTTAAGTCCCGCAATTCCTCAAGATCAATTGATTCCTGCTCTTTATTTTGCTCACTTAGTCCAAAAAATTTTAGGTCTTCTTCTGATAATGGTTTTTCTTCAGAAATATCTGATTCTAATTCAGGGTATTCCGGGGGACGCTTCATGCTTTTTTCTATAACCATCCCAAGATAAAAAGCTGCAGCAATACTTAAAGTACCAAGAGTTGTTAAAAGTAAAACAATTGGCAGCGTAAGTTGAATTCGAAAAACTTTTCTTCCATGTGATTCTGGCATGTCAATTCATCGTTTGTGTTTGCTTAGTTTGCTCTACCATACCATGATCCTTTTATATCAGGTTTTTCAAGGTATTGATTCAGTCTCCTTAAAAATAATTGCCGATCAATTTCCCGGGCTCCCAAACTTAAGAGATGTTGTGTAGTCATTTGACAATCAATTATTTTGATTCCTACCTGTTTTGAAAATTCGGTCAGCGCCACTAATGATGCTTTCGATGAATCATTAACAGTACTAAACATTGATTCACCAAAGAAACATTGTCCTAATGAAATTCCGTAAAGTCCTCCTACGAGTTCCCCATTAAGCCACGTCTCAACAGAATGTGCGTAACCTTCCCTGTGCAATTCAGTATAAGCTTGCTGCATTTCAGGAATTATCCATGTTCCTTTGCCTCGCTCAGTCCTCACTTCAGCACAGGCTTTGATTACATCCACAAATGATGAATCAAAACGAATTTCGAATTCTTTTTTTCTAATGACTTTACGTAAACTCTTAGATATTTTAAGTTCTTCCGGAAATAAGACCAGGCGAGGATCAGGACACCACCACAAAATGGGTTGTCCTACTTCATACCAAGGAAATATTCCCTGTCGATATGCAGCAAGCAATCTTCCTTTTTTTAAATCACCTCCAACTGCCAATAAACCATCAGCTTCAGCTTCTTCTGCTGGAGGAAATAAAGGTAGATCCGTATTAAGTTGATAAACAGGCATGGCAGCTAAATAATAATTGCAATGAATTGAGTTTTAACTCAATCATACTTAAATTAAGAACTGACTTTGCTTGAATAATTCCACGCGTAAGTTGAAAAAAAGGCAAATCTCATGCCAAAAAATAGCTTTGTAAAGGAATGAAAAAAGTTGAGTGAGGTTGTTTAAAATTAAATTAAATTATTCTGAAACTAATTAAGTAAGAACCGAATTGATATTAAAATAGTTAATACTTTAATTTCTATGGTGAGCCATTATTTATTTTTAAATAATTATGTTTAATAGATTAATTTTTAATAATATGTTACATTTATCAATTATTTAAATAATTTTTATTTTATTATATGTAAAACTATTCCGACTAAATCTTTCTTATTTATAGGTCCGATTTGGCTAGTAGATAGTCCATTTTCGTTTAGACTTTCGAACCATAAATTTTCTTCATTATCAATCTTAGTCAATTTTTTTACAAGTAATCCTAAATTTTTATGTTGGAATATAAATATCTTTTTTTCCTGAATAAAAAATTTGCAAAATTCATAAACTAGTATGTAAGAGTGTTCAGGGATTAGTGGGTACATACTAATCCCCTTAACTTTTAAAAATTTAAAGCCTAACACTTTAACACTTTACTTAGATTTTAAATCAGGATATACCAACTCAAGTTGAGGTGGATAGGGACATTCCTTTTTAAAGACACTAATATCTTTTGATAGCCAGAATATTTCTGCAAATCTATTAACCTTTTCTAAGAGCTGAACGCATGCTTCCCTACTTATATTTTGCTTTGCTTTGGAGCAGTTTAGCATTATGGAATGTGTCAAATCGTGAATCTCAGGAAACTTTTCAAATTGAGGAGTTTTAAAATAGTCTCCCCAAATAACTCTTATATCCTCTTTTACTTTTAATCCATGCTCTTCTTTTTGAGCAACTAACCTCGAAAATTGAGCTTTCTCAGTTAATGATGCGTCATTATTTGTATTTAATTCTCCTATAAGATCTACTACTCTTATCATTGTTAATACTCCAATCTGAGCAACAATAGGATCATAGATTTTGCACGGTATATCGCAATGAGCCGATACACTTTCAATATAACCTTTATTATCTAAATAATTAATTAAATCTTTCATTCTTCATTCTCATAAAAAATATTGCTAAAATAAAAAAAATTAACATTGCAAAAATGTAAAAACTCCAACTGTGGATATGATAAGAATTTAGGCTATGAGAGCTAGCCATATTTGGACATAATATCAAAAATAATAGATAAAATTTCTTCATTAATATACTCCATTATAAATTAAAAATTTTACTTTAACAAAAAAAAAAAATACTAACAAGTAATTTAAAAATAAATTGTTGTTTAACATAATTTTAAATATGAATAATTTCAAGAACGTAATAGATTTTATGAAATATTTTACTTCTCATTAAAAATATGTCGATTTTGAAAAGTTTGATTTGATAATCTTTAACTTAAAATATTATATTGCAGTATAATCTCAAATGTGGATACTTTCGGAAAACCTTAATATTATTTAAGGGTGTTATCTTTAAATTTTAGAACTATATTATTTTTAATTTATATATTAAGTATGAAGGAAGAATTCATCTATTATTTTTAAAAATTTCTTTCTGTAAGTTCCAAAAATTCATCCACTTTTCTATTTGGACTATGATGGAAGGAATAATCCAGCACATTATCGGCCAACGAACTATATCTTTCATTACGGAAAGCGAGAAGATCTTTATAGCAGCGCCTAAGAGCATTTTGTAAGCTCTCTCCTTCTAGTGGATTAAATTTGTATTTCCAGATTACGGGTTTAGGATCATTGATGAAATTTTCAAAAAGTTGATCATACTTTTCTTCAGGGAGCCTTAAATATACCATTTTAGTCAAGGCGCGCAATCTGTGGAGCAGTTTTTTTTGAAGATATATTAAACTACCTGTTGTATCAACTACCGCAGGATTATTTATTGCCACAGAATTCTCTAATTCATAACAGATTTGTTCAACTACAGCTTCTTCGAGTTCAAGATAAATCTTCTCTGCTTTAATATACCCTTCAGAAAATGGTTGCCCCATCCATTGAGCTAATTTTAATGTTGTTTTACCATTCCCGATGAGTTTAGGTCCTAGTCTTTCTGCAATCATATCGTCGCAATTATACCATCGGTAACCCTTTGCTTTCATTTTTTTTGACCAATATGACTTCCCTGCCCCGGACATACCTATCAATGCAAGATTAACTTTATTATTTTTCAGTATTGAATGTTTTTCTGAATTCTTATTCATACTTTGAAATAAAATTTTATAAGGAATTTATTATCTAATAAGTAATAATGATGTATGTTTAATTTTTAGAAAATTTATTCTATGAGTACTTGGAAAAATCTTTTATGAAGCAAAATATTCAATGCCAATTACAAACTTAAATGGGCTACAAAATTTTATTAAAATTTAGCTATTGTATTGTTATTTTTAATTAATAATCTTTTTAAGATTCATACTTTCAGGTTATCTCCTCCCTTTTCAAATAGTAAAGTTTTTTTCTGAATATTTGTTATCAAGTTATTTTAAAGTTCCAAAGTATCCAAGGCTTCTCTCGACCACAAAAAATGTAGAGACTGAAAGTAATAGCAAAATTACCCCAATAGCTGATGCATAAGAAAAACGATAACCAGATATAGCCCTGAAAATTTCAAGTGGCAAAGTGCGAACAGTATCATCTGCAATCATCAATATAGAATTCAATTCACCCAGAGAGAGTGAGAAACTAAAGAAAAATGCTATCAAAAAAGTCTTTCTCATCCATGGCCACAGAATCTGTAAACCGTGATCAAGGGGCTTTTTACCAAGCATTCTTGATTCAATGTGCCATTGCTTTGGAACATTCTCCAAAGTTGGTAATACAACTCTTATCCAATAAGGACAGGTCAGCAGAGCATGCATGGCTATAACTACAAAAATAATCGGAAAAACTCCAATTAAGTGTTTTTGAAAAAAATTGAACCATGCAACACCAAAAACTACTGTCGATAATGCTAGTGGTAAAAGAGTTAATATTTCCAAAAAACTTCGCTTTCTACCTTTACTATGCAAAATTAAACTAACAAGTCCTAGACCGCATAAGGATGATAAAATAGCACTCCCAATTCCAATCCTGATCGAGTTCCAAAGAGATATTAAAAATTGATTATTTTCACCGATGTTGAATATTTTTCGGTACCATTCAAGAGTGTAAATCCATTGTCCGTATTCAAACTTGCGAAATGAATCTAAAACAATCGCAGTTAGGGGGCCAAGTGCAAAGATTAAAACTAAAGCAATCCAGAACAAACTTAGCCATGCTTTTGGAGAACCATCCTTAAGTGATTTCAAAAGGGAGCATTTTAATCTGTTTGTCTGTTCAACACGGCCATCCCTCCTTCTGATCAAAATCGCCATACAGAAAAGACTCAAACCTCCTTGGAGGAAAGCCAAACTTGCAGCTCCAGAAAAATCAAATTCAATGCGGGCAAGCTGATAAATTAAAACTTCAATTGTGGTGTAACGAATACCCCCACCCAGAACAAGAATTATTGCAAAGCTGTTCATACAGAGTAAAAAGATAAGAATAAAGGCGGAACCTATTGACGGTAATAGCAAGGGTAATGTAATAGTGAAAAAACACTTTGTACTCCCCGCCCCTAAAGAATGTGCTGCCTGAAGATATTTTAAAGAAATGTTCTCCCATTGATCTGCAATAATTTTCATTGCAAGAGGAAAATTATAAAAAACATGAGCAATCAATATTCCTGATAACGAGTAAAGTAAATGGAAAGGAGGTTCATCAGTTCCGAGCAATGACATTATTCCACGATTTATCCAGCCGTTATGGCCAAAAAACAACACCATTGCAAGGACTACGAGAATTGAAGGCAGGATAAATGGAAGGTATGTTAGCATTTGAAACCAATTTTTTCCTGGGAAATTGTAATAAGTAAGAAGCCATGCTCCGGGGAATCCAAAAATAATTGAAAGAAATGCACTTAAAATTGCTTGATATATTGAGAAAATTATAACACTTAAATTCCATGAATCATTTAAAAAATCGATGAAGAATGACCACTGGAGAAAATTGTCTTCTGGATTTAAAGGGTTACTTCCTGACAGAAAATACAAAACAGGCAAGTAGAACCCAATTACCATTAAAATAATTGATGAAATCTGAAGAAATTGTAGACTAAGTGGAGTCGTATTGTTTTGCCAAAAAAACACAAGGATTCAAAAATTAATAGATGAATATTATGAATCAATCAATCTCTTTACTAATTTAAAATAGGTACAATATTATTTTCATATTAAATGTGATTAATCTAATACTCTGTACCTCTTGTAAAATTATCAATCTTCTTTCCAAGTACTTTTACAGCAATCAATTTAAAGATGAATGTAAGTGTAAATTATTCAGACATAGCACGGGACCATGCTTTCAGCCACTTTTTATTTTGTTTGTAAACAAGAGAGGAGTTTAACTCAGGGACCACTTCAGGTTCTGGCGCTATCTGAAAAGAATCAGGCAGAGGTTGATGCCTAATAACAGGATACATCCAATTTGTAAGTGGGATGACACTCTGGAACTTTTCTGAAAGCATAAAATCAATAAAATCCTGTGCCATTTTAATTTTCTCAGTACCTTTTAGAATACCTGCAAATTCAATTTGCCTGTAATGACCTTCTTTAAACAATGCTGCCTTATAACGTTTTGTTTTTTCATATTCTAAATGGTATGCCGGGCTTGTTACATAGCTCAACACAATAGGGACTTCACCTTTAGTAAACATTCCATAAGCTGCTGACCAGCCATCTGTAACTGAGAGTAAGTTCTTCTGGAGTTTTTTCCAGTAGTCCAAGTATTCGTCTTCACCAAAAACTGCTATAGTCCAATGCAGCATCGACAAACCGGGAGAAGAAGTTTTGGGATTTTGAATCACAATTTTTCTTTTATATTTCTGATCAAGAAGGTCTTCTAAACTACGTGGTGGATTTTTAATTTTTTGACTGTCATAAACAAAAGATATGTAACCATAATCGAATGGGGTAACTCGATTTTTTTTGTCCAAATCTAATTCTTTAGGGACTTGATCTAATAGTTTTGAGCGGTATGGAATCCATAATTTGTGATTGAATGATTTTTCAATTTCACTGTTGTTCAAACCAAGTAGAATATCAGCATTAGGATTCCCCTTTTCAAGAATAGATCGATTCAGTACGGTTCCTGAATCCCCATGAGTAACAACTTTTATTTTGCATTCACATTGTTCTTCAAAACTTTTGAAAACAACTGGTCCTGGTCCCCATTCTGAGTTAAAAGATTCGTAAGTGTAAATAGTTAAATCTCTCGCTGATGCAGAATTGATTGAAATTCCAATTAATAATGCTGACGTGAAAATTAATGACAGAATGATATTATTCATGGCAAACTCTGATTTATGATTTAAAACCTAAAATTAAAAGATTATTTTGCAGACTAGAAAATTTTTTCTTCGCAGGGATAAAATCAAAAACGAGGGGTACAGTTTATAAACACTGCAATGTTAAGAAATGTCGTTTTCCTGCGCCAGTATAATCTGGATCAGGTTCCAAGGGACTTTCTCAGGTGACTTATTTACCCACAATCACCACCCCTAACGAAGTTTAATTAATTTATATTAATTGGAAAAAATGTCAAACAAAATAAATAATCTTAAATTGATTTTTTGTATTTATATTTTTTAAGATTTTTCAGACCGTTTCTGGATTAGAAAAGGTACAATCCTTGAAAGCTCAAAACAAGTTGTCAACAATCTAAACACAACAAAATACCGTTCAACATATAATGAAAAGAAAGGGATCTTGCTGAACCTTGTCATTAAAAATCGTACTTTTTTCTTTCACCTTTCATTGTTCGCAATTATTATGCTTCTGGCAAATAATGCGCTTTCAGCTAAAAAAGTAGACCACTATCGATCTCAATACAAATCTGCATTACTTGCTGATTTTGAATCAGGACGTATACTGTTTCACGACAGAATGCATCAAATCATTTATCCTGCCTCGCTTGTAAAAATGATGGTTTCCTTAATAGTTCTTGAAGAAATCGATTCGGGAAGAATCAGTCTACAGGACAGTGTAAAAGTTTCACGCTGGGCAAGCAAGATAGGTGGGCATCAGGTTTATTTAAAACAAGGTGAAGTTTTTAAGCTTAATGAGTTAATGAGAGCCATTGTAATTTCATCTGCAAATGACGCAGCTGTAGCTGTTGCAGAGCATGTTTATGGAAATGACAAGCATTTCATAAAAAAAATGAACAGTCGTGCCCAAGAGCTTGGTATGAGTAAAACTCTCTTTTTTTCAGTTCATGGACTTCCTCCGGGACGTGGCCAAGAACTGGATGAAAGTACTGCCTTTGATATGTATTTACTAGCCTTGGAGTTGTTGAAACATCCTCAATATCTGAGTTGGTCTTCCACTAGACTAGATAGTTTTCGAAATGGAACATTTCAGTTATTAAATACTAATCATCGTTTGATACGAAATTATAAGGGGATGGATGGTATGAAGACTGGATATCATAGACGTGCAGGGTTCAATCTCGTTTCTACAGCCAAACGTAAAGGCCAAAGATTCGTTTCGATTATTATGGGCACAAAAAATTCTCGATTGCGGAGCCAGTCAGCTTCACATCTTCTTGATTATGGTTTTAAAAATTTTTCAAAATATTTGTTATGTAATAAAGAGGATACAGTCCCATATTTTGTGAAGGTGGAAGGAGGTGAAACTGAAAAAGTTTCATTAAAGTCAACTGAAACGGTGAGAATTTTATTGAATGCCCAAGAGTTAAAGCGTTTGAAAATATGGCCACAAATTCCTTTGAAAACAACCGCTCCAGTTGTTGCAGGAAAGAACTTAGGCACACTTGAATATTGGTTGGATGGTAAGATGTTAAAAAAAATTGCACTTCGCGCAAAGCATGCTGTACCTGAACAGAATATTTTTTCAAAGCTTACAGGAATGATTACAAATTTGACCGATGCGAATTGATTCTATCCCTCAATTGTTTGGCTGCTATTCCAGCCTGTTGTGCATAATCTTCTTTGGAAGATGCGTAAATGATACTGCGAGATGCATTGATAAGATAAGGTAAGTTTGATTCGTTATTAGCATAAACCAGTGTTTTTTCCAAATCACCTCCTTGAGTTCCAACACCTGGTATTAGGAAGGGCATCTGTCCAGTAATTTTCCTGATTGCTTTAATTTTTTTAGGAAACGTTGCTCCGACAACTAAGCCGACATTGCCTGAAACATTCCACTCCTGAGCTTTTTTTGCAACATTTAAATATAAATCGGGAAGTTGGAAATCATTTGCGCCCTGATTAGAAGTTAAGCACAGTATGAAAACACCACGGTCAGTATACTCAAAAAATGGTTTAAGTGAGTCTTGTCCAAGATAAGGTGATAATGTAACGGCATCACATTCTAAATTCTCGAATACTGCTTTAGCATACATTTGAGCAGAATGACCAACATCGCACCTTTTTGCATCTCCAATTATAGATACTTCTGGCGTTATTTCCTTTATCAATTCCCGCAAAATATCTAAACCTGAAATCCCCAATGCCTCAAAGTAGGCAAAATTTGGTTTATATGCTGCTGCATAATCTTTGGTTTGTTCTACTATGTTTAAAAGAAATTCAAGCAGTCCTTGATGTGTTCGGGGTAAATGTTGAGGCATCTTGTCTATTACAGGATCAAGTCCCACACACAAAAAGGTTTTTTTGGAAAATACGTGATATCCTAATTTTTCAAAAAAAATCATTTTTAAAGTAAGAATTAGAGTAACTTCAGCAACGATTCAATGAATTGTCTGCATAGAAAGAATTATGTTTAAGAAAATAAATAATTAAATTATGGATTAAAATAATGACATTTGCTGCGGGGCTTTTTTTTCTTGAATAAGGTTCCATTCTACTTTTAAAGTTTTAATACCAGATTTTGAATCATAGTGAAGTTTCCCGTTTTCTAAAGCAAATCTATGAATGTCTCGAGTCACTTCAACATCTACTTTGCAATATTCTATTATTTTATCAAGTTTACCTTCCTTGTACCATTTAAGAGCCTGCAAACCGTCAGCAGATTTTCCTGTTCCAAGAGTCGGTCGAGCTATCGATTCAAGTTTCAAACGGTGTCCCAGAAGTTTTTTTAATTCAAAAAGCATATCAAAGTTATTCAATCCAGCCAGTTTGGTATAAAGTTGAGAACGTTGATGCGCATCTGCGTGATGGACGCCCGCAACTACTCTATAGTCAAAACCAACATGATTGAAACCAACAATTTGGTCTGCCCGACAAAAATGTTCGACCATTTCCTGAATTTGGTGTTCAATATAAACATGGAATTGGTTATCAGAGTTATCCCAAATGACTCCAGCAGACATACCCATGTCTTCAATATTGCCCCAACCGCCCACTTCATCGGCAGAATACTTGGTTTCTAAGTCAAAATATAGTATGTGTTTCATAAGAAATTAATTTTTATTCGTTAGTTAAAAAAATGGAAAATTATTATAAATTATTTGAAATATCCAATGATGCTGACATCTCTCAGCTTAAAAGTGCTTTTCGTAAAAAAGCTAAGTCATGCCATCCTGATTTGTTTCAGCATGTTAGTGCTGAAGAACGTAAAAATCTGCAAATAAAATTTGTTCGTCTTTCCAAAGCATACGAAATTTTATCTGACCCAAAAAAACGTCAGCTTTTTGATCTTCGCTTAAGAAAATCAGTAATGATGGAACAAAAAAATCACAATGACAACCGAAAAACAAAAAATTTTTCAGAAACAGATAATTACAGAAAATATACTTCCTTTTCCAATAACAATAACAAACCAACTTCTAAAGACTCAGAAGATACAATAGAAGATTTGATAATAGATGTTGAAAAAATTCTGAGTCAATTTGGTCTAAATTTTAAAGACCCCCTTGATATGCTTGTGGATTGGGCACGCGGAGTTTACCAAGATTTAACATGTACATTTAATGAAGAAGGAGAATACAATAAAAATCATGCAGGATCAAAAAATAAATCTCAAAAGAATGAACACAATTATATTCATCCTTTACAAAATATTGAAGAAGAATTAAAACGTTTAAAAGCAAAACATATCAAAACGGAATTCAGCAAAAGAGAGTCAAAAGAATATAAATCCAGTTTTGAGAATATAGAACAGGAGTTGCTAAGTATCAAAAAAAAATATAAACTTTGAAAGCAAATTCTATTCAAAAGCCTATGAACACAAAGAAACGATCAATTGTAGTTCTTATTCCTTGTTTGAATGAAGAAATTACTATTGAGAAAGTAATTAGAGATTTTCAAAAATCAATTCCAGAAGCAAAAATAATTGTATTTGATAATAATAGTACAGACCGAACTGCCTCGATTGCTAAGAAAGCAGGTGCAAAAATAGAGAAAGAATTACAACCTGGAAAGGGGCGTGTGATGGCCAGTATGTTCCGGAAAGTTGAAGCAGATTATTATGTTATCGTTGATGGAGATGATACTTATTCTGCAGAGCATGTTCGACAATTGTTAAAGCCTTTGCTTGAAGGAATTGCAGAAATGTCTGTTGCTGTCCGCTTAGAAGAATTTTCAGAAAAATCATTTCGTCCATTTCATATTTTTGGCAACAACCTTGTTCGCAGCCTTGTAAACTGGATTTTTGGCTGTAATCTAACTGATATCATGTCAGGTTATCGTGCTTGCTCACGAGATTTAATTAAATCTGTACCAATTTTTTCTACTGGATTTGAAGTTGAAACAGAATTTACAATTCGTACTCTTGATTATGGCTTCCGTATTAAGGAAGTTCCTATACCTTACCGTAAGCGTCCTGAAGGCTCATCTTCAAAACTTCGCACTTTTCATGATGGCTTTACTATACTTGTTGAAATTGCAAGAATCGCTAAGGCATACAAGCCATTCACTTTTTTTGGTGGAATCGGGTTAGTATTGATTTTAATTGGGGGAATATCTGGGATTTGGGTTATTATGGACTATCTAGAAGATGAATATGTTAATAAGGTGCCAACTGCTATTTTATCGACAGGAATGATGCTTCTTGGATTTGGAAGTATTGGGATTGGAATATTGTTGAACACAATTAACTATCGTTTCCGTGAAAATTTGCGGTTGTTAAATAAAAAAATTAATGATCATTATTTATAAAAACTGTAATTAGTTGCATCATTTGGACATTAACTGAAACTTTTCTTAAGATAGTTATCAACTCACCTTTTTAAATTGGTTTCGTTTGGCTCAAGTGTTGCTAAAACTTCAATCGGAAGGAAATTATAAAAGAATCTTCTTTTTGGGCGAAAACCCATCCGGCTGGATTAAATATAAATCCAGTTGGCTGAGAATTGTCTTCAGGTCGTGGCGCACCGGGATTCCAGACACTTCGTGTGCCTAACATGATCCCTATCACGGCCCCGAGCACAGTGCTGGTACCAATCGTGCGAAACTGTTGTCGAGTATTGGTCTCTTTTCGAATAAATGCGAACCAAGTACCCATCATCAACCCCGTACCGGCACCATATCCTAGGTTTGAGGGTGCATCTTTACCCTCTTGTGATAAAAGTTCGCGCCTGACAATTAGGTCGCCCTTTAATGTTGATTCAGTTTCCTCTGAAAATGCGCCTTCCTCGAGGTATTGATCAGAGGATTCATATTGAGAGTCTAATGAGTTTGAGCGGTCTTGTCCAGGTTGAATTCCAAAATCTTGAATTCCACCTGTGCCAAAATCGCTGCTTTGGAAGTCGTCATCTGTGAATTGTTCAAAACCAAATTCATCATCTCCCTCTAACATGAGGGGATCATCGTTAAAATTTTGCGCAATTATTTTTGCTGGAGAAAAAACCAAAAAACAAATTACCAAAATAATTAATAAGATCCTTTGAATGGTATTAAAGAGGAACATATTTTAGAGATTGTAATTCGGAGCAAGATATTGGTTATTAATTTGCAAAAGGCTTTCATTAATTATTCCCAAAGCCTGAATGCAAATCTCATTCAATATCAAAAAAACCCGGAAAAACTGTGCTCAATTTAGACTTCAGCATTTAACTGTATTCTAACATTTAGATTAAAAAAAAACGATAGACATTTGAATGTATATACCTCTTCCAAGATTCAGATAAGTCCAAATTATAATTTTTATAAAGATAAAATCAATCACGGGTTCATGTATTTGAAAAAATTAATTTCTCTTCTTTCAATTTTATTTTTGATTTACACCACTATATTGGAAGCACAAGAAAAAGGGCCATTAATGATGAAGCAGGAACTTGGATATACACTAGGTGGAGGAGTTTTTGGAGCAGGACTGGGCATTGTTGTGTGGTTTATGGATCCTCTTAACCCGAATGTTACCTTAAAAAGTACTGTAACAAATGGTTTCGTCGCAGGAACTGCTTTAGGAGCGTTATTTGGATTTTACATGCTACAGAATGCTATCGTCATTCCAACAGATAATACTTTGCCAAGAAATCTGGATCAGCTTTTGGGAAATAATAACTTTGAAAGGCCAGTTCATCGTTCAATAATTTCACAGTCAAGTACTAAGTCATCTTATTCTATGAAATTAAATATATTTGGATTACGTTTTTAGGAGTGATTTATTGTATTTTACTCTTCAAAATATGAAAAATAGATTGAAAAAAATCATTGTTATCGTGCTACTACTTAGCAACGTAAGTCTGTCTAATGTTTTAGCTCAACAAGAAGTTTTACCCTTTGCTGAAGCAGAAAAACCAGTAATGTATTCAGTTTTTTGGAATACTCTTTGGGGGTCTGGATGGGGAGCTACAATGGGTTTTTCATATCATTTAGTTTCAGGCATTCAACTTCGTGAATCAATAATCACAGCAACTACTGTTGGTGGTGTTCTTGGCTATGGTCTAGGAATTTATTTAGTTGTTAGCGGACTGAGCTTTGATAAAACATACCTTCTTGAACTGCCAACACCAAAATTTCAGGTGCATCATAATTCAAAATCCTCTAGAATCAAAGGCCTACAACTAGCTGCCGATAAAAAAAATTATAACCCTACAAAGTGGGAGTTACCAATTTATACATACCATTTCTAAATCTGTTTTTATTGACTCCAGATGGTATCTAAGAGCCGTTATTCTTATTCTTCATTTTTACATGAGAACCGTAAAGAATTGGCTACTCTTCTTTTAATTGGTGCAATTGCCGGTGCTGCCTATTATTTTTTCCATTATAACCAACCACAGGAAATTTTTCCCGTAGAAGAAAGAGGAGTTTTAGATTTACAGCATATTACGATAAATGATTATCAGCATGAGCGTAAAAGTTGGAAACTGATCGGTATCCGTGCAATTGTTTCAGAAAAATCTAATCGAATGCGTATTGAGAAAGTAAAAATCTGGGTTTACGCTGCAAATAGATCCTCTGATAATTTATCTTCAGTTAGCGATTCTTCTGAGCAGATAGCTTTATTTATTACAGCTGATCAGGGGCTCATAGAACAGCATGACAACAGGGTAACACTTTCTGGGAATGTCATATTGTCTCGTGAGGATGGGTCAGAAGCCTATACAGAAACAGCTATCTATGATGCAAAGAAAGAAATACTCACTATCCCTAAGCCCGTAAGGATGGTAAGTGAAGGACACACAATGCTTGGTAGTGGTCTTACATACTATGTTTCAGAGGGTATGTTAAATTTAAAAGAACCTGTTCTTGTTAAACACGATAATAAAACTTTGAAAAGTAATTAATCTAGATTTTTTTAAAAGATTCACCAGAAAAAATGAAGTGCTAAAATTCCTTCTAAATTTTCCATTTGCTGAATTTCCAACCTGATATCCCAGTTTTGAGAAATAGTAATTCTCTGGTCAAATCTCGTATGACTGTAATCTTTTTTTTGTCCTTCCAAGTTTTGAAACCATCCTCGTTCAATCCTTATTTTCCAAATTTCATGAGGACTCCACTTTATGCCTAAATGAGGAGCGAATCCTAGAGAAATTACTGAGTTTGATTCTTTATCAGTTTCTCCGAACAAATCTACAAAAGCATGTTCAATATCTTTACCTGTTAACGAAACAGCCCTCCCCATGCCTCCAGAAAGAAAAAATCTTCTACATGAGGAACAGCTTAAATTTGTACGCTCCCATCCTGCTCTGGTCCTCCACGACCAGTCAAAATCTCCTGATATACCAGTTGGATTAAGAGCGTATTTTTGTATATTAAATAGTTGGAATTGAGTCAATTCAATTAAATCATCGCTAAATTGCAAGTGTAAATCAAGAGTAACAACTTCAGCGTTAAGTAAGTGTCCTGATTCTTCTCCAAGTAAATCGTGGTAGTTTGCCCAAACTCCCGTTTCTAGTTTGCTCCCCAAAATTTCATTGTGAACAATTCCCAACCTGAAACGCATTGGAGGAGTCCCGTCGGTAGGTGATAAAGTGGTTTCAAATGATAATTTATTTTCTAGAATTGGTAACTTACTCCGAAAAAGTAGTAATTTTGAACGCTCTGGATACTGTTTTAAATGAGGCTTTCCCGTTTTTTGAAACTTTTGGAGGTCAATCAAAACATCAATGATTTGTGCTTTAGAATGATCATTCAAATTTCTAAAATCATCTGATTCTAAATAATTTTCATAACTAATTAGTTTTTTTAGATGGTCATGTTGAATTTCACTTAATTGTGCTGCCCGTGCTTGCAATTTTCTTTGTCTTGAAGGAATTATCATGGGCTTACCCAGAAGTTTCTTAGAATTTGAGTCACTTTTGATTTTGTTTAATTTAAAAACTACATCAATCGGTATTGCCCATAATGCTCCAGATGTATTGATTCGTGTTGAATCAGTCCAAGCCATTTCAAGAAGTTCTGCCATTCTGTATGCACAATTATCGAGAAAGAAGTAATACTTGAATTGTACTTTTTGTATTAATTCCCAAGCATGGAAAGTTATACGATGGAACTGTTCGGTACTAAAATTAATAGGATATTCCCATAAATCTCGTAATTCATTTTCTCCATAAACATGATTAAAATTATAAAATCTTTCGTCAGTAAATCTAGCTTCATAACCCCCAAAAATTCCATGTAAAGCATACGTAAAGGGATTGTCATTAGGATCAACTATTGCTCCGAAATTTAAAGTTGGCCTTAGTAGTGAATGTCCAAAATGTTGATTGCTGGAATTAAATTTTATTAGTAAATGTCCGAAAGTTGAGGCAGGATTTTTTAAAAAAGATGAAACAAATACTAAACTTATCCCAGTCGATTCATTTAAATTTGCCCAACGTTCAAAAAGAGGGCAAGTCAGTTCTTTTAATTCTGAGAAATTTAGTTTGTTCTTTAGCCATTGAAAACGAGCAATAAATTTGCAACGGGCATGTTGATTTGGTTTATCATTAACTGGCTCTAGGAATGCTTTTAGAGTTGATTTCAATTCTTCACGAGGGTCTGTTTTACCTAATGGTGATAGAAAGAAACTGGAGCTTACGATATCACTTTTAAAACTCCATTGACCTACTGTTTCTCCTATCGAGTAAAAATGTAGAAGTTTCAGCCAGTATGGGTGATCAGAGAGATTTAGATCCTGTGCTTGTTTCCAAAGTGATAAAAAAATTGCTTTCTCATTAGATGAATTAGTTTCAGTAATAATATTTTTTCCAAAAACATATTTCCCTGAAATTGAAACTATCAAAATGAGAGCAATTATACAAAAGTTAAATTTAAATTTAAAAATAAACACAAATGTTTTTTTACTTAAATTAATTTGAGAAAAAATGTTTTAGTAAAATAATTATCCACAACCAATAAATATTTCATGAAGTGTGATTTTTGCTTACTTACTTAACTGAAGGCAGATTGTAAATTGTCATCAAAAAAAATGATTTATTAAATAATTTAATAAGTAAAAAAATATCTTATTTACTGGGATTATTTTTTTGCTTAAACTTTAAAAAGATGTGAGGAAAAATTGGATGTGCATTTGGAAAAACATGAAAGTTTCTAGGAAGGTATTATGAAAAATAATGGAAGACCTAGCTCCCAATGCTACAACACTAAGCTTAAACAAACTAATATATTTATTTTTCTCGAAAAGAGTTTGGCGGTTTTGGAATTAATTGTCTACAAAGAATTTTTGTAGACTTTTAAAAAAGGGTGTTATTATATTTTTCATAGTGTTTTTGGTTATTATCTATAGTAAAAAATTTTACATACAAAAACTTCTAAAATATAAAGTTTTTTTTTGATAAATTAATCTTTGATAATTGGAACAACATATAAAGCTTTATGAGGCGCATCATTTGCTTTATTTTTTT
>PAZT01000050.1 GCA_002716165.1 Deltaproteobacteria bacterium | reverse complement strand
TGATGCTCCTTAAAAATTGAAGCATTTGCTTTGGAAAACAATGTTGCAGATATCTTAATTTCCAGACCTATATTTGCTTTTTCGCGTAAAGTTCGTATTTGCGAAATACTTTCTTTAATTAATTCAATTCGTTCATAAGATGCTTTGAATTTATAAGGGAGTGTTTTAGGCCATTCACTGAAAGCCAACATTTTTGGTTGCTTAAATTCTTTCCACAACGCTTCAGTAACGAATGGAACATAAAGATGTAGCATCTTGATCAAAGTTGTAAATGCAAATGCAAGTACCTGATCATTTTCATTGGTTCGATTTGGACTTTTATCCATTTCAAGGTACCAGTCGCAAAAATCACCCCAAAAGAAACTTTTTAGATTATCTGCAACATCTGACAATCGGTGAGATTCAAGTCTAGATTGTGTGTCTTTAATTAAATCATTCAGTCCATGTAGTAACCATTTAGCTAGTTCAGAATTTACTGTAATAGGCGCAGTTATCAAAGTCCCATCTGGTATAGTCATTAAAATATATCTTCCAGCATTCCAGATTTTATTTGTAAAGCGTCTGCTACTTTCCATTTTTTCAGGATATAGACGTAAGTCCTGACCCGGTCCTGTTCCAGACACTAGAGCTATACGCAATGCATCTGCTCCAAATTTTTTAATACTGTCTAAAGGGTCTATCACAGATTTTGGATCAGACTTCGACATCTTTTTCCCTTCACGAGTTCTTATAAGTCCATGTAGGTAAACTGTTTTAAAAGGGACTGCATGAAGCATATATGTGGTCATCAAAATCATTCTCGCTACCCAGAAAAATAATATATCGTAACCAGTTTCCATGATGTCAGTCGGATGAAACTTCTGAAAATCAGGGCTACGTTCCAAAACATCTTCAAGTGAAAGAGAATAGTCTTTTGCTAATTCAGGATCAATTAATGTACTCCATGTCCAGAGTGCAGATGAAAACCAGGTGTCTAGTGTATCAGGATCCTGCTCCCACCCTTTGAATGCTTCAGGTTTTTTGAGACTTACTCTTGTATCATTTCCATTGTAATAAACTGGTATTCGATGACCCCACCATATTTGACGAGAAATGCACCAATCCTGTAAATTTTCTACCCAATGAAAATATGTTGAATTAAAACGTTTAGGAACAAGCTTTATATTTCCTGAACGGACTACATCAATTAATATCCCTTTAAGACTAAGCTTTCTATCTTTCCAGGTCACAGCTGGTTTATTAACGTCTATAAACCATTGTTTTCTAATTTGGGGTTCAATAGCACCGCCTCCCCGGCTGTTAAATGATTTACTGTGAGTATAATTGGAATCAGTATCCACCAGCAATCCTTTTTTTTGAAGCTTTTCTACAATTTTTGGGCGTGCTTCTTCAATTCCCATTCCGGCAAATTCGTTTGCTATTGGAAGAAGTTTTCCTTCAAAATCTATAACAGGTTCCTTATCTAAACCGTTTCTTTCCGCGATCCCAAAATCAACATGATCATGCCAAGGTGTTATCGTCATAACACCTGTACCAAATTTTGGATCAACTACATTATCCTTTATAATTGTTGCTGTGACCATCCCATTTATCCACTCACATTCAAATGTATCACCATGTTTATGTTTGCTGTAACGCTTGTCATCTGGATGCATGACCACATATTTATCTCCAAATTTTGTTTCAGGACGTACCGTGCCTATCTGGAAGGGACCGTATTGAAATGTATAAAATGGTGACTTAGTGCTTTTTCTTTCAACTTCATCATCTGAAACATTTGTTTTTAAATGAGGATCCCAATTTACAATACGGGGGCCTTGATAAATTAAATTATCTTTATACATCCTCAGAAATGTTTCATTAACGCATCGGTTAAGTTGATGATCCATAGTGTAGCGTTCGCGGCTCCAATCGCAGCTTGAACCCATCGCCTTAACTTGGCTGCGTATAGTTCCCTGAGAATTTTTAACATAATCTGCAATTCTTTTCAAAATTTCATCTCTACCAAGTACTGAACGAGGATCTGTAATTCCTTCTTGTTCTTTTATCTGCTGCAAAACAACATTTTCAGTAGCAATTGCAGCATGATCGGTACCGGGAAGCCAAAGAGCTTCGTATCCATTCATTCTATGCCAGCGAATAAGGATATCTTCAAGAACCAGCATGACTGCATGACCTACATGTAATTGTCCTGTGGCATTTGGTGGAGGCATGGAAATGGTGAAAGCAGGTTTTTCTGAAAAGGCATCAGCACGAAACGCACCCGCAGATTCCCAAAGTTTTGAAATTTCTTTTTCAACCCCTTTAGGTTCGTAAGTTTTGGCTAGTGAGGTCATTTTATATTTGGTGAATTACTAAAATATGTTTTAATTTTGATTATATGTAAATAATTGAAAAATGCGTAAATGTAGCATGTTGAATATTTGAAATCCACTAATTTGAAACCCAGTGTCTTTTTTACCGTTGACATGATTCAGGGAAGTCTCAACCTAAATACTCGCTTAGTTTCAAATCTAAGATTGAAATGGCAGAAAAAAGGCAAATATTTATTTGACAGGAAAAATGGTCAGGCAATTTTTTTGGCAAGGCCACAACATTTTTTATATTTTTTACCGCTTCCGCATGGACAAGGGTCGTTTCTTCCAATAGAAGCTTGAGCACGTACTGGTTGTGGTTTTTTATTTTTTGCTCGTGCTTCAGCTGGTTCTTCGACTTTCCCATGAATAAACTCCATATCCTGTGACAGCGAATTTGGTTCAGGCTCTGCAATGGGTTGGGCTATTGTTAATTTAAAGAAAGTACTGATTGCCTCTAATTCTATTCTGTTCATTAAATCAGAAAACATATCAAATGCCTGTCTTCTGTACTCGTCGAGGGGTTTTTTCTGAGCATAACCTACTAAACCTATTCCTTCCCGCAGATGGTCCATTGAAAGTAAATGGTCCTTCCAAAGATTATCATTTACTTTAAGCAAGACCTGCCTTTCCAAGTCAAGAATCATTTTACCCAAAAGTTCTTTATTTTCTTTTCCACCAGCATCTCCTGCAAAGTTTAGTTCTGCAACTTTGCTGAAAAAATCAATTTTTTCTTTGTAAAGTGTTTCTACCCAAACATAAAATAATTCGACATACTCGTCTGGTTTAAGTTCTTCTTCATACCATTTTTCGTTTGGTATTCTTCCAAAGGTACTTTCAAAAGAACGGCTAAATCCCTGAACATCCCATTGATCAGCATACTTATTCTGGCAGAATTGATCCATTAGCTGATCTACTACACCATCGCACATTTCGAGAACAAGATTCTGTACATCATTTCCAAGAATATCTCGGCGCCGTCCATAAATAATCGACCGCTGCTTTTCCATTACGTCATCATATTCAAGAACATGTTTCCTAATATCAAAATGATATCCTTCGACTTTTTTTTGTGCGTTTCCAATAGCCTTACTTATGAAAACATGTTCAATAGGCTCGTCTTCTTCAATATTAAGTTTGTCCATTAGGTTAGATATACGTTCTCCTCCAAAAATACGTAGCAAATCGTCTTCAAGAGATAGCAAAAACTGGGAGGCTCCAGGATCTCCTTGTCTCCCTGAGCGTCCACGAAATTGATTGTCTATTCTTCGACTGTCGTGACGCCCCGTTGCAAGAACAAATAATCCTCCAACTTCCAAAGTTTCTGGAGATGGTTTTATGTCCGTCCCCCGCCCTGCCATATTTGTAGCAATGGTTACAGCGCCATAATGACCCGCATTCGCAATAATTTCAGCTTCACGTTCATGGTGTTTTGCATTCAGTACCTCATGTTTAATACCTTCTTTATTGAGCAATTTACTAATAGCTTCTGATACTTCAATTGAAACTGTACCTACTAAGACAGGTTGGCCCTTTTCGTGAAGTTCAGATATACGCTTTATGGTGGCGCGATACTTTGCACCAACAGTTTTAAACACAACGTCAGATAGGTCTTTACGAGCAAGAGGTTTATTTGTTGGGACTACAACAACACCAAGATTGTATATTTTCTTAAATTCATTTTTTTCTGTTTCTGCCGTACCTGTCATTCCAGATAATTTTTTATAGAGACGGAAATAATTTTGAAATGTTATTGTGGCAAGTGTCTGATTCTCTCTTTCGATAGTGACTCCCTCTTTTGCTTCTAAAGCTTGATGGAGACCATCGCTGAAGCGTCTACCGGGCATTAAACGTCCTGTAAACTCATCTACAATTATAACTTGACCTTCTTGAACAACATAATCAACATCCTTGTTAAACAAATAATGTGCTTTAAGGGCTTGGTTCACATGATGCAGAATTTCCATGTTTTCATAATCAAATAGACTGGTATCTTTAACCAACATTTCATGCAGACGATCTTCTATTTTAACTGAACCTTGGTCTGTTAGGTTAATGCTTCGTGCCCTTTCATCAAGAGCATAATCTCCTTCACGAACAATGTCGTGGTCTTCCAATTCTTCCAAATTTTCGGCAAGGTTGTGAATTTGATTCGGGGGTAGTTTGCCAACTTCTTCCTTTCGTATTTCACGACTAAGTCCGTAAACAAATTTATTAATTTGGTGATATTTCTCTACATTGTCTTCAGTAGGACCGCTGATGATTAAAGGAGTCCGAGCCTCGTCAATAAGAATGCTATCTACTTCATCCACTACTGCAAAATTAAATTCTCGCTGGACATAGTCTTCAAGAGAAAACTTCATATTATCGCGCAGGTAATCAAAACCAAACTCATTGTTTGTACCGTATGTAATATCTGCACCATAAGCATTTCGACGTTCTTCATCATGAAACCCGTGCTGTACCAAACCAACACTTAATCCAAGAAATTCAAAAATCTGTCCCATCCATTTACTGTCGCGTTTAGCTAGATAATCATTAGGCGTTATTATATGTACACCATTCCCTGATAGAGCGTTTAGAAAAACTGGGCAAGTTGAAGATAAAGTTTTTCCTTCACCCGTTGACATTTCAGCAATGTTGCCATGATGCAATGCAAGCCCTCCCAGTAGTTGTACATCAAAATGGCGTTCTCCAATAACCCTTTTAGATGCTTCTCTTACAAGAGCAAATGTTTCAGGAATAAGTTCGTCTAAGGATTCTCCGTCTAGGATCCGCTTCTTATATTCGGCAGTTTTATAAGGGAATTCATCATCCTTCAGAGCATGCATTGCTTCTTCAAGCTCATTAATTTTGTCGACATGTTTTTGAAAACTCTTAAGCGTTTTTGAGTTTTCATCACCAAAAAATTTTACAATTTGTGTCCACATATTTCTCTTTAAGCTCGATTACAGCAAAGTGAGGATAGTAGGTTTGAGGAAAGACTTTAAAGTCCCGACGAGGTTCTAAGTGATTATTAATTTCTTATCTGGATTTCAACCTTAGTTCACGCTAAAATCCAATGTTTTAAGTCTACCAAAACCATTGTGGCTGGTCAAGATATACAAAGATTAGGTAAAACCCTTCTAACTTAGAACCAATTTATACAGTCTGAAGGATTTACTTATCTTTAATCATTAACTATAGTTAATAATTTTTTGTATGCGATCCTTTCACCTTTTTTTTCTTTTTATAACATTATTTTTTGGAGGATGCTATCCTGAGTCGTTAAATTATAAACCAGGGTGGGGGACTCGTTTTATTGAAGGAACTTTGCTTGAGGATAGTGGGAAAGTTTTGAAGTCTAAATTTTTTATTGTTGTTCTTGAATACTATTCTCAGTTCATTCAGTTTGATAAGGAGTTTCCTTTTTATGCCCCAAGGACTCGTTTAATTTTCCCTCAAGAGAATGGGCAATTTCGAATTATTTTTGATCTACAGGCATCAGCCATTGAATTAGTTTTTTTTTCATCCGGTTACGAGATGGAGCGCTTTAGGTTTAAACGTCAAATTGGGATTGGGGAATTACGTTATGATGCTAGATTGAGCAAAAGCAAAATCTGGAGGAATGAGTTTTTGCTGCGAGTTAGTCCATTCTTAGAAAATTTTATTTTGGAACAACGTTACAAAATGCCAGATTCTCAACAGTTATTTTTAGGAGATTGGTTAGATAGTGAGAGAGAAAAAATTACTGATATCAGATAGAATTGAGAGCACTATTTATAGAATGTTTCGATTCTTTCTCCATTGTGATAAGCATAATAAACTTCACCTAATGCTGCAGTTTTTCCGACCTTTATTCGGCCATTAGCATCTAGACTGATTAGTCCAAAAGAATAATTGAAATAGTTGCTTTCCATAATTGTTTTTGAAACTGCCTCACTAAGAGTCATTCCATCCTCAACACGAATGACAATCTTCGCTGCTGCTGCCTGCTGAGTTATTTGTTCACCAATCCCTGTGCAGGATACCCCTGCTTTAGATGAAGCATATGTACCAGCTACTGTGGGGCTGTCACTAACGCGTCCCGGAGTTTCATTTCCAATACCACCTGTTGAAGTGCCGGCAACAATGTTTGCTTTTTTATCAAGTGCAACGATACCTACAGTTCCATGCAAGCCTTCATATTTTTGTTTATATTCCCTAATGCGTGTAGGAGTTAAGGGATCATGTTCATTAAAACTATGTTTTCTGCAAAACTCCGTAGCCTGATTGGCACTTAAAACTTTATTTTTTTCTTTGGAAAGTAATGCTGCAGCTTTAATTGGAAAACGTATATTTTGTACGTTAATTACACCCGAAAACCTATTATTAACACCATCCATCAACCCAGCACTCATACGTACTTCACCATCTGCTTGAAGTTTTGAACCTGTTCCAGCGTTAAAAATAGGATCATCTTCTAGCATACATATCCCACTTATTACTGCTTCTTCTGCGGTCTTATTATTTAGTATCTCAAAAGTTTCTTCCCAAATTTTGCATAGAGACTGATGGATGTTTTTAGCCTCAGCAGTTTTTCCCTCAAGACTGCCTGCTCCGCCATGAATAACCAACTGGAACATTTTTAGGTATTTCGACCTACCATTACAAATGCTGACCAGTAATATGGAGAACTCCACTGAACCTCTTCCAGCATTTCTAGACGTGCCTCCCGCATAGCCTGACGAGCATTTGTACCTGCAAGGAATTTGTCATAGAACTTTGTCATCAATAATTGTGTACCTGCATCGCTTACTTCCCAGAATGAATTTATAACATTCTTTACACCGGCCTCCTGAAAAGAACGCCTCAGTCCATAGACACCCTCTCCTTCATGTATTTCACCAAGTCCAGTTTCACATGCTGAGAGAACTACCATTTGAGTGCCTTCTAAATTTATGCTAAGCACTTCCATGGCAGTCAAAACACCATCATTATCTGTGTCTATCTCACCGAGTAAAGGGGCATTTGAATTTAATCCAGCAAAAGCCAAGCCTGCTCGTAATAAGGGATTATCAGCAGGGGGAGGGAGAGCACTTGAACCTCTGCTGAGTCCTTGGATTCTTTTGGCGAGGCGTTCATCCTCTTTGAGAAAAAAACCATGTGTAGCAATGTGGAGGACCTCAGGAGGTCCAGACATTTTCCTTAACAGATTTTCCTCTGCTATACGTTGCGAATAAATTAAGGTAGTTCTTTCTTTTGTATCAGAGACTTCTTTGATAACCTCACCTTCTTTTTCTGCTCCAGGAAGAGGGTCGAAATTAAGTCCTCGCAATCCTGAACCCATACGAGCACCCTGCGAGACACTTCGGGACCTGTTATGAGTTATTTCTCTTGCTTCTGGTGATTTAATTATTTTGTCAGAATCAAAGTCAGGACCAGCAATTATTAACATTTCTCCTTTTGAGGCAGTTAACTGATCAAGTGCTAAATCTCTAGCAGAACTGATGATCTTTAAATCATAATTTTCAAGCAAATAGCTGTCATCTTCATCAGTTAAAGCATCAAAAGGTAACACATTGAGCACACTATCTGGTGAAATAAAAATTGATTCAGTTTCTGCTATGAATTCATTGAGTGGATCCCAGAGAATTTCCCAAAGATCATAAGCTACGCTCTTTACGTCTTCGTCTTCAGCACCTTCATCTTGGATAATTTCTCTTAATTCCATAATTATCGCCTGAATCATTTCTAAATCCTCATATTGTATTACATTAAGTCCTTCTTGATTTGCTACAACAGCCAAAAGAGCTAAAGAATTATCTTTTTTGCGATAAGTTAAAAAATCAACCAGCACACTTTCATCCAATCCAGCTAGTACGTCTTCAATCTGAATTTTTCGAGTGGATTCTCGAAATCTAACACTTTGTTTCCCAAGTTCTAATTGATAATTGTTTACTTGTTCCTCAAGGTCGTAAACCATTTTTCCAAATTGATCACGATTTTGATCATTAGGACCTGCAAGAGTGAGAGAAGCCAATTTTTTACGAACTTCGGTTAGTTTCCCAGTAATTGCCTGCAATTCGGATGACCCTGACAGCATTACTACCTGTTGTGTCTCACTTGTGATTTTCAAAAGCATTCCTTTTCGTTGCAGGATCACCTCTAAGAGGTCTTTAGATGTACGTTCATCATCTAAACTGAGAAGAATACGAATATAGGCATCCTGTTCAGGTTTGTGAAGTTTTATATATGATTGTCTGGTATTATCTCCTGCCACCCACAGAACTCTATCAAAGAAAGTGTTGCGACGGTTAAACCCTATTTTATATATTTCATAAGCCTCTTCAGTTTTTCCAAGATCTTCAAGAAGTCCCGACAAATTGTTTAATGTTTCGAAAGTATAGGGGTGATTTTCACCGAGCACTTCTTCTTCAAGTTTAAGTGTTTCTCTGAAAATTTTGAGTGCATCTTCTTTTTTATCCTGAATAACTAAAAGTTCCCCAAAATCATTCATGCTTCGAAGAGTGTCAGCATGTCTCTTTCCAAAAACTTTCTTTCTGCCTTCAAGAGCGGCAGTAAGAAGTTTTTCTGCTTCATTTAAATTGCCAAGTGATTTATAAACTCTTCCTAAATTGTTCAATGCTTTTAAAGTATTTTGGTGGTTCGCACCTAGCTTTTTTTTCCATAGGTTATGTACTTTTGTGAAGATTGGTCTTGCTTCATCAAATCTTTCAGCCCTAAGGAAAAGATAGGCAAGATTGTTTTGATTGGAGAGTGTGTTTGAATGTGCTTCGCCAAAAACTTCGTTGTTTAGCTGAATAACTTTTCTATAATTAAGTTCAGATCGCTCGAAGTCTCCCTGAGATTCATAAAGAAAAGCTAGGTTATTAAGCAAAGCAAGAGTTGTTGGGTGGCGTTCACCTTGAATTTTTTCAGATATAGTATGTGCTTTTTTGAAAAGTGGTTCGGCCTCATCATAAAGCCCTTGATTCTCAAGCAATAAGGCCAAGTTATTCATCACAGAAACAGACTGTGGAGAATCTTCTCCTAGACTAGAAATCATCACTTCTAAAGATTTTCGAAATAGATTTTCAGCTTTTTGGTAATCACCAAGTCGGCGTCGAACACTTGCTAAATTATTCAGATCACCAGCAGTGTTTGGGTGATTTTCTCCTAGCATAGCAAGATCTGTTTCATAAACTTGTTTATGAAGAGCCAAGGCCTTCTTAAGCATACCAGTATCCTCATAAAGCTGAGCCAAATGACTTTTTGCCTGAATTACAAGAGGCTCTTCATTCCCATATTCAGCAGTAGCAGTTTTTATGGTTTCCTGAAAAAGTTTTTCAGCTTGTGAAAAGCTTCCCTGCTGACGAAAAATTTCTCCAAGATTTTCTTTGCTTTCCAATATAAGTAAATTATTTTTGTCAAGTACGTCAAGCATTAAAGGTAGAGTGGTTTCAAATAATTTTTTTGCAGGTTTGAGTTTTCCCTGAGACATATATAGTTTAGCTAAAAGAGCCATTGTAGACAGAGTTTCAGGTTCATTTTTTCCTAGCACAGTTTGAAATAATTTCAGTGACTCATTAAGCATTTTCTCTGCATCACCAACGCGACCCATTTCTTGAAGATTCAGTCCCAATGCTTTCATTCTAGATGCAAGTTGTGGATCCTCTTTATCAGAGAGCCTAAGCGCTTCTGATAGTATAGGTTCGGCCATTTCTGGATCTATGGAATTTAAAAATTGCCCATAACTGTCAAGAACTAAAAGCGTTGTAGAATTGCTCTCTCCATAGGCTGATACCGTCGTTTCGAGTGCGGTTTGGTAAATTTGATTGGCCTCTTCAAGTTGATCCAACTCAGAATGAATTTGTGCCTGCAAAAGTAAACTTGAAATAGCTTCCAAAGACGCATTACCAAAAGCGGTTTCTGCCAATGAGACTGCATCTTGAGCTTTATTCAAAGCAGCTTGCAATTCACCTTCTCGGTAAAAATTTTCAATTTCTGTCTGGCTGAGAGCCCATTGCTCAGCAACATTTTCAGACTTAGTCTGGGAAAAGACGTTGTTACTTGTGGGAAATGTAAGTTGAGAAAAAAAGATTAATGCTAATAATAAGAACTTAGAAGGTATAATTATATTTCGCATGTTAGCCTCTTTATAAAATTAATAGTGGTTATTGTATAATTTTTCAAACATTTCTGCCAATGCTACAGTGTATATTTTTCTTATTGCTAAAATACTGAAAAAATTACTCAGATTAAATTAAGTTTGATTTCAGTAAACAAAATTTTTATTTGTGTAATGAATTGCAAACGACTTTCATAAACTTAAGCAAAATATTACAAATCAAATTTTTCTTTTGCATTTTCTAAATCTTGTGATGAACTTTCCCACTGTTTGAGGTAACCAGATAATTTTTCATTCAATCTTCCCATTTCTGCCTGAAGTCTTTTAATTTCATCTCTGGAAGTTATTTGGAAAAAATCCTTTTTCCCAAAGTTTGATTCAATCTCGTAAATTTTTCTCTCAGTTTCTTCCACTAATAATTCGAAACGTGTAGTATGTTTATTTAACTTAGAAATTTCACGTTGAAGATTTTTTCTTTCCTCAAAGCTTAATTTATTCTGTCGTGAATCAAACTTTTTTGAGGGCACTTTTTTGGAATATACTGAAATGTTTCTTTCAAGATAATCTTCACCAAATTTTTCTATGAATTCGTTATAGCTTCCAGAAAAATCCATTATACCATCTGAAGTCATTTCAATAATATGGTCTGCAACTTTTTCAACAAAATGTCGATAATGACTCACAAGCAGAACAGTTCCATCGAACTTTATTAATGCATCACTCAAGGCTTCTACTCCTTCTAGGTCCATATGGTTTGTGGGCTCATCGAGGATCAGAACATTATTTTTCTCCAGCATGATTCGCGCGAAAAGTAATCGTGTTGATTCACCACCGCTTAGTGCAGAAACTTGTTTTAGAGCCTCGTCTCCAGAAATTAAAACTCTACCCAATAAACCCCGAATAGTGCCAATTGATTCATGTGGAGAATATGAATAAAGCCAGTCGAAAGCATTTATTTTCCCATCCAAATTTTCTTTGTGATCCTGAGCATAGTATGAGGTTTTTGTTTCATAACCCCATTCAAAATTTCCTTCATCTGCATTTATTTTATCAAGAATGATTTTTAGTAAAGTTGACTTGCCAATTCCGTTAGGGCCAATTATGGCAACTTTTTCTCCTCTTTGTATCTCAAAAGAAATATTTTTCAGTACAGACTTATCAGCAAACGATTTACATAAATTATTTACAGTCAATACAGTTCTTCCAGATGGTCGAGACTGTTCAAAGCAAAAATTAGGAGATATTCTAGAGGATCGTTTAACCTCTGGAACTGTCATTTTGTCTAATTGTTTTACTCTAGACTGAGCTTGACGGGCTTTTGTGGCTTTTGCTCGAAACCGATCTATAAATGCTTGCATTTCAGCTGATTTACGTTCGAAGCTATCCAACTCCTTCATTTTTTGAGTTTCTGCTAGTAGCTTTGATTCAAGAAATTTTTCATAGTTCCCACTATAAAGTCGTAATTCCTCATAATCTATATCGACAATATGACTTGCAACCTCATTTAGAAAATTACGGTCATGAGAAATCACCAATAGTGTTCCTTTAAATTGAGAATTTAAATAGTTTTCCAGCCATCGTATAGAAATAATATCCAAATGATTAGTTGGCTCATCAAGGAGAAGTACATCTGGTTGTAAAAAAAGTATTTGTGCTAAAAGCACGCGCAGTTTATATCCTCCTGAAAGTGCACTCATTGGACCACTGTGATAATGCTTGTCTATACCTAATCCTGATAAAATTTCTGCAGCAAAAGGCTCAGCAATATAACCATCTTCTTCAGCAATTATTTCTTCCAATTGTGCCAGTCTGATTCCTGTTTCGCTATCAAATTTTCCAGATTTAAGGATGATATCTTTTTCACGTCTGGCTTCACATAACTCAGGCTTACCAAGCAAAACGACATCAATAACACTGATATTTTCAAACTGAAAATGATTTTGTCTTAGAACACCAATATTTATTTTTGATGGAAGTGAAATTGTTCCAGAAACAGGTTTTTCATCACCTGAAATCAGTCGTAAAAGAGTTGATTTGCCTGTACCGTTTGCACCAACAATCCCGTAGCATTTGCCCGGATCGAATGTAAGAGACGAATTTTCAAATAGTGACTTATTACCAAAATTCATGGATAAGTCAGTAAGGTTGATCATAATATTAATGCAAATCTATTAATCAAATGAATTACAGTAGAATGAAGTTGTGTTATTATAAAACTGTATTTGAAATTAATTCATACTACAAACTTAGAAAAAATTTCAGTATTGTGTCTTTCATGATAACCTTAGAAAAAATCTTAAATAATCACAACGCAATTGTACTTTCTTCTTGGCCTCATTTGGGTGTAAAAATTAAATGATCACATTTTTTAATCACATGAAATTTTCAGGTTTAAATGTAAAATATAATTTTATAAATCTAATTTTAAATACTAGATGTTGATTACATGAGTTAAATTTCAAATGCAACGACATACCCTACAAAAGGATAAAAGAATTTGTTCTGATTCTTTGCTCAATGATAAAGAGCTATTGCTATTGAAGCTTTGTGATCAAATACTGATATCAGGATTTGTTTTTGAAGATTCAACAGAAAATGAAATAGAAATAGGTGACGGTATAATTAGAAATTATTTTGACCAAGAAAATAAGGGTCTATATGAACTTGTCTCCAACAAGAGTCTTAATGAATTTTTGAAATATCTTAGCAGATTTGAATGGCCTTACGAGATTCTTAAAAAAAAACTTTGTCATAGAATCAAAAAATCCTTTGACCAGTTAGCTAAAGGTAAGCATCACCATTACAATATTCTTTACAATATAACCCAAGGACTTCGCCAACCAAAAGGGCATCCTTTAACTGATTTTCTTTTATATATTGAGGCATATTATATTCTTGTTCTAGATGGAACTAACATATATAGAAAAAATGACGACGAACAAAGTTTTAAAAAAAAACACTATGTCATTGATGATCTAATAAATTTTAGAAAGGAAATTCGTGAGCGACTAGAAGGACGTATTTTAGTAAAAAGCTTTTTAAGGCATATTGCAAAATTAAGTGGCGAATCAGCTGAAAAATTTATAAAAACAGAAGAAAAATCATACGAACCTTTTCTATTGGATGACATGATTGAACCCAAAGAGGCAGATCAAAAGATACTCAAAGAAGAATTTAAGGATTTGAAAAATTATAATGCGAATATTTCAATAAATTATAATGAAAAATTTGAAAACGAAGATGTTAATGAATTTGATTTAGATGAACCATTCAGTGTCAAACAATCTGGGTCAGATGACTCGGATGTGGTGTTTGGAAACGATATTATCATTGTTTCTGCTATGGAAAAATTTGTTCTTCAATATCCTGAAAGTGCGCTGAAATTCCTTATGCGTCAAAATATAGATGGTAAGCCTTTGTCATCTGAAATACGTCTAGTTCACGCTGGGTGGGAGAAGCGAGGATTATCGCGTAACATGCTTAAAAATTATGTTCTTAAACTCATGAATTGGTCTGATTTTCCTGACTTACCGTTTCAAGATATCTACCTTCAAATAAGAAATCGTATTTTTGAAGTATCAAGATTTTGAAAAGAGATGAAATTAGATGAATCTAATTTTTAAGTTCTTCGCGTAGAATAGTAAAAATTGAAAGACTTTCAGGATTTGCAATGGCTGAAATATTTTCAATATTCTCACCTTTGATGGTCTCCAAGACAGCCTTTTCTACTTTTTTCCCGCTTATAGTCCGTGGGATATCCTGAATTTCAAAAATTAGTGAAGGGACATGCCTAGTTGAAGTGTCATTTCTTATAGTAGCTTTTATTTTTGAGATTAGCTCATCATCAAGTGTTATCCCTTTCTTTAAAACCACAAAAAGTAAGATCCTAATATCATTTTCCCAAGATTGGCCAACTACTATACTGTCTTCAATCTCGCTCATTTCTTCTACAGGACGATAAATTTCTGAAGTGCCGATCCTTACTCCACCAGGATTAAGAACAGTGTCACTTCTTCCATATACAATTACACCACCACGTTCTGTAATTTCTATAAAATCTCCATGAGTCCAAACACTAGGAAATTTTTCAAAATATGCATTATGATATTTTTCTCCATTATTATCTTTCCAGAAATATAAGGGCATAGATGGAAACGGAGTTGCACACACTAACTCTCCTTTTTCACACTCTACTGATTTCCCTGCAGCATCAAATGCGAGTGTATTCATCCCAAGGCTTTTACATTGCAATTCCTCAGAGTATACGGGCAAATTTGGATTACCTCCCATAAAACATCCGACAATGTCAGTTCCTCCTGCAATTGACATAACTGGAACATATGCTACTTCCTCATAAATCCATGAAAATAAATTTCCCGGAAGAGGTGATCCCGTTGACAGGATTGCTTTTAATGAATTTAGCTTATTATTATTCTTGGGAGAATATCCTGATTTTTTTACTGCACTTAGAAACTTTGGACTTGTACCAAAGTGTGTAATTTTTTGATCATCAATAAGTTTCCACATTCTCCCAAAATCAGGAAAAGTTGGTGCCCCATCATACAAAATAATAGTTGCACCGGAAGCAAGTGAGCTTACTAACCAGTTCCACATCATCCATCCGCATGTCGTGAAGTAAAATACACGATCACCAGGATTGATATTAGAATGGTATCGATGTTCTGTTAGGTGTTTTAATAAACATCCCCCTGCACCATGAACAATAGATTTGGGCACTCCTGTAGTTCCTGATGAATAAAGTATATATAGGGGGTGATCAAAAGGAAGCTGAGCAAAAGTTGTAACTATGGCTGAGTAATCCATTAATTCTGTCCAAGGTTTTTCTTGACCTTTAAATTCTATTTCTGCTTCAGTAAATGGAACTACATATACTTCCTCAATTGAAGGAATAAGCTTCGCTACTTCTCGAATTTTTCCTAAGCTGTCATGTTCTATCCCATTATAATGGTATGCATTAATAGTAATTATAATTTTAGGAGAAATTTGTCCAAGTCTGTCATTAATACCTTTAATTCCAAAATCAGGAGAACAAGAAGACCAGATGGCACCAATACTAGATGCAGCGAGAAAACCTATTATTGCTTCAGGACAATTTGGAATCACTGCTGCTACCCTGTCCATTTTTGATACGCCAATGGCCTTCATTCCTGAAGCACATTGGGAAACGGCAGATTTTAGCTCTGCATAATTCATGGAAAAAGTTTTGCCATTCTCTGCAATAAAACTAAGAGCCTCAATCTCATCGTTATTTTTTTGTAAGAGATTTTCTGCATAATTCATTCTTGCACCATCAAACCATGCGGACCTTTTAGAATCATTTCTGACATTGAATAAATCATTACCCATAACAGTACTCCACGATTTAGAAGCCATAACTTCATTGTCCTTCCAAACCTCCTCCCAGAAAAATTCTGGAAAATCAATAGACCATTGGTGTAACGTCGAATATTTAAAATCAGGGAGATTATACTTTGCCTGAATATTTTTGGAAAATTTTGTAAGAAGTGTCTTTCTCTTTTCTGATGAATTTGGCTTCCAAAGAGGAGTGGGCATATATTATTTTTACTTAAGTATTATTTCTGTCAATTTAGCTTTGAACGTCCCATCCCAGTCTTCAGGTACGATATCGTCGATTGGGAATCCAAATTCTCTAGACTGTCCAGGTTTTAAAGGGAGAGATTCTGTAAAAGAAAATTTATTAACTGGGAAAAATTTGTGAACTTTTGAAGCTTCGCCATTCTCATTCAAAAACTCGACGTTCATCTCAGCAATGCTTACAATTTTTTCTCCCTTGTTATTTATTACTCCAAAAATTGCTGTTCCAAGAACTCCATTAGACATACCAGTTCCTACCCGTAAACTTTGAAGTTTAACCTTTGCTAATTGATTATTTAGTTCATCTCGTTTAATTTTTTGAAAGAAAAAAATTAGAGAAATAAGGATAGCAAAAACTAAAACTAGAATAACAAATGTTCTGTATCTTCTGAAAAACATATTTTATATTCTTTTCATTGTATTTCCAGTTTGAATTTAGCTTTTTAAATATTAATACATACTTTAACTATATACCCATTTTATTGAACCTTATCAATAAATTCAAATACAAGCTTTTTAAAGCTAGAAGCAGTCTTTTGGAATATTTTTTTTTAAAAATTGATTTAATTGAGATTTTTTAAAAAAAGTATTGTAGAAGATCGGTTCCATAGATATAGTACTTCCTAATTGTTTTTTAGTCTTTGCAAATTTAAAAGTAATCAAATAGACAAGAAAGTTTTTTTTGAAGCGAGCTTGCAGGTGATTTAAGTAAAAAAATATTTTATAAATTATAGTATCTGTAAAATTTGACAAATTTCGGAGGAT
>PAZT01000049.1 GCA_002716165.1 Deltaproteobacteria bacterium | reverse complement strand
TTGAGCAAAGCATCTGCATGTATGACAACTTTTAATGGGCGCAAGCTATTATTTGATAACGACATATCTCTTGATTTAAAGAAGTCACCGTTTCTTGATACTGTACTAGCAGCGAAAAAAAATGATGTGCAGACTGCACAAATGGATACTGATAGGTTTAACTTTTATCCTAGCAAAGCAGGTTTAGACGCAGTACGGGTTGCGATGATAGACGCTTTGGTTCGGGAAAAAGTTACAATAGCAACTGAAACGTCTATCGATCGATTAGATATTCCAAATAATAAGGCAAGCTTGTCTGGTAATCGTGAAATTACTTTTGAAAAAGTATTTCTGGGATGTGATGTCAGGGACAGCGAAAAGGTTCTTTTCAATGAGGACACTCTAGCCCAAAAAACTCATCCAGTAGCCGAGATAATGCATTGTTTTGAGGTTTCAAATTCTAATGTCGATCCAGCTTACTACCTGGTTGATTATGATTTAGACCATAAAGCGTCTCGAATTACTAATTTTTGTAATTATATGGATCATGCAAGAGACGGGGATAAAGGAGTAATTTTGGTTGAACAACCTATCGAAAAAGACTCAACTCAGTGGAACGAACCTAGTATTGATCAAGATTCAATCTACAGAGAAGTGCTAGAAACTGGGAATCTAAAGAACGATGAACTATTTAATGCCAAATCCTTCAAAATTCCTGTGACCTATAAAGCTCCTTTGGTTGGTTATGAGACAAAATTAAAAGCTTTCACTGATCGTGTCAGTGAGTTGTGGGAAGAAAAAGTTATTTGTCCTAGTGGTACCACATTAACCCGGAAAGAAACACTCGATGACTTGAGATTAATTGGTATTTTATGAAACTTGGCCAGCTTGAAGTTATAGAGGACACTACCTTTTGGACAAAACTACTAGAAAGATCCTCTCAAGGAACACGTTTTTTAGATTCAGAATTCTTAAATATCTTTGACGCTTCATAAACTCTTTACAGATATTTCCGAAAAGGTGTTTGCATTGCTGGAGTTCCCATTATTAATACATAAAAATGCTTAAAAATAAAAAATCTAATTTTAACATAAGAACTTTTGAGTCAAGTGACACTGATGAAGTAATTTTCATATGGGAACAGTGTGGTTTAATAAGAAGCTGGAACAATCCTAAACTAGATATTCAAAGAAAAATAGCTTTTCAAAAAGAATTTTTCTTAGTTGGAGAAATTAGTAAAAAAATCATTGCGACAGCGATGTTTGGTTATGACGGACACAGAGGTTGGCTAAATTATTTTGCCGTATTGCCACTATTTCAGAAGAAAGGGTTTGGAAGACAATTATTGGATTTTGGAGAAACTATACTTATTGAAGAAAATTGTCCAAAATTAAATCTTCAAATTAGAAATGATAACGCTGAGGCAAAAAATTTTTATAAAAAGGTTGGTTTCAATGAAGATTCTTCTATTAGTTTTGGAAAAAGATTGATTGAAGATTGATCTAGCAAAATGCAATAAACTCAAACCGTGTGAATTAAACGAAATAAATTTATTTTTTTAAACGAAGAACATTAATGGGTTTGAATAATAAATAAACTAATCACTTCTCAAAAATTTTGATATGAGCTTTGGTTTTTTAATAACTGCAATAGTAAGTGTTTTCTATAATAAGAAATTTAAATCCAATTTACGTGCTAATTAAAATAGTGATTTACTGGGAAACTAGCATTTAATTATTAAAATAAGATAACTAAGCCCATAAAACTTATATTTTCAGAGACTAAAAAATTATCATCATAACAGACAATTTAAATAATTCATTAAACATAAATTATGCTTGATAGAAGAATGTTAGGGAATATAGATTGGACCCTTTGCGGACTAGTTCTAATGATATCCTGCATAGGGCTCATTGCTCTATCTTCCGCTACAGTAGGTTCCCTTGGTCAGGAAAATTACCTAATGTATCAAATTTATCGCATTTTTGCTGGAATCGGGGTAATTATTTTAACCCAGTTTATTCACTATAGGAACTGGGCAAAATTAGGTTTCATAATGCATTTGGTTGTAATAGGCCTACTTGTATTAGTCCTATTTTACGGAACTGGAGGTCCTGGAGCTCCCGTTCAAAGATGGCTTAAATTAGGACCTTTCTTTTTCCAACCATCTGAATTCAGTAAGTTTACGCTAGTTTTAGCTCTTTCGCATCATTTCAGGGAATTCCAAAGACCAAAAGGAAACTGGCTTTGGATGATCTGGCCTCTTATACTAATGGCTGTTCCTGTTGTATTAATCATAAAGCAGCCTGATTTAGGAACGGCTATGTTACTTTTGATTGTCTTCATACCAATAATATTTATGATGGGAATTCGTTTTAAAACTATTGTCACACTTGGAGTACTTACTCTAGCATCTCTTCCCGTTTTGTGGATTTATGTGCTCAAACCCTATCAAAAAGGGAGGATTCTCACTTTTCTCAACCCTGAGAGAGACCCTCTTGGGGCCGGATATCATATTATTCAGTCAAAAATTGCTATTGGTAGCGGAAGGGTTCTTGGTAAAGGTTTTGGAGAGGGAACTCAGGGACAACTTAATTTTTTACCAGCACATCATACAGATTTTATTTTTTCAGTTTTTGCGGAAGAGTGGGGGTTTGTTGGTTCAATACTATTATTAATTTTATTTCTAACACTCGCACTTTGGTCCCTTGCTGGTGTTTTGAAGTCTAAAAATCGAGTTAGTGCAATTCAAATTACAGGAATTGTTGCGATCATAATTTCACATGTTTTAATTAATATTGGCATGACAACAGGTTTGATGCCGGTTGTTGGAGTACCTCTACCTTTTTTTAGTTACGGTGGTTCCTCAATGCTTTCCATGATGTTTGGAATAGGCCTCTTGCTTAATATAAGAATGCGTAGATTTGAAAAGAGGTGAACCACTAAATCCCATGGGTCCCTCACTCTATTCTAAAAAATCAAATATAATAATATAATGGTTCGTCTTCGTTTCGCCCCAAGTCCTACTGGCTTTTTGCACATAGGTGGTTTACGTACTGCTCTTTTTTGCTGGCTATACGCCTGTAAAAATGATGGTAAATTCATTTTTCGTCTAGAAGACACAGATCAGAAAAGAATTTTTGAAGAGGCTGAAAATAAATTTATTAGTATGTTGGAATGGTCAGGCATTAAAATTGATGAAGGTCCGCAGTTTGGCGGGAATTATGGACCATACCGTCAATCTGAGCGCCTCGACATTTACGCTAAATACACCAAATTACTACTAGAAGAGGGGAATGCATACATATGCTTTTGTAGTTCTGAGCGTCTTGAAAAACTAAGAACCGATCAGCGAAGAAAAGGTGAAACTCCTCGCTATGATGGGTTTTGCAGAAATCTATCCAAATCAGAAGCATCCCGTAGAATTGAGTCTGGCGAGGAATACGTCGTAAGAATGAAAACTCCGGAAGTTCCAGAAACTATTATACTCAATGATTTAATTCGAGGAAATGTTTCCATTGATACAAGTCAGTCAGAAGATCAGGTAATAGTTAAAAGCGATGGATTCCCTACATATCACCTCGCAGTCGTTATTGACGATCACCTAATGAAAATAACTCATGTAGTACGCGGTGAAGAGTGGCTTCCATCATTTCCAAAACATTTTTTGCTTTACCGATATTTTGGCTGGGATACCCCTGAGTTTGCACACCTACCTTTAATACTGAACTCCGATCGTTCAAAACTAAGTAAACGCCAAGGAGATGTTGCTGTGGAAGATTTTAGGAAGAATGGATACCTTCCAGAATCATTGGTTAATTTTGTTGCTATGCTTGGCTGGTCCCCTCAGGGAAATAGAGAATTATTTACTCTACCAGAATTGATCAGAGAATTCAGCTTTGAAAGAGTAAACAAGGCAGGAGCAGTATTCGACCAAGAAAAACTTAACTGGATGAACCAGCAATATATTCAAAAACTAAAATTGAACGATTTACAGCAGCGCTTGAATCCATTTATTAAAAAAACTCCATATGAAGGTAAAGATCACAAAAATCTAAAGAAGATAATAGAAATACTTCAGCCACGCTTAGTAAAACTTTCTGAAATAGAAGGCCGTCTTTCCCTATTCTTTGAAAACAATCTAGAACCTTCAAGCACTGAAGTTTTAAAAGTACTAAGGGAGGAAAACTCAAAAAAAATTCTTTCTAATTTTATAAAACAATTAGAATCGGCGAATAAACTGACCAAAGATAATCTTGGTACACTTATGAAAAATATTCAAAATGAAACAAAAATTAAAGGGAAAAACCTATGGATACCAATAAGATTCGCTATAACTCTTGATACTGAAGGTCCGGATTTAAACCTTATTGTAGACTTTTTTGGAAAAGAAAAATGTATGCACCTCGCAAAAAGTGCTTTAAAATTGTGAATTCAAAACAATTATTTTTATTTTATGAATTAACAAATATTTATGCATTTACATATAAATAAGAAAAAAAAAATAAACTTTAAAAAGCCATTAGAACTTTTAAAATTAAAAATATTTATTTTTTACAAATTCTATTTGCTTGTTTTAATATTATTTCCTTTTTCAATTACTCAGGCACAGAATGTCACAAGACAAAAATATTTTGAGACATATATGCAAGAATTTTTGAATAAAAAAACTGAAATAAAAACTGAATCCACTGGAGAACGTGATTTTGAAAATGATTTATTGGAAGATTTTGAATTAGTAGAAGAATATAAATCTGAATTTTTTCCTAAGATACCAGAGCAGGCAATTGAAAAAGTAGAAGTTCTAATACCTGACGGAATGGTGAAGATTCCTGAGGGAGAATTTCTTATGGGAAGTTATTCTGGTAATGAAGACGAGTCTCCTGACCATTTGGTATATATCAATAGTTTTTTCCTTGATAAGCACGAAGTTACAAACGAAGCTTACAGCAAATGCCCTGAATGCGAAAGAGGATCAGGAGGTTTTGATACTTTTGATAGTAAGCAACCTGTTGTTTACGTTGACTGGGAAAATGCGAATTTCTATTGTAATGCACAAAACAAACGTTTACCTACTGAAGCAGAGTGGGAATACGCTGCAAGGGCGGGAAGTTACGAAAAATATAGTTTTGGCAACAATATCTCCATGCTTGAGAACTATGCCTGGTTGATGACCAATACTGAGCAAAAAGGTATATGGGGAGCTAGAAAAGTATCGGTAAAATTGCCAAATCGTTTAGGGTTGTATGACATGTATGGGAATGTAATGGAATGGGTGCAGAATTACTACACAAAGGATTATTCACCTTACATAAGATATCCAGATCTTCATAATGGCATAAATATCCAAATTGAAAAAGAGTATCCACTTAGAGTGGCTAGGGGAGGCGCTTGGGGTGGCTTAAGTGATGCTGGGTCACCTGAAGGTTTAAGATCTGCAAAAAGATATGCCTTTGCCGAATGGACTCGTTCCTTTCAAATAGGTTTTAGATGCGCAATGGATATTTCTAATTAATTTTTTTGTTCCTTAGTTTTACTGAAAGTTAGATCACCACATAAAAATTTATTTTTTCTAAAATAATTCTTTGATTAAATTTCTATGCTAAATAAATAATACCTGAAAAAATGAAAAAAATTTTGACTGTTCGTAAAACAACAGACTCTGATATTGAAAAGATAATGCCTTTCAGCGAGGATCTAGAACTTAGGGATCGTTACATTAATTTTTTTGGTGCGTTACGACTTGGGAAACTACTTGAAGATCTTGATTTAATTGCAGGTCAAGTGGCATACAAACATACAGATGGTTGGGAAAGAGAACTTACAATTGTTACAGCCGCCTGTGACCGAATTGACTTATTGGGAGATCTTCGAATTGACTGCGACCTACAGTTTCTGGCGAGCATAAACTGGGTGGGAAAAAGTTCTTTAGAAGTAGGGATCAAGATTTCATCAAAAGAATCCAAAATTTGGAAAAGAGTAGCCAGAGCTTATTTCATTATGGTAGCTAGGAAATATGGAAAAGCAGAAATTGTAAATTCTCTAGAACCAGTTACATTTGAGGAGAAAAGACGTTTTAAGCAGGGCAAACTTCGTCAGCAACAGCGAATGGAAATCGATCAAACAAGCTATCTTCTAAACACTCCGACTGCTGATGAAAGTAAAGTGCTTCATGAAATTTTTCTAAAAATAAAAAATGGAACACTTAAAGGTATACCAATGCAAAATAGCACTAGACAATTAACATTATTAATGCACCCGCAGTCAAGAAATGTGCATAATAATATTTTTGGAGGATATTTAATGCGCGAAGCATTTGAACTAGCCTGGAACATTACTTATCTTTTTTGTAAAAAAAGACCACAATTTATATGTATGGATCATATGTATTTCTACAAGCCCGTGGAAATTGGATCAATAGTTTCTTTTACTGCAACTGTAATATACTCATTTGAAAAAGCCTTGATGGTAGAAGTTGCCTCAGAAGTCATCCATCCAAAAACTGGAGATACTAAAGTTACAAATGTTTGTTATTTTACTTTTACAGCTCTAAATGATTCTGGAAAATCCCAAAGAGTACCTTTGATTTTACCTAACACTTATGAAGAAGGATTAAAATATCTTGATGGTGCAAAAAGATTTAAACTTGGTGAGCAAAAAAGGAACAAAAGATAATTATATTATACAAATACGAGTAGTAGTATGGATTATATTTAAAAAGATTTTTTAAAAAAAATACAAAATGATTAATTCCTACCAAACATCCCATCTTGATTCCATCGGCTCTTTTCTAGCTATGGATATTTTTTCTCTTGCACAAAAACTTGAAGCACAGGGGAGAGAAATTATTCATTTAGAGTTTGGAGAGCCTGATTTTTCTCCTCCCCCTGAAGCAGCAAAATCAGTCAGGGAATGCATTGAAACTCAACCTGCCAGATATACTCATACTCAGGGTATTGAACAATTGAGAATAAACATTACTAAAAAGTACTCTGAAAATTATGGTGTTCAGATCGAGCCACAACAAGTCCTTGTTTCAAACGGTTCATCACTGCTACTTTTTTTATCAGTTCTTCTGCTTGCTAAACCTGGTACTGAGGTTATTCTTACAGATCCAAGTTTTGCCTGTTACGAAAATACAATTCGCATAGCAGGCGCAAAGCCAATTCTTATAAAGCTGCATAAAGAAGAAGGATTTCAATTAAATTTAGATGAATTAAGAAAAAAAATTACATCAAAAACAAGTGCCATTCTAATTAATTCTCCTTCGAATCCTACAGGAGTAGTCTTTAATCCTGAAGTAATGAAAGGATTGGCTGGGCTAGGAATACCTGTTATTTCAGACGAAATTTATGCTGACTTGAGTTATGAAGAATCTCCATACAGTTTTTTAAGTTTTTCTGATAATACTATAGCAATTCATGGCTTTTCTAAATATTACGCCATGACTGGATGGCGACTTGGATTTATGATAACACCGATTGAATGGATGTCTTCTGCTGCACGTTTACATCAAAACTTAATGATTTCAGCAAACGATTTTGTACAGCAGGCAGGGATTGCTGTTTTGCAAAATAGCACTTCTTACTGTGAATCAATGAAATTTGAATTCAATAAAAGACGTAAATATGTTTTGAATCGTCTTTCAGAACTTGGTATGAACCTTGGATACACTCCTACGGGAGCATTTTATGTCCTTTATAAATATCGAGATTCTTCAAAATCATCATTTAATCTATGCAAAGAAGTTTTGGAAAAAACTGGTGTTGCAATAGCTCCAGGTAGAGACTTTGGCCTAGGTGCAGAAGGTTACATCAGGATCAGCTACGCTAATTCTATGGAAAATATTGAAAAAGCATTGACCAAAATTGCTGAAACTGGGCTTTTATGACTGACTACATTCGCTTCAATGTAAAAGAAAGTGAAGCAGGAATGCGCCTTGATCAATTTTTAGCATCAATGGAAAAAATTGTCTCACGGTCAGAGGCTCAAAGGATATTGAGGGCAGGTAACGTTTTGATTAACGGGGTTTCTGTTTCTACACCATCTAGAAAAGTTTACTCAGGACAATCAATCTTTTTAACAGTTCCAGATAATGCAAATTCTGAAATTAACCCAGAAAAAGGGGAAATTGATGTCTTGTATGAAGATTCTGCTCTAGTTGTGGTTAATAAACCATCCGACATGGTTGTTCATCCCTCAGTCGGTCACTCATCTGGAACTCTGGTAAACTACCTGATGTATCATTGCAATGATTTGTCGGGAATTGGAGGTGTATTTCGACCCGGGATTGTGCACAGACTAGATAAAGATACCTCCGGAATTTTAGTTGTAGCAAAAAATGATATAGCGCATCTGAACTTATCTTCTCAATTCAAGAGACGTACAGTAAAGCGCCAATATCAAGCATTAGTATGGGGAGTGCCAGAAAAGGATCAAGGGGTTGTGGAAGCCTCAATTTCTCGACACCCTTCAAGAAGAAAAGAGATGACAGTAGTAAAAAAGGAATTAGATCTAGATGGAGAAAATACTAAGGGGAAACATGCTGTAACTCACTGGAAAGTTTTGAAGAGATTCAAAAATGCTACACTGATAGTTTGTAGACTTGAAACTGGTAGAACTCATCAGATTCGAGTACACCTTAACTCAATTGGGCACCCACTTATTGGAGATAAGCAGTATGGGAAATCACCCTTAAAAGATTTCTCAGGATTGTCCTTAAAATTATTTCAATCAATGAAATCATTTCGTCGTCAAGCGCTCCATGCTGAATTATTGGGGTTTAAACATCCAGTCACTGATGAATGGTGCGAGTTTAGGACAAATTTACCTAAGGATTTCAGAAATTTGCTTACAGAAATGCAAAAGTTATAACAAAATCTTTTTTTTAAAACGATTTGTTTGCAAAAATTTACTTTATTAAGTGATCGTAACCAATTTCAAAATAATAACAAAAATGATTTGCTATTGATAAATAATTATTAAATTTTTAAGTTTTCACAAAACCTCAAAAATCCTGATTTATTACTGATATAATAAAGAAATTAAACTTGACATACCAGATTTTTAAAAGTATATTTTGCCAAATTAAATTTTATCCTAAATTGGAAATTATGATGAAAAAATTATCATATTTACTACTTCTTGTGATATTGATGATCTCATGTAGTGTTGAGGTGGAAGAAAGCGAAAGTTCCGGCTCAAGTGATGGATCTGCAGATTCTCCCGTTGAACTTACTGTTGGAACTTCTAAATCAGGAACAGTAGCTTATGCAGATAATAGTTTTTATAAGTTCACAACCTCGTCCACAGGTGCAGGGAACTACAAATTAGTAGTAGACTCATTATCAATAACTGATTCATGGTCTTCATCCAGTTCTGTAATAGCCTATATTTATTCAGATTCAAGCTACTCAAACTCTTATATGTTAGAATATGATTCATGTTTAGCATCATGTACTATGGTATTTGGTTATGAGGACAATCTTCATGCTAGCACTACCTATTATTTGAAAATTTATGGGTATGGTAATGCTGCATACAGTATAACTGTCTCTGAAGGTGGAAGCGAAGGAAGTACTACTGACCCAGTAGAACTTACAATAGGAACTGCCCATTCTGGAACAGTAGAAGGTTATTATTGGGGAGGACAAAGCTATTATAAGTTTACTACTTCAGGTACGGATAATTACACTTTAATTATGAATAATTCAGCTTCTTTAGATTGCTATCTATACTCCGATTCAGGTTTCACATCATATGTTTCTTCTTATTACAATAATTGTTCTGCAGGAGCTAATCTCACGAAAACTTTTACGGGAACCTCCAGTTCAGGAGGACTAACAGCAAATACAACTTATTTTTTAAAGATAGGTCCTCAAGCAAGTACAATTTCTGAAGCAACTACTACAACTTATAATATTACTGTTTCTGCTGAAGGGAATTAGAAAGAAAATTTTTGTTTAACTTAAAATAAGAATACGTACATTACTTAGTAAAAACAACTAGAGCTAGCTCATATTCATTACAAATTCTTAGTGATTGATTCTTCAAATAATAAATCCTCACCAAAATTAAGTACCCAATTGAATTAAAAAATTTAAAATTATAAATTATTAACACAATTTATTAGTTATAATTAAAAAAATTTGTTCTTTTTTTTTAATCTGGGACTAGAATTAATCGAAGATATTTTACAGTATTATGGTTATAATTAAGCAAAGTTTAAGTCCTTAAAAGATATACTACTATGCCTGCAAGACTTATTTTTTAACTTATTTTGATTACAGAAATTTCAAAAATATACAGATTTTAATTTTATATTTAAACTTGATTGATCTGTCTAACTATGTCTCTCAAAGTCGTATTTTCCTCCACTTCAAAATCCTGTTTATATTTTTTTTCAATGTTGTCCACAAACTCGACAATTACTACAGAGTCTGCTCCCATGTCCAAAATGGGCTGATCAAGTTCTGGAGTTAACAAAACAATTTTTTCAAAAATAGTTTTGATTTCTGACTCAAATGAAGAGTTTTTTTCTCCATCAACCAAAAACTCTCTGACTTGCGAATTAAAGATACGTTCAACAAGCCCTTCAAAATTCTGCTGAACAAATCTTTGACGGTTATACTCATGCCTGATTTTCCCACTTGATGTCTTAGCAATTGTCCCCGGTTCCAAATAGATACGCTCACTTGGGAAGATTTTAAAGGATTCCCCTATAATATTAATTATTTTTTTATCGACTGTCGGCAAAACATAATCCTTGAACAAAACTAAATCTTTTATTAAATCAGCTCGTACCTCAACTGCAGTAGTAAGATGTTCAAGCTCATTCTCTTTTTTTGAAGCATAGGCAATTATACATCCTGGACGCAATTCTCCTACTAGTGAAAGAGCTTGTTCAATATCATGAGGATAATAATTTCTACCACGGATAATGATGATATCTTTAATCCTTCCAGTAAAATAAAGTTCCCCTTTCCAGATTAAAGCTGAATCACCTGTGGTCAAAAAATACTGATTTTTACCATTTATTTTTTGATGGAATATTTCTTCAGTTGCTTCAAAGTTATTATAGTAACCCTGAGCTACAGATGGTCCACTTACTGTCAGTTCCCCCTCAAAACCTTCCGGTAGGGACTGATTTTGATTTCCCTTTATTACAATTTCATGACCGTCCATTTGCGTTCCTAAATTGACCAACATTTTTTTATCAGCATCTAATAAGCTTTCGTCAGCCAATTCTAATCTTCCTTCTTTTTCAAGAACATTCCGATTAACACATACCCCTTCTAAACCTGTTTTACATCCAGAGAACATAATCACCATTTCAGCAAGTCCAAATCCTGGTCTGATTACATCAGATTTCAAACCACATTTAGAAAATCTTTCAATAAAATTTTTGGTGGGCAAATAATGTACTGGTTCCGAACCATCAGTAACAGAAACCATGCATGACAAATCAAGGTTTTTGAGTTCTTCTTCTGATATTTTTTTCATACATAAATCGAGTGCAAATGGAGGGACATAACTGTGTGCACATTTAAATTTTGAAATTGCAGCCAGCCAGCGCAAAGGCTTGCGAATAAAGTGTGCAGGTGTCATCAAAACTACAAATCCTCCTGAATAATGAGCACCCATAAGTCCTGCTGCCAAACCAAAATCATGAAAAAGAGGAAGCCATACAACAGTTCCTTTTTCCTCCTTAAGCTGCATGAATTTCTGAGCTTCTTCCAGATTTGCCATTATGTTGTCATGGCCTATCATTATACCTTTGGGGGCCCCTGTGCTACCGGATGTAAATTGCAGATAAGCTGTATCTTTATTATCTATTTCCGCAGGAATATATTCTATATCATTGTCTCCTAAAATATCCTTGTCTGAGGCAATCTCTATTCCATTGAAAATTTCTTTTTTCTTAGGAGTCAAATTTTTTCGCAAAAAATCTACTATCTCAATATTGGCTATTAGCAAACTTGGTTTACTTATTTTCAGAGTTGGAATGAACGTTTCCATATATAAATCAATTTGTTTAGTTCCAGCAGGCTCGTGCAATGGGACTGCGAGTACTCCACTATAAAGACAACCATAAAATATTTTTACGAACTCTAAACTATTAGGAAGAATTACCAAAACACGATCACCTTTTGAAATTCCTCTTTTCTGGATTGAAGCAGCAACTTTGCGAGCTGCTTCATCGTTCTCATAATAAGTCATTGAGTCAGACTGATTTTCCCCATCTCCAAGAAAAATAATGCATTCCCGGTCAGGATGACCAATAGCCCTTTTTTGTAAGACTTCTACAATATTTGAATTTGTATTCGGTAACATTTTAATATTTCTCAATATCAGAATTGTTAATGAGTAATGTTAAACTTGATAAAAATACATTTCCAGGTTAGAGGAAATAAACCTACAGTGACAGATATTAAAAAATTATTATTCATTGCAGTTTATATAGTTATTTTTTTCATTCATCTAAATACTCTTTTAATAAAGTTAATAGTTTTCTTAAAGACTTCCTCAAACTCTTTTTCTAAAATAACAACATGACCAGATTTTTTCATCCAATAGGATTCTTTAACAGCAGATTGAACTCCTCTTAAAATTATATCCCCACTATTTAAATCTATCGTTTCATCTAAGCTTGCTTGTATGATCAAAATTGGCTGATAAATTCTATGGAGAAGCTTCTTAATCTCAAATTGAAATTTCAAAAGCTGAACTCCCGTTTTTAATGGATTAACTTTATATCCCTGCCATGGTAATCCTTCTCTGTCTTTGGGTATTTTTTTTTTAACGGAGAATACAAATGGTGATAACACAACGAAAAATAATATTTTAAGGAAAGAAGCTCCTAGTTGAATTGCAGGTGCATAAAGTAGTAACCCTTTTATTTCTGGATGCTCACAGGCCAAACGTAATGCAAGCAACGCCCCGACTGACTCACCTCCTACAATAACAGATTTACATTCCCGCTTAAGCTTATAATATGCTACTTCAGATGCTTTTATCCAATCTTCCCGATGAGTCTGACTCAGTTTTTCAGGAGTTGTACCATGCCCAGGCAGTAGAATACCTGAAACAGTGTATCCCTCTTTAAATAAATTTTTTGCTAATGGCCTGACTTCTGCGGTAGTAGCTGTCAAACCATGTAGTAAAAGGATTCCTATCTCACTCCCCTTCCAGAAAAATGATCCTCCCTCCAACTCAGGATTTAATATATCGCTATCTCTATCCTGAGTAGAGTTTGACTTCTGAAAACCTATTTTTTTAATCTTCATTTTTTCTATAATTTAATCTTTGTAGTCAAAATAACATATTCTGAGTTATAATTTTAACTTGATTCAAATAGCAAATAGAAATAGAATTTTTTTTGTTAGTTTTAAATAATATTTATAAATTTCTAAAACAATATTTTGAATGATTAGTGTAAATTCTCTAAGTAAAAAATTTAACAATTTGCTTGCGGTCGATCAAGTTTCATTTGAAGTAAAGCAAGGAGAAATTCTTGGCTTTTTAGGTCCAAATGGCGCTGGAAAGACAACCACTATGAAGATGCTTACCTGTTTTATCCCACCCAGTTCTGGTAATGCAGAAATATGTGGTTATAGTATTTTGGATGATCCACTCAAAGTTCGCAACCAAATTGGATACCTCCCTGAAAGTGCTCCCTCCTATGACGAAATGCTTGTAGGAGAGTTTCTAAAATTTGTTGCCGAAATTCGGGGCTATAGTGGAATGGAATTAAAAAGACGCGTTGGAATTGTTATAGAAAAAACTTCATTAAATGATGTTGAAAATCAAATGATCGACACACTTTCTAAGGGATTTAGACAACGTACTTGCCTAGCACAGGCTTTATTACATGACCCTCCAGTTCTCATACTAGATGAACCTACTGATGGACTGGATCCAAACCAGAAGCATGAAGTTAGATGTTTGATTAAGGAAATGAGTGAAGAGCATACTATATTAATTTCCACACATATTCTGGAAGAGGTAGAGGCTGTTTGCACTAACACTATGATAATCGCAAAAGGGAAAGTTGTAGGTTACGGAACACCTGACGAATTGCTTTCAAGATCAATGTACCGAAATTCAGTAACTGTTAGCCTTAAAGATGAAGAACCACGGAAACTACTTAATGAATTTAATCAACTTGATTTTGTTTATTCTGTTGAACATCTGCAGGAAGATCGAGAGAATGTAGTTACCATGCGATTATATCCTAACAACAAAGAATCAATATCAATGAAACTTGAAGAGTATTTGTTCGAGAAGAAAGCTCAATTAGAACATTTTAGTGTAGATAGGGGAAAACTTGATGAGGTTTTTCGGCAACTAACTGCAGTTGATTAGATTAAGAAACTAAACAAATGATCCTAAAACTTTTATTTGAAAAATAAACAATAATCATGAGTGGTTTTTTACCGATTATAAAAAGAGAACTTTTGGCGTATTTTCGTTCACCAGTAGCTTACGTTTTCATTATAATTTTCTTGATTGCAAATGCAGGATGTACCTTTCTATTGGGTAATTTCTATGATTCTCAGCAGGCAAGCCTTGAAATATTTTTTCTTTTTCATCCTTGGCTTTATCTTTTCTTAGTACCTGCTGTAGGAATGCGTCTTTGGGCTGAGGAACGACGCTCTGGCACTGCCGAATTACTCCTCACTTTTCCAGTTAGATTAACTACTACGGTTTTTGCAAAATTTTCTGCAGGATGGCTATTCATCGGAATTTCACTGATACTTACTTTTCCTATGATTTGGACTGTTCATTTCTTAGGAAGTCCTGATAGTGGACCCATCATTACTGGTTATTTGGGAAGCTTTTTGATGGCTGGTTCATATCTAGCAATTGCTAGCCTTACATCCTCCATGACAAAAAACCAAGTCATAAGTTTCATTTTGAGCGTTATAATTTGTCTTATACTAGTTTTATCTGGATGGGGGGTTTTAAGTGAGACCTTGAATTCAGTTTTTCCAGTTTGGTTTAGCGATATGGTAAGTCAGTTCAGTTTCACTTCTCATTTTGATGCAATTCGGAGAGGCGTGGTCGATATAAGAGATTTAGTATACTTTATTTCGATAATCGTAATTGTTCTCATGGTAAATGTTATTGTTCTTGAATCACACAATGCTTCCTGACAAGTGCTTACTTTGTTCCCCTGAATTATGTTAATTTTAATGAAAATTTTAAAGATCTTGGGTTTGAAATAGATAATGAAAGAATTAACCTTGTCAAGTACCTGGGGTAGTATTTTCCTTTTGGTTATATGTTTAGTAGCTATAAACGTGACAGCTTTTTTTATTCCATTACGTTTTGATTTGACAGAAGAAAGACTATACACTATTTCAGATGGATCAATGGAAATTCTGGAAAACCTAAAAGATCCTGTGAGAATCAACTTTTATTATTCTAGAGATATAGCTGAACTCCCTCCAAACTTCAAAAATTATACACAACGTGTAGAAGAATTACTTACAGAATATAAAACACTTTCAAATGGAAAAATTTTACTGGAAATATATGACCCAAAGCCTGACACAGAAGAAGAAGAGTGGGCACAGAAATTTGGAATCAAGCCTATAAACTTACCTTCCGGGAATGAAGTTTATTTTGGTGCTATAGTATCGATGCTTGATCAGGAGATGCTTCTACCATATTTTGACCTGAGACGCGAAGAGTTTTTAGAGTATGATATCTCTAGAGCAATTCAGAAAGTCAGTTCAAAATCTACTACAAAAATAGGAATTTTAAGCTCCATGAGCTTGGAGGGAGGACGTGCTTTAATCCCAGGGACTGCTCCTAGGGAAAAATGGGTATTTCTTAGCGAACTGGAAAAATCACTTCCCGTGAAAATATTACCTTTGACAACAGAAGAGATTCCTGATGACGTAAGTCTTCTAATTGTTTTGCATCCTCGAGGATTCAGTCCCCGGTTGAAATATGCTATTGATCAGTATGTTTTAAGAGAAGGAAGATTGATAGTTTTACTCGATCCAAATGCTCGCATTGATATGACATCTCCTGCAAATCAATTTGGTCAACAGCCACAGCTGGCAAGTGATATACCAGAGTTGCTAAAAAAATGGGGAGTCGAATATGACAAAACTAAAGTCGCCGGAGATCATCTTCATGCATCTCAGGTTAATACAGGTCGTGGTATTATGAGTTTCCCTATTTGGATGACATTCCGTTCTAAATTTCTAAACCAAGAACACCCAATCACTGCCCAGCTTGAAAATTTACTTTTCGTTGAAGCAGGAGCTTTTAAAAAATCTGCTGGGAGCAGTTATGATTTTAAACCATTGCTTTCACTTTCAGAACAGAGTGGATTTGTTGAAGCGTTCCAGCTGCGTTTTTCAGAACCAGAACAATTATCGCGAGAAATGAAGGTAGATAGGGAAGAAAAGGCATTGATGGCTATTACAACTGGAATATTTTCTACCGCTTTCCCTGATGGTCAACCGCCCATAGAAAAAAATGGATCTAGTGATACAGCCGAAAGTGAGGATCCTGAAGATGAAAAAGCTCTCAAAAATCCTCATATGAATGAGGCAGTTAATAGCAACTCAATTTTACTTTTCAGCGACGTAGATTTTATTTCAGATCAATTTTCTGTCCAAAAAATTAACTTCTTGGGACAGTCAATTATACAGCCTACAAATGACAATCTTAACCTGATTTTAAATGCAACGGAGCATCTTTCTGGAAATGAAGCATTAATGAGCATTCGTTCAAGAGGTCGTTTCTCGAGACCATTTACCCATTTGATTGCAATGCAGCAAAAGGCTCAAATGCGTTACCAAGATGAAGAAAAGCAGCTTTTAGCACAACTAAACGAAGTTCAACAAGGATTGAACACCCTACTTGAATCTGCAGGTGAAAAAGGACAAAAAGAGGTTATTCTTCCAAAGGAAATACAGTTGGAAATTGAAAAATTCAAACAAGAAGAATTGCAGACTCGGCGAAAATTAAGAGAAGTTAGAAAAATTCTAAGACAGGACATAGAACAGCTAGGACGGGGACTACTTTTGCTGAATATGCTTGCTATTCCGTTAATTGTTGGAATAATTGGAGTTATTGTCTATAGGTACAGAACTCAAAAACGTCTCAAATCAACTAGATGATCACTTTATATATATTAAATTTTTTTAGTCGCAGATTAAACTGCCAATAAGCTTGAGTTCTTTTAAATTGCTCACTCTTGAGAATCTTATTTATTTACAACCTTCATATTAAATAAATTAAAATATTTAAAAATTTTTTCCTTGATTAGTAGAATATCAGTAGTAGAATGCGCTTGACATCCGTATCTTTCAAAGCTGGCATCTTCGAAAGATCCTTCACTAAGGCGTCAATGATATATTTCCTGACAATTGTCAGGAAAATTTTCATTAGAGAGCCTTTTTTTTTTGTTCCTAATCTAATAAGGGAGGTTTTATGGCACATTATTTAGTTCAAGGATCTTACAATTCCGGTTCCTGGGCAACTCAGATTCAAAATCCACAGAACAGGATAGACCAGGTAGGAAAAATGTTTGCATCTAAAGGAGTAAAAATTTTAACAGGGTTTTATGCATTTGGAGATTTCGATCTTTGTCTAATTATTGAAGGTCCTGACAACGTAACTGCTGCATCAGCACTTATTGCTGCAGCTGCAGGAGGCGCATTATCAAAAATCCAGACTACTGTACTAATGACGGCTGAAGAAGGTCTGGATGCAATTAAAGGTGCAGGAAACGTCGAATATAGACCACCAAGTACATAAATTAAAATTTTATATTTTGCGGCCTGTCTCAATGACTGGCCGCTGATGATTTTGATAAAATAATATTTCATAAACTAAAAAATTAAATAATTTAATGCTAAAAAACTATTTAGAGACTTATCAAATAAAAAAGTGCATCCTTCCAAAAGTTAATTTCGAAAAAAATAATTTTTATCAGTCCTTTTTTTTGATTTATAGTTTTCCTATCAAAACTTTATAACTTTCCTTTTAGAGCTTAAAAGTTTTCCTATCAGAACTTTATAATTTTCTTTTCACAGGTTTTTCAAATTTACTTTTTCTTCTTAGAGCAAGCTCAATTCTTTTGGCCTAATTTCGCAGTAATAATTATCTTTGCTTTACTTTGGAATATACTGCTTACATTAACAATGATCGCCCATATTCACAAAATACAGGTAAAACACAAAAATTAAATAGAGGACTTATGAATTTAGGAAAAAAAATATCTTACAAGACTAATTTTATCATTTCAACAATGCTATTGTGTGGAGTAAATTTTAGTGCTAAAGAAGTTTTAGGTCTAAGCGGACGGGAAATCATGGAAAAAGTAAATGCTCGCAATGTGGGAGAAAATTCATCAGGAGAAATGGAGATGATACTGATAGACAAAAATGGTAAAAAGCGCATCAGGAAATTAAAAACTTTTGGAGGTAAAAAAGGCAAGGACAATTTGAGTTTAATGTTTTTTATCTCCCCCGCTGATGTTAAAAATACTGGTTTCCTCACCTATGACTACAACAAATCTGGAAAAGATGACGACCAGTGGCTATATCTTCCTGCATTGAGAAAAACAAAACGTATTGCCTCAGGAGACAAAAGTGGAAGTTTCATGGGTTCTGACCTTAATTACTCTGACATGTCTTCCCCAGACCTTGATCTTTATGTCTACACTTTGATGAAAGAAACAGAAGTGAGGGGGAATAAAGTATGGCAAATCAAAGCTGTTCCAAAAAGCACTGATGAAGCAGAAAGAAGTGGATACAGTAAATCTGTTATTTTCATAAGGCAAGATAATTATGTAATGATTAGAGCAGTTCGCTGGGTTCACAAAAAGAAAAGAAACAAATATATTGACGTTAAAAAACTGGAAAAGATTGACGGAATCTGGGTTTCAACTGAGAAGCATGTTACCACAAAGACCGGAAAGAAAATCCTGCACAAAACTATTCTCAAAGAAAAAAATATACGCTTTAATCAGGATGAAGTAAATGAAGATTTATTTACTATTCGAAGACTGGAAAAAGGTGCTTGATGGAAAGTTTTTTTGAAAAAATGAGCAGAAGAAAAAAATCATCAGAAAAAAAATAGCTAAAATTCTGTTCTAATAAAGATTCAATGTTAAATAGTTTATTTTCTACTGTCAGATCATTTTTTTTAGCTAATACATTATTAATTTGTATATCGATTAATGGATTGCCAGATTTTGCTATTGCTCAAGAAGCATCAGATGACTCAGAAATGGGAGATACTCTTTCTGGATTTGATGAAGATGAGTCGGCCGAAGATGTAAATGATATTCTTTCTGGATTTGATGAAGAAAACAATTTTCATTACTCTGAAGAAAACCAGTCAAAGACTTTTAATGACGACTGGAACACATTTTTTGGTTACACAGGAATAAGCCTTAGTTACAGTTTTGTAAAGTTACCTCCAGAAGACGATTCTAATTCTGACTGGAGTGGATTAACCAGGATCCGCCCTTTTTTTTCAATTACATGGGATATGAAATTTGGGGGAAACTGGAAGTCTAGGATCTCATCAAAATCATTTTATGATTTTGCTTTTGGCTTGAAGGAAAGAGATACATTTACAAGAGAGGTTCTGAATGAACTGGAAAAGGAAGCTGAAATTCGAGAATTTTATCTAGAAGGCACCATATTTGGAAGTTTAGATATTAGGCTTGGAAGTCAGATTTTGGCTTGGGGTGTCGCAGATAATTTTCGTGTAGTTGATGTACTGAATCCTACTGATAATCGTGAGTACGGAATGACAGACATTGAAGATGTCCGCATTCCTCTTCCTATTACAAGAATCGACTATTATTTAGGATCCTATAAGCTTCAGACTGTAGCAGTTCATCAAATAAAATTTAACAAATCTGCTCCCCTTGGTAGCGACTATAATTCAACAACAACAGAGATTGAAGAGATTATACCTGAAAGTAATACAGAAAATACTGAATTTGGTCTGGCTCTTTACGGGACTTTCAGAGGATGGGATGCCTCATTTCACTGGGCGCAGTATTTTGATGATGAACCAAATCTTTTTATAACTGAGGTAAATTTACTTCCAGGAGTAGGCATTGTTCCTTCACTTGAATATAGGCATAGCAGATTGACAATGAGCGGCATTGCTTTAAGCTTTAATTCAGGTAATTACTTATGGAAAACAGAAGCGGCTAAATTTTGGGGAATGGAATTTAATAATGTAAAAGAGAAAAAATTTCAATTAACGGAAATATTGCTTGGAACTGACTATTCTGGTTGGAGTGATACATCACTGAGCATTGAGCACGTGATTAAACATTTAAACGACTTTGACTATCGACTGGAGGCTGAACCGGATTACCAAAAGGAGGATATAATTGCAACAACAATTAATTTCATGCAGGATTATTACAACCAGACCTTACATTTACAAATCTTAGGTACGATGATCGGTAAATGGGGAGATGATGGTGGTTTGAATCGTGCTTCTCTAGAATATGAAATGATGGATGCCTTTTCAGTTAAGGGTGGAGTAATGATTTATCAACCAGGTGACAGCTTATATTTTCAAAGCTTGAATGATAACGATCGGATTTTCTTTGAAGCACGTTTTTCTTTTTGAAAATAAATTGTGAATCATTGCATGTTTCTTTAAAAGTCTAAAAAAATTATTTTAGCTCAATTAGGTTAAACTTAAATTTGTATATAATCTTACTAGTACGTTAAATTAAAAACTATTTGTGTTCTTTTAGACTAAAATGATTAAAGCCTTCGTAGTCACAAAATATTTTTTTATACCCCAAAATTATTCCAAGAAACTTTCAGTTTAAAGTCATTTGAAATAAAATCCATAGTGTTTTTTTGATAAAATGTACCACATATTTTTCGCTTTTTGGCTAACAGAATTATGATACCCCGTTCTACAAAATATCTCATTATAGGTGCAGGCATTCATGGGCTAAGTACTGCATACCATTTAGCTCTTGAATTAAAAAATAGAGGTCTTGGCAGTGGGAAAGATATACTTGTGATTGACAAATCAGGAATAGGAGCGGGTGCATCCGGAATTGCTTGTGGTGTTGTAAGGAACAACTATTTCCAGCCTGCAATGCGTGAACTAATGGCACATAGTGTTGAAGTATGGGAGAGCGATCCAAAAGCTTATAGCTATCATCCAGTCGGCTATATGCAGATCAGTCCGGAGGTGATGCATTCTGATGTTGCAAGCATTTACGAGCAGCAAAAGGCAATAGGATATCCTTCAGAGTTTGTTGAAGGCAGTGATGATTCAATGTCATATATGCAAGGAATTTTTGATGACTGGCAGGCAAAGGGCATAACCTCAGTGTTACATGAGAAGAAGGGAGGCTACTCCAACAATATAAAGTGCATGCAGGGTCTTGCCGCTAAGGCAGAGAGTGAGGAAGTAACCATCTTAGGCAATGTTGAGGTAACTGGTTTTAAAT
>PAZT01000048.1 GCA_002716165.1 Deltaproteobacteria bacterium | reverse complement strand
TGTATTTACAATTGATGAAGCAATTTTAGCAAAACAGTATATTGGAGAAAAACGTACATTCAAACAGGGGGATTTTGAAAAGGCTTGGAGAGAATCAGAGAATATTTTGAAAGGAACATTTTTATGCAATGGACAGGAGCAGTTTTATCTTGAATCTCAGGCAGCTTTAGCCAACCCTGAAGAGAATGGTGATATTCACATTCATTCTTCAACCCAGAATCCATCTGAACTACAAACAGTTGTTGCAGAAGCGTTAGGCATTGGTAATCATCAGGTTGTTTGCGTATGTAAGCGAATGGGCGGAGGCTTTGGAGGTAAAGAAACTCAGGCAGCAATTCCTGCTGTAATGGCTGCTCTAGTAGCTTCTAAAACCGGTAGAACTGCTAGGGTCGCATATACAAAAGATGATGATATGCGCTGTACCGGGAAAAGGCACCCATATAAAATTCATTATAAAGCAGCTTTCACTTCTAAGGGAGAAATTACAGGGGTAAAGTTTGATATCTTTTCAAACGGTGGTGCAGCGGCAGATTTATCCAGTTCAGTCTTGGAAAGAACGTTGTTTCATTCTGACAACGCCTATTATATACCTAACCTAATTTTTAATGGTGTAGTATGCAAAACAAACTTTCCTCCAAACACAGCATTCCGTGGATTTGGTGGGCCACAGGGAATGGCTAATATTGAAAATGTTATTCAGGAAATTGCTATATTTCTTAAGAAGGATGCTTTGGAGATAAGACGTTTGAACTGTTATGCTAATCGTGGTCGAAATATTACACCTTATGGACAGGTTGTAAAGAACCATATTCTTCCAGAAATTTTAGATCAGCTTGCAAAAACTTCTCAATATAAGAAGCGCATGAAGCAAGTGGAGGAGTTTAACCGCAAGTCACAAACACATCTGCGCGGTCTAGCATTGACCCCAATGAAATTTGGGATTTCATTTACCACAACATTTCTCAATCAGGGAAACGCACTGGTCAATATTTATAGGGACGGTACTGTTCAGGTATCAACTGGAGGTACTGAAATGGGCCAGGGGCTTAACACTAAAATAAGGCAGCTGGTAGCAGATGAATTTGCTATTTCTTATAATGATGTAAAGTTGATGATTACTTCAACAGAGAAAAATAATAATACTCCTCCAACTGCAGCTTCTGCGAGTACTGACCTGAACGGAGTTGCCGCTGTAAATGCATGTCGGAAAATACGTAGCAATTTGTGTGTGGTTGCCAGTAATTACTTTGAAAATCAAGAGAGTGGCCTCATGTCTTCCGCGAAGCAAATTTGTTTTGAAAACAACAGTGTTTTTGATAAGCGCAACCGGAAAAACAAACTTTCTTTCAAAAAACTGGTGCAGCTAGCATTCATGGAGAGAGTAAGTATGGGCGAGAGAGGTTTTTATAAGACTCCAGAAATTGAGTTCAATCGGGATACAGAGAAGGGCAAACCATTTTTCTATTTCACTATGGGAGCATCCGTGTCAGAAGTTCTAATAGATCGTTTTACTGGACAGCTAAGTCTGGAGAGATCGGATTTACTGATGGATATTGGTGAATCAATTAACCCAGGAATTGATCGTGGTCAGATAATCGGAGGCTTCATTCAAGGATTGGGGTGGGTAACTAATGAAGAACTACGTTACTCTGACAAAGGTGAACTACTATCCTTTTCTCCTACTACCTACAAGATTCCTAATATTCAGGACATACCTGATATATTCAACGTAGAAAATATCACTAATCCTCACCATCAAATTAACATAAGACGAAGCAAGGCTGTAGGAGAACCCCCTTTAATGCTTTGCTTGTCAGTATGGGTAGCGGTTAAGCATGCCTTATCCTCAGTACAAAAAGGTAAATGTCCTAAGCTGAACCTTCCTGCTACTGCAGAAGAAATCCTTAGCAGACTGACAGAATTGAAAACACAGGCCAAAGAAAATGTTACAAAGCATGGCGCTGAAAAGGAGTCAGAAGTTGTTCTGATTTCCCAAAATGAACTCACCTTTAAGAACAAACAAGCTGCCTGAAAGCAAGCTTACTTCATTTGCTTAGGTTTCTTATCAAAAGCTTTATTAAATTGACTTTTGAGGCTATTTCTCACATATTGTGTCGTGAAATAATTGCGACATTTTTAAAAATCAGTTTTTAAACTTGCGGAGATATAATGAAGGAAATTGAAATAAACGGAATTAAAGAAACCATAGTTGAGCGTTCGGATTATCCGATTGAAAAATGTAAGGAAAATCTGAAGGATGAAGTAACAGCGATACTTGGTTATGGGCCACAAGGCAGGGGACAGAGCCTAAACATGCGTGATCAAGGTTTCAAAGTTATTTTGGGATTAAGAAAAGGTAGAAGTTGGGAAAAGGCTCTTGAGGATGGTTGGGTTGAGGGAAAAACTCTCTTTGAAACGGAAGATGCTGCCAATCAAGGTACTATTCTTCAATACTTACTTTCAGATGCCGGTCAGATTTCAGCATGGCCAATGGTTAAATCAAGTTTAAATGAAGGCGATGCTCTTTATTTTTCGCATGGATTCGGCATTGTATTTCACAAGGATACGGGAATTGTCCCACCAGATAATGTTGATGTGATACTGGTAGCGCCCAAAGGCAGTGGTCTGACAGTTCGTACTCATTTTCAGGCAGGACGAGGTATTAATGCCTCATTCGCGATTAATCAGGATTTTACAGGGCGTGCAAGATATCGCTGCATATCAACAGCTTTTGCAATTGGCTCAGGTCATCTTTTTGAAACTACATTTGAGAATGAAGTTCACAGTGACCTAACTGGAGAAAGATGTGTATTAATGGGATTACTACAAGGTGCATTTTTAGCACAATATGAAGTTCTAAGAGAACATGGCCATTCTCCTTCAGAAGCTTACAATGAAACCATAGAAGAAGCGCTTCAAAGTCTTTACCCTCTGGTTTCAGAAAAAGGAATGGATTGGATGTACGCAAATTGTTCAACCACTGCACAGAGAGGAGCACTTGACTGGGCACCTAAATTTCGTAATGTAATTAAACCTCTTATAGAAGAATGTTACCAAGGTGTACTGAACGGAAATGAAGCTAAAATTGCGATAGATTCTAATTCGAGTGAAGATTATCGTGAAAAGCTGGAAAAAGAACTAAAGGATGTCAGCAACCAAGAAATGTGGCAAGCAGGGAAAGTGCTGCGTAATCTTCGTCCAGAAAATTTGTAAAAAGATCTTGTTGGTTAAAATTATGAATCATAAAATTATTTAATGAGTGAAATTTTTTGAGATACAGAAAAGAGCAAAGCACTCTGACTCTATGTAGACAGAATTAGCTCTATTTTGCAGGCGCAATACCCTTATAATCCTAACAAGATCTACAGCTAACCAAATCTCTCGAATCTCAGATAAATGTTTTTGAGTTTAGTTCTAGAGAAATTAAATCTCTGGAAGAAATTTCCGGACTATCAAGGTGAACAGTTTGATTTTTAGCATGTTTGTCTGAGACCAAAGAACGGAGGTATGACAATGAGAGTGTAAGCCGTTTGTTTGGGGAATGACATTTCAAAGTGTTTCGATGCATTAAAAACCAAGCTTTTTTCAATTGATTTTCACTCTTGAATATCTTTTTGCGAGCCCTTCCAAACTGTTTACTGCCATATAATTTATTTCCAAACAATGTTGTTCCACTATAATTCAGGTCGGAAATTTTTTAGTTACTTGTACCAGCTTGGACAATGCGTATGTGTTGCTTTAACATTCTTTTTTTTGCTACCAGGCGAGGCAAGCTCGCAGTTTGATGATGAAATTGTAATTCCTGAAAATATCATAACTTTTAAATATCGGCTTGAACCAAACGAACCTCGTCCGGGAGAGCATGCTCGTATTATTGTGGAATTGGATATTCATTCTGGTTGGCATATATATTCAGTAATTCCGAATAAGGGAGAGTTTTCCCCAATACCGACTTCATTAACTTTTGAAAATGATTTGTTTGTAATGGTCGGTCCTGTGTACGAAAGCAACCCGATCAATGCCAAAGACCCAGTTCTGCAAATGGTACTGAGCTTTCACAAAAAAACAGCTAAATTATTTCAAAACATCAATGTTCCAGAGAACTTATTAGGTACTAAAATACTGAAAAATATCATTAAATTAACTTATCAAGCTTGCAGTGACCGAATTTGTCTTCCACCTAAAACAGAAGAGTTAAACTTAGATATTTCTATTGGAACTGGAAATGTTCGAGAGAAATATTTATTACCACAATTTGCAGTTGACAAACCCCCAGAGAATCTTTCAGAAATTGATATGGCTATTAGTACTGGATTCCTTGGATTTATAGGTCTGGCAATTATTGCTGGTTTTTTGGCATTGCTTACACCCTGCGTTTTTCCAATGATACCGGTAACGGTTGCTTTTTTTACTAAACAAAGTCATACGGGAACAAGAGAAACATTGCGCCTTGCTGCTTTGTTTGGTTTTGGAATTGTGGTCACATATACAGTTACAGGTATGCTCCTTTCAATAGTCCTAGGCGCAGCTGGTGCTGTTCAATTCGCTACCAATGGTTGGATAAATTTGGCAATAGGTGTGATGTTTACAATATTTGCCTTAAGTTTGATGGGCTTTCTCCAGTTGAATGCTCCTGGTGGTTTTACAAACATTGTTGATCATTGGTCGCGGCAATTGAGAGGGACATTTGGAGTGCTTGCCATGGGTCTGGTTTTCACTCTGACTTCGTTCACTTGTACAGTTCAGTTTGTGGGCACAATGCTTATTGCGGCTTCACAGGGAATGTGGTTCTGGCCTATAGTCGGAATGCTTGTATTTTCAACTGTTTTTGCTTTTCCATTTTTTCTGCTTGGCCTATTTCCGCGCCTCATTCAGAAGATGCAATCAAAGTCAGGCAGCTGGATGAATCATCTCAAAATAATTCTAGGTTTGCTTGAACTCGCAGCAGCCTTTAAGTTTTTTAGCAATGCAGACCTTGTTTGGCAGTGGGGTCTTATTAATAGGGAATTTGTACTTGTTGCATGGGTAATTATTTGCCTAATTGGAACTTTTTATTTGCTAGGATTGTTGAAAATCCATCATTCACGGATAGTCAAAACAGGTAGTGTTGGATTTGCTGCTGCTTTTGTTTTTGCTGTGCTGGGTATTTACTTGGTTCGTGGATTAGCTGGTATCCAGTTAAATCCGTGGGTTGATACTTTTTTACCTCCAGATCTGCAGATTTTAGGAAAAAACAGTTTGGCATTTTCACAAGGTACTGACATCAATTCGGAAATTAAAGCTAATTCACTTTTCTGGCATAGCGATTTATCTGTTGCAATGGAGAAGGCAAAATCTGAAAAAAAGCATATTTTTATTGATTTTACAGGATATACTTGTGTTAATTGTCGATGGATGGAAAAAAATATTTTCTCACATCCCGAAGTAATTGATCGGTTTAAGAATAAATTTGTGCTAGTACATCTTTTTACCGATGGAGGAGATAAGGCTGGAGAAAATCGGCAAATGCAAATAAGTAGATTTCAAACTGTAGCTCTACCGCTATATGTAGTTCTCGATGCAAATGATAATGTAATTGCCAAACAGGCTGGGATCATAGAACCTGCTGAAAATTTTCTGCAATTCTTGGATTGATAATACCAAAAATTTTTGTGAGCTTTAAGACCATATTACTTTTCATCCTTGGAGGATTAATTTTCTCTGGTGGTTGCTCAGACTTAGGTTATTACTGGCAAGCGGCATCAGGACATTTGGATTTGCTTAGCCGAAAAAAGGAAATACGGGAACTAATTGATTCACCTGATACCGCACCAGAATTAAAGCGGAAATTAAATCTTGTCAAGAGTGTTAGAAAATTTGCAATTCAACAATTAGATATTCCTGAAAATGAAGGCTACTCTGGATTCGTCAAACTTGACCGTCCATATGTTACTATGGTAGTAACAGCGGCACCAAAACTAGAATTAAAAGCACACAAATGGTGTTATTGGTTCATTGGATGCCAGGAATATCGTGGGTATTTTGATCAAGAACAAGCAATAATATTTGCTGAGGAATTGCAACGCCAGGAGCTGGATGTATCCATTAGTCAGGTTACCGCCTACTCTACTCTTGGCTGGTTAAACAAATCTTGGATGCCTGATTTTTTCTCAGATCCTGTACTAAGTACATTTCTGCGCCGCAATGATGCAGAATTAATTACCGTACTGATTCATGAACTAGCGCATCAGGTGGTTTATGTCAGAGACGACACATCATTTAATGAATCATTCGCAGTTTTTGTTGAACAGGAAGGTTTGCGTCAATTTATAAACCATTCTGATGAAAAAGTAGTCTTTGATAAAGGCAGATTAGAACTATATAAATGGTATATGAAGGCTAGCAAAGATCGTAAATTATTTATGCGCATTATTAATTCAGCTATTGATGATTTGGAAAAATTGTTTTCTTCAAAAATTACAAATGCTGATAAGCTGCAAAAAAAGCAAAAGTTGTTTGATGAGTTGCGAGAAGATTATCAAACATTTAAAGATGAGTTTAGAGTGCTATCTTATGATAATTGGTTTAAAAAAGACTTGAATAACACTCATTTGTTAGGTGTAAAGCGATACCATAGCAAAGTTGAACAATTCAAGAGGTTGTTTGTTCAGCAAGGCAAAGACTGGAAAAAGTTTTTAAAGGTAGTAAGGGAATTGTCAGAAAAGTCACCAGAAGAGCGCAATCGTCTATTATCTTTTTAAAACTGATAGGTCCAATGAATAAAAGTTTTTTCAGTAGATTACGTGTTATACTGCTAGATCGAGATGGTGTAATCAATCAAGAGCCGGGGCCTATTCTCAATCCGGATCAATTTGCGATGATTCCCAGAAGCGCTGAGGCAGTAGCAAGAATCAATAAAAAAGGCTGGAAATGCTTTGTTATTACAAACCAAGCTGCCATTGCAAGAGGCGATCTAACTAAGGAAGTATTCGAACAAATAACCAAAAAAATGCACCTTGAACTTCAGATGGTAGGAGCACACATTGATGGACAATATTTTTGTCCACATCATCCTGACTGGAAAAACGGAAGGAGACAAACAAATTCGCTACCATGCTTATGTAGAAAACCGGGAACAGGGATGTTAGAAAAAGCTTCTTCTGATCATGGTTTTGTTCCACAAGAAGCAGTTTTTATTGGCGACACTACTACTGATTTTTTGGCTGCTGCAGATTGGGGAACAAGTTCCATCGGTGTTCTCACTGGCAATGGAGGACAGGATGATAAGACGTCTGTTTTTCCTAATTACTGGTCGGACGATCTTTGGAGTGCAGTTGATTTTTTGCTCAAAAACAGTGATTGATTCAAAAATTAAAACTTAAGTTTTAGGTTAAATCATATAATGATCTTCTCTTTTAACACAAATGACTTGAGACAATAATCGTAAACAAGCTAGTCTTAGACAATTCTTTTCCTCCTATTCAAATAACAATTTTATGTTTTCAAGTACTTATTTCTCGCTCATTAAAGAGAATCACAATTCCTTTTTCCTTAAAACCATATTGCTAGTTTTCTCCGTTTTTAGGAAAAATCTTTTGATAGTGATGACTCTTTTATTTTTCTCTGTAAAAGTCTCTGCAGTAACTCTTTCTGATGGCTTATATGCAAAAATTGACACCTCAAAAGGGATTATTGTATTAAGACTTTTTTACAAACGCGTACCAGTGACTGTAGCTAATTTTGTCGGCCTTGCTAATGGTTCAAAAGAGTGGAAAGATCCGGTTACAGGCAAGGCCAGAAAAAATCGTTATTACGATGGCTTGAGTTTTCATAGGGTGATTAATGATTTCATGATACAAGGCGGAGATCCACTGGGAACTGGAACTGGTGGTCCGGGCTATAAATTCCAAGATGAGTTCCATCCTGATCTCAAACATAATAAGGGTGGAATTTTATCAATGGCCAATGCAGGAGCAAACACAAACGGCAGCCAATTCTTTATAACGCATGTTCCAACCCCACACCTTGACAATAAACATTCTGTTTTTGGAGAAGTTGTTGATGGAATGAATGTGGTAAACTCAATTGTGAAAGGAGACCTAATCAATACAGTAACCATAATCAGTAAAGGAGAATCGGCACAGTCTTTTGATTCTGCATCAATAGAAAAAACAATTAATTTAAAAAACAGGAAACTTGCTGAAAAAAACAGGAAAATTATTCCAAAACCAACATCCGATATAGATCCTTCAAAAGTCCCCAATTCATCACAGGCCTATTCGGAAGAAGTTAGCGCTCAACTTCTTGTGATAGCTTATAAAGGTGCAAATTCATCTAAGCAGAATATTTATTATGATAAGTCTGGTGCAAAAAAAGCTGCATTGAAATTGGCAGATCTTGCTCGAAGAAAGGGAATCAATTTTTCTGATTTGATAACCCGTTTTTCTGATTTGCCCCAGCAAACTAAACTTCCTCTGTTGTCAGCAAGAAATAATTTGAGTGAATTTTTGAAGCCTGCAATGATGCTTAAAATTGGACAAATTAGTGATCCTGTAGATTCACCTTATGGATTTTTAATTTTTAACCGAGTAAATATAGATGTAATAAGAGCCAGCCATATTCTTATCACATACAAGGGGGCTCTGCGTTCAGAAATAAATCGTGATCGTAAAGAGGCTAAAAAATTAGCTGAGGAAATTTTGAAAGAGTTGAAAAATGGGAGAGATTTTGCTGATCTGGCTCGTGAACATTCAGACGGACCTTCTGGTCCTAAGGGAGGTGACCTAGGACGATTCGAGCGAGGTCAAATGGTTGCAGAGTTTGATCAGGCAGTCTTTAGACTTGATACGGGTGCTATAAGTGAGGTTGTTGAAACTAAGTTCGGATATCATATTATTAAGCGAACAAAATAATATTATGGAGAAAATCGTTGTCAAATGCAGGAATCATTATCGTAGGAAATGAAATTTTGTCGGGGAAGGTTACTGACAAAAACTCCCCATATCTTTGCAGGGAACTTAGGATTCTTGGTGTTGAAGTCAAGGAGATCATAACTATACCAGACACTCCAGAAGTGATTGGGAAGACTGTAATGGAATTTTCAAGACGATTTAACTGGGTATTTACCAGCGGTGGAATTGGCCCAACACTTGACGACCTAACAGTTGCTTCAATCGCTAATGCCTTCGGAGCTAACCTTTATGAATCGCCAAAGATTATGGAAGCCATATATAGTTATCGAGGTGAAAATATGACTGATGCCCATCGAAGAATGGCCATGATACCTGAGGGTTCGGAGTTGATTGAATATAAAAAAGGTCGTCCACCACAACTCCAGTTTCACAATATCTTTATTTTTCCAGGAATTCCAGAATTTCTAAAAATGCGGTTTTCCGGTATAAGGGAACGTTTCAGGACAACACCAATTGTTATGAAACAAATTTTTCTTAAGGCTGATGAAGGAGATATTGCCGCATCACTCGACGAAACTCAGGGAGCATTTCCGGAAATACAGCTTGGTTCATATCCAAAAATTTCTGGATCAGACTATAATGTTAAATTGACTCTTGAATGCCGTGACGAAGAGTATTTGCAAAAGGCATGTGATTTTTTGTGTGAGCTTTTAAGAGATGAAAGCATCTTAAGAATAAATTAAAAAAGTTTAAATTTGTTAATGAAATCCCTTAAAAGTCTCAAGTATAATTTTTCAGGCCGTGGTCCATTGATTAATGTTGTCCTCGATGGCTGGGGAATTGGTGCACCTGATGAAACTAATGCAATCCACAAGGCATCAATCCCAGTTATGGATGGTCTCATGCACAACTGTCCTTATACACAGCTTTGGTCTCATGGAAAATATGTAGGTCTTCCAAGTCAAAATGACCTTGGAGGATCGGAGGTTGGACACATGACAATGGGAGCAGGGGTTATAAAGCAGCAAGGTCCAACTCTAATTAAGAAACTAATTCAAACTGGAGATTTTTTTAAAATCCCCGTTTTAAAGAAGATAATTAAAAACTGCTTGAATAACGATACTCCATTGCATTTGCTTGGTCTTATTTCAGATGGAAATATTCACAGCCATCAGGATCATATGAAGGCCATTATTTGTCATGCCTTTGAGGCAGGAATTAGACGTTGTTATGTCCATGCTTTGCTTGACGGTAGGGACGTAGGGGTTCAGTCCGCACTCACTTATACTGAACAGTTTGAAAAACTCTTTTCAGAACTTAAGAGGCAGCGAGCAGAAATTGATTATGCTTTCGCTAGTGGGGGCGGTAGAGAAGCGATTACCATGGACCGGGATAATAACTGGGAAAAAGTAGAGGTTGGATGGAATATTCATGTTAAAGGAAATTCAAAATACAGTTTCTCATGTATAAGGGATGCAATTGAATACTTTAGAACTAAAAATCCAGGTATAATTGATCAGGATATTCCCGGGTTTGTTCTTATTCGTAAAGGGAAGGCAATTGCGCCAATTAAGGATAATCATGGTTTAATATTCACAAACTTTCGTGGGGATCGTGCGGTAGAATTTAGCAGGGCGATTTTGGATGATGATTTTAGACATTTTGAACGTCATGTTCGTCCCAAAGTTTTGTTTGTCGGTATGACTCAGTATGATGAGGATGATGAAATACCAAAAAATTTCCTAGTCGGGACACCGCAGGTTGAGGACCCCTTTGGTAAGCGTATTTTGGAACTTGGTTTTAAGCAGTTCAGGCTTTCAGAATCACAAAAATATCCTCATGTAACTTTTTTCTACAACGGAGGTTATCGAGAACCGCTTGATTCATCCATGGAAAATTATCATCTAATTTTATCTGATAAAATTCCGTCCTTTGCTAGCAAGCCACTTATGAAGGCTAAAGAAATAAGTAAGAAAGCAGTTGAATTCATCCTTTCAGGGGAATATCAATATGGACTGATAAATTTTGCTAATGCTGATATGGTTGGTCATACGGGTGACTTTCAGGCGGCATTAAAAGCAGTTGAAGCTGTTGATGTTGCACTCAACTTAATTGTAAGTGCAATTGTTGAAATGAAAGGTCTGTTGGTGATTACTGCAGATCACGGAAATGCTGACCAGATGCTTTTTGAGAACTGTGATGGACTAATGGAGATTAGTACCAAGCATTCTCTAAATCCAGTGCCTTTTATTCTTTTTGATCCTTTGTACAATGGTGATTATCATCTCAAACCATTTGGTGAGAATTTCGATAACAACTTGAGTAACGTTGCGGCAACAAATTTTATTTTATTAGGTCAGTCTGTGCCGGATGACGTTGCTCCCCCGTTGTTTGCATAAATAAACAAATATATAATAATTCGAAAATATAGTTTTAGTTAAATGAGCAATATCCTTTGTATCGGAGCCGGTTATGTAGGTGGACCAACAATGGCAATGATAGCCAAATTCTGTCCGGAACACAAAGTAACTGTTGTGGACATTAATCAGGAACGGATAAAGAATTGGAACAGCGATGATTTGCCAATTTTTGAACCTGGATTGCTGGAAGTGGTCAAGCAGACACGTGGTCAAAACTTATTTTTCCATACTGATATCGCAAGAGCAATTGCAGAGGCCGATATCATTTTTGTTTCTGTAAATACTCCTACCAAAAAATTTGGAGAAGGCGCAGGTAAAGCAGCAGATTTGCAGTATTGGGAAAAAACTTCACGTGATATTTTGCAGAATAGTGTTAAGCCAGAAGTGATTGTTGTTGAAAAAAGCACTTTACCAGTACGAACTGCCGAGGCTATGTCCAGAATTCTTAAATCCTCAAACAAAAAAACTAGATTTTCTGTGGTTTCTAATCCAGAGTTTTTGGCCGAAGGGACTGCTATAAAAGATTTGGCAAATCCGGACCGTGTTTTGATAGGTGGAGAAGAAAATGAAAATGGGCATAAAGCAGCTAACAAAATTGCAGAACTTTACGCTCATTGGGTTCCACGAGAACAAATTCTGTTGACCAGTGTTTGGAGCAGTGAACTTTCAAAACTCGTTGCCAACGCGATGCTAGCACAGCGGATTTCTTCAGTAAACAGTATTTCAGCACTTTGTGAACGTACTGAGGCCGACATTACGGAAGTCTCTCGAGCAATTGGAATGGACTCAAGAATTGGTGCAAAATTTTTACAGGCCAGTATTGGTTTTGGTGGCTCATGTTTTCGAAAGGATATTTTGCATCTGTCATATCTTTGTGAATATTATGGACTTCCAGAAGTTGCCGATTACTGGGCTAGTGTTGTAGATATTAATGAATGGCAAACTAATCGTTTTTTTCAGAATATTTTGCATGAGCTTTTCAATACTCTGTCAGGTAAGATAATTACTATGTTAGGATTTGCCTTTAAGCAGGATACAGGAGATACACGTGATTCTCCTGCAATTCCGCTTTGTAAAAAACTGGTGGGTGAAAACGCAAGGGTAAGAATTCATGATCCAAAAGCCCTTAAAAACGCTCGTATTGAACTAAAAAACATTAATGGTGAAGTTTCATTTGTTGAGGATGTTTATGAAGCTGCCGATGGTGCTCATGCTCTTGCTTTGGTTACGCATTGGGATGAATATAGGAATCTAGATTACAAAAAAATTTTTCAGTCTATGGCTGAACCAGCTTTCATATTTGATGGTCGAAATCATCTTGATCATGAGAAGCTTTATAAAATTGGTTTTAATGTTTTTCCGCTAGGTAAAACTCCACTTAAGCATATTTAATTGTCAACTATTAACCACATATATCTAGACTATGAATACATTTGAAGAAAATGTGAAATCTCTTCCAACTGCTGAAAAAACCGTATTGCTTCGGTTATACAATGAGAGTGATGAACTTGTTTCCGTTATTCCAAATATTCCTGGAAGACAAGGATCAGTAAGGGTTTTCAGACATATTGCTGACAATAAAGGGTTAATTGACTTCCAAGCAGCAAAAGAGGGACTGAGGATCTTTGAGGAAAAAGTTCAAGATGCACGCAACAATCCAGGTAAGCATCAGAAGCTAGAATTGCTAATGAGAATGAAAAGTAGGGAGACTCTTCGGATAGAAAATGTTGAATGTTCATGTCCAGATCTGCTGGTTAATCTTTCTGGCCATGTGGCCTCTGCTGAAGAGTGCAAGGTCTTCATCGAATTACTTAATCAGGGAAATATACGCGCTGCTGAGAAAGTGAATAATAAATGGGAGCCTCAGCCTTATGTAATTGAAGGAGTCTTAAATTATTTTGGAACTCATGACAGTGAGCGTATAGAAGGAAAATATTGGGATAAGATACCTCTCAAAACTGCAAATTATACTGATGAAGATTTTGAGAAGGGCGGAGTTCGTTATGCACCAGGTTCTATGGTTCGTACGGGGACTTATATTGGTCCTAAAACAGTTGTAATGAACCTAGCATTTGTGAATATTGGAGCATATATTGCTGGAGAAGGTTGTATGATTGACGGAGGAGCTAGGGTGGCTTCATGTGCACAGATTGGAAAAAACGTCAAATATGGAGCAGGTTCTGGTATTGAGGGTATCCTTGAGCCTGCAGGGAGACTGGCTTCAATTGTTGAAGACAACGTTAAAATAGGAGCTATGTGCGAATTAACAGGTATTATTGGAGAAGGATCAGTTATTGCCAGTGGTGTAATAATGGCTTCGGGTAAGAAAATTTATGATGAGGACACTAAAGATTTTGTGGCTCCCATGGAATGCGTGGTGGGAGAAAAATTGTTTCTGCTGCCAGTTATTCCTCCTTACAGGCTCGCAGTAGGAGGCTCAATTCCCAATAAAAATGGAACTCATAACACTGATGCCATAATTCTTAAAGCAGGTGATTTAAGAGATTCTGCTACAATGCGGCATTTTGAAAAACAAGGAATTTTGTACGTTTAAAATATGTCAAAATTGTTGAAGCGCGCACGCGAAACACTGACAATTGAAATCGCTGGTCTTGAAGAGATCAACAAACGTCTTGACTATAACTTTGAACAGGCAGTAAATATTCTTTATGACTGCCAGGGAAAAATCATCCTTGCTGGAATGGGAAAAAGTGGATTGATTGCCCAAAAAATTGCAGCAACACTTACCAGTACTGGTTCACCCTCTCTGTTTCTTCATGCTGGAGAAAGTTCACATGGAGATTTGGGAATTATTTCTAGAAAGGATGCAATTATTACTTTTTCCTACAGTGGTGAAACTGTTGAAGTACTGCAGATGATTGGACACGTCACTACGCTGGGAATTCCTATGATTGCAATTACTGGAAACTCTGATTCCACTCTTGCCAAGGCATCTACAGTTCATCTTTCAGTAGCAGTTAAAAAGGAAGCTTGCCCGCTTGGTTTAGCACCCACGGCAAGTAGCACAGCAACTCTGGCACTTGGCGATGCTCTTGCGATGTGTTTGCTGGAAAAACGTCAGTTCAGTCAAGATGATTTTGCAGTATTTCATCCAGGGGGCAGTCTTGGACGCAAGCTTACTATAAGAATTAAGGATGTAATGATTGAAGGTGAAATGCTGCCAATTGTACCTGAAAAAATTATTATGCGTGAGGCAATGAACGTTTTGTCAAGCAAAAACCTTGGAATAATAGTTGCCGTCAATCAAGATGAAAAAATCAGTGGTGTTTTTACCACGGGTGATTTAATGCGCCTACTTGAAAAAGGTAATAATTTTCTTGAACGGCCTTTGCGGGACTATGCTAGTCCGAAGCCAAAAACAATATCACCGGATGCACTGGCAGCCAAAGCTCTGCATATAATGGAAACACATTCGATAACTTGCCTAGTTGTAACTAATAAAGAAAACCGTCCTATTGGTATTGTTCAAATTTACTACATTCTTCGTTCAGGAGTGTACTAATTTGTTGTTCTGGTTTTAATAAATCATAAAGTTAATAGACTAAATGACACCTTGGGAGATACATGCAGTTCTAGTTGCAAATTGTAACTGTGCATACGGCTGCCCTTGTCAATTTGATGCCTTGCCTACTTAATGGCACTTGTGAAGCTGCAGACGGGTTTCGGATTGAAAAAGGTTTTTACTGAGGAGTTTCGCTTGATAATTTGAATGTAGGTATGCTGGCAAAGTGGCCAGGACCTATTCTTGAAGGTAATGGTGAGCGGCTTATAATTATTGATGACCATGCTACTGAAGATCAGAGAAATGCACTAGAAAAAATTGTTTCTGGAGAAGATACTGTGGAACTTGCGACTATCTTTTGGGTTATCAATGCTATGACTTCTATTCGTCATAAAACACTTTACTTACCTATCAAAATAGAAGCTGATATGGAGGCACGCACAGGCCTTGTATTAGTTGACGGTGTTTTTGAACTTAATGTGGAACCGATAAAGAATGCAGTTACAGGCGCTGAGCATTGAGCGAGAATAGAAATTCCAGATGGTTTTGAGTTCACCATTGCTGAGATGGCTAGTGGCAGTGTAAAGACACATAGTGGAATTGAGTTGACCAAAAATAAAGGTACACACTCCCACCTTGCTGAATTACACTTGAATAATTCGGGAATCATTCGTCAATGATTTAATTACCTATTATGTATTTAAGTATTAAGGTTTCTTTGGGGCCTTCAAACTAACCCTTAGGAATATTATATTCAAAAAATAAATTTTAACTTTAGGTTGAATTTATCTTCTGAATCTTTTGAGCAGTGAAATTTGGTTTTTGAGAAAAGAAAAAAAGAACTGCTCCTAGAAAGCTTATCAAACCAAAACTTATAAATGCGTTTCGATATATTCCATAATGATCTACAACCAGCCCACTTATAAGAGGTCCTAACATTGTTCCAAACATAACCACCATTGATGAAATCCCAAAGATTTTTCCAAAGGATCTGGTTCCAAAATAATCTGCACGAATCGCTACCATTTGAGGTCCCCGGATACCCCAGGCAATTCCGTGAAGAACAGAAAACAAAAGAACCATTATGTAATCATCAAAAAACGCAAGCACTAACATTCCACTACCATGAAAAATCATACAGTAAGAACAGATTATCCGCTTGCTAAAACGATCTCCTAAATAACCTCCGCAAGAAAGTCCAATAATTTGAGAGATGCTTACAGTTGAAAATACCAATCCAGCTTCAGTCAGTTCCATTCTCAGGGTATTAGTCAGGTGCGGGATAAGGTGTACAAGTACTGCTGAAACTGACAGTAAAGCAATTGCATGCCCAACCGAGATAAACCAGAATGCTCGAGTTCTTAAAGCATTCTGCCAGCTTGCAGATACAATATCACTTTTTATTTCCAAACGGTCATTGTAATTTTCTCCTATAATCTTACCGTCTACTACTTCATTTTTTTCTTCAGGTCTATGACGTATGTGTTGAACTAGAGGTATGCCAAGGAAAATTGATGCGAACCCTGAAGTAAGAGCTATTGTACGCCAACCAAATTCCTCCAACCCGTATGCCAAAATTGGCACACTTAGCCCGCCTAAGCTGTGCCCCAGTTGAGTTAGAGCAATAGCTTTAGTGCGATGTTGTTGAAACCAATTTACAATTGCAACCATCAATGTTTGATATCCTCCTAGACTGATTCCAATTGAAATGATAACAACCGCTAAAAAATAAATTTGAATTGTTTTGACGAGAGTTAGACAGAGTAGTCCAATGCCGTACATTAGCAGGCCAATACTTATAACAAGACGAGGTCCATAACGATCAGTCAACCACCCTTGGAAAGGACCAAGAAGTCCACTTTCAATACGTGTCAAAGTGTATGCGGCTGCAAGCATAGTCATACTCCATCCAAATTCACGATTAAATATTACTGCATAGGCACCATAACTTTGTACCCAAAAAAGGGATCCCAAATACATAACAAAAGATGCAACAGCTACTATCCACCATCCGTAAAAAACAGGTCCATTAGGTCGGAAAATAATCTTAAATCTTTGGAGAATAATTATTGGTATTTTCTTGGAGGGTTTTTTCATATAGACTTAAATTCAACTTTAAATACTTCTTAAAGACAAATTTAAAGAAATTTTAGATTTATCAAATATGTTGTTTTCCTAAGGTTGCAAAAAAAAGATATTTTTTTAGGTTTAAATAGAGATTTCAAAGCTCAGCATGTTAATTGAAATAAACTTTCAAACTAAAAGAAGGATGGTAACATTTTTTTAATAGATCATCCCCACAATTCTGCATTAGGGGGGGATACTTCACTAATTTTATATTGCAAGGGTGAAGCTCTGTCTTCGTAAAGATAAAGTGGGGCATCAAGGTCAACAATTTGGGCGCGCTGAGCTATTAAAAATGCAGGTGCGATACCAAGTGATGTTGAGGACATACACCCAACCATGGTTTGGAATCCCATGTTTTCTGCATGATTCTGCAAATTTAGAGCTTCCGTAAGTCCCCCTGTTTTATCAAGCTTTATATTCACAAAGTCGTAAAGCCCTTTTAAACGTTCAAGATCTAAAGTCTCATGGCAGGACTCATCAGCACAGACTGGAAGGGGTCTATCCAGTGTTTTCAGGATACTGTCCTTGTTAGCGGGGAAAGGCTGTTCAACCATTTCCACTCCAAGAGACTTTAATTCAGGCACAAAACGCTGATAATGCTCAAGTGTCCATCCTTCATTGGCATCAACGATCAAACGGGAGTTGGGAGCATTCTTCGAAATAGCAGCTAGGCGTTCTAGATCACCATCACCAGTCAGTTTGATTTTCAAATACGGTCGAATTGCATGTTTTGCAGCAGCTTCTCCCATTTTTTTTGGAGTATCTAGACTCAGCGTATAAACAGTTGTAACATTTTCTACCTTAGAATTCCCTTTTACTGCCAGATGCTTTGCAATATCTGGTAATTCCCAAACTCTTTTACCTGCAAGTTTTGCCTCAAGGTCCCAAATTGCACAGTCTACCGCGTTTCTGGCAGCACCTTTTGGAAATACCTGCTTAAGTTCTTGACGTGACATTCCATTTTCAAGTAACTCCCTAAAATTTTCTATAAGTGTTTTATTTTGTTGAACAGACTCATTGTAGTGTTCAGTTGGTGACCCTTCACCCCAGCCCTTAACACCATTCTGTTCCAGCTCAACTACCACAACATCGAAATTATCTTCATAGCTTCTTGATATAGAGAATGGTTCTTCACTCCAATTTTCTGTGTATATTTTAAGTTTCCTTAAATTCATTTTTTTCATTTTTTCAATGATGTTACTAGTAAATTTTTTCAGGTTCTTGAGGAGGTCTGGCCCTCCAACGGCGATGCATCCAGAAATATTGTTCTGGATATTGACGTATTACTGTTTCAAGTGCTGAAGTTATTTTCTGGGTAATTTCTTGGGTGTCTTTTTTCTGATTTCCAGTCAGCTTAAAAGGAATATGCTGAAAATTAAGTTCTAAACGATTACCAACATAAGGGCAAGTCACAAGCACAACAGGACTTCTACGCAGTACATGGAATGCAGCGGTACCTTTACTGCATGATGCAAGCTTACCAAAAAAATTTACAAAAAGTTCTGTTTTATTATCATTTTGGTCAACTAGCATTGCAATAATTTTATTACCAGCAAGTGCTCTTCCCATTTGTAATGTTGCTTTTTTACCTTTTTCGATTGTTTCCACACCAAAACTAGCACGAGCAGAATTTTGAAGCTGATTTGTGAGTGGATTGGTTTGTCTTCCAACATACATTACAAGTTTATAGCCCTTCTCAGCTAATGCTGGGGCAATCATTTCCCAGTTTCCGAAATGACCACTGATAAGAAGAACCCCTTTTTTTTCAGATAAAGCCTGTTCCAGTATTTCAGGATTTTTAAAGTCTATTATCTCTGATGTGCGATCTTTCCATGCGTCCATATGAAGGACGTCAATGCAAAAACGCGCAAACCATCTATAATTTTCACGAGCTATTTTTTTGCGTTCTATTGATGTTAAGTTTGGAAAAGCAAACTCTAAATTTATTTTCACTATTTTTCGGCAGATACGAAGTAAATAAAAAAGAAGTATATCAAGCATTAAAGTTCCACGTTCTAGTGATTTTTCTGATGCGGATTCTCCCCACCGTTTTAGACTGCTGAAAATTAAATACTCAAGACGATGACGAAATCTTAGAGATCCCTTACTAAATTTGTTTTTTTTAGTTTCAAACATTTTTTTTCAAATTGGTCAGGTGAAGAGAAAAAGATAGCAGATTAAGAACTTTATGAAAACCTGAAAACTTTTTCTCTTCTAGAAATTTAATAAAGATCTAAGCTACGAGCAAAGCAGTCATATCTCGATTTTTTTATAGAATTGTGTCATAATTTAACAAAAAACTTCTTGAAAATAATTTAATTAATTTATTTCTATTCAACTATAAAATTTAGATTAATTTGTTAATTAAAAAGTATGTGCTAATCCTTTTTAAAATAAACAACAAACGAAAAATGGTCATAGCCAACAATTTGTTATATTACAAAAACGTTTGTATATATACATGAAAAACAACCCCCCTGAATCCAGCCTGATCCGAAACTTCTCAATAATTGCACATGTTGACCATGGAAAGTCGACACTGGCAGACTGCTTAATGAAAGAAACAGGAGCGGTCACTGAAAGGGAGGCACAAGAACAACTGCTTGATAAAATGGATATTGAACGGGAAAGGGGCATTACTGTAAAATCACAAACGGTGTGCTTAAATTACCGTGCAAAAGACGGCAGAGAATACATGTTAAATCTTATAGACACTCCAGGACATGTTGATTTTACCTATGAAGTTTCCCGCTCACTTGCTGCATGTGAAGGGGCACTCCTTGTTGTTGATGCGGCTCAGGGTGTGGAAGCCCAGACTTTAGCTAATGTTTATATGGCAATTGATAATAATTTGGAAGTTCTTCCTGTGTTGAACAAAATAGATCTACCTTCTGCAGAGACAGATAAGGTTTGCCAAGAAATTGAGGACATTATCGGTCTTGATAGCAGCAATGCTGCTAGGGTAAGCGCAAAAAAAAGTATTGGAATTCCTGAGGTTCTGCAACAGATCGTGGATTATATCCCTCCTCCATCTGGTGATTCTGAAGCTCCTCTACGCGCCCTAATCTTTGACTCCTGGTTTGATTCTTATCTAGGCATTGTTCTGATGATAAGGATTGTAGACGGAGACGTAAAAATTGGGGACAAAATTCGATTTATGGCAACTGGAAAGGAATATGAAGTGTTCCAACTTGGTGTCTTCACTCCATTTCCCGAACAACGAGAAGAACTTAAACTGGGTGAGGTTGGTTTTTTGAGTGCATCAATAAAAACCATAGGGCACACAATTATCGGTGATACTATTACTAAAGTTGGTAATGTAGACACCGAACCACTTTCTGGTTACACTGAGGCAAAACCTATGGTTTTCAGTGGAATTTTTCCTGTAGAAAGCGCACAGTATGAAGAACTTAAAGAAGCATTACGAAAATTGTCTTTGAATGATTCATCTCTTAGCTATGAAATGGAAACTTCTGCCGCACTTGGCTTTGGCTTTCGTTGTGGATTTCTAGGTCTTTTGCATATGGAGATTGCACAGGAACGATTGGAGAGAGAATTTAACCTGCGTCTCATTACAACTGCACCAAGTGTTGTATATGAGGTTCATCTTAAAAAAGGAGTAGTCATCTCGATTGATAATCCTTCTCAACTGCCATCTCCAATTGAAATTGATCACATTAAAGAGCCCTATATTCGTGCCCGGATTTTGACACCTCAGGAATATGTTGGGGGAATTATGAAACTTGCACAGGAGCGGAGGGGATTTCAGAGCCTTATGGAGTATCCTGCCCCAAATCGTGTTATGCTTGAATATGAAATTCCCTTAAATGAAATTGTATTAGATTTTTATGATCAGCTAAAATCAATTTCTAAGGGATATGCATCTTTAGATTATGAACTGATTGATTTTCGTAAAGGCGCATTGGTCAAACTGGACATACTTCTAAATGGCGATATAGTGGATGCATTGTCCTTGATTGTTCCTCGTGACAAGGCTCAATTTAAGGGTCGTGAGCTGGCAAAAAAAATTAAAGAATTTATTCCAAAACAGATGTACGAAGTTGCAATTCAAGCCGCCATTGGGGCTAAAGTTATAGCCCGCGAAACGCAGGGTGCACAGCGCAAAGATGTAACAGCAAAATGTTATGGAGGAGATATAACACGAAAAAGAAAACTGCTGGAAAAGCAGAAAGAAGGCAAAAAAAGAATGAAACGTGTCGGCTCAGTCGAAGTCCCTCAGGAAGCATTTATGGCTGTCCTGAAAATTGAACGCTGAAAATAATCGAATAAATTTATTCTAAATTAATGAAAAAAGTTCTTTTGGATTCAGAAATTAAAGATAATTTTACAAAACTGAAAATTGTTCCTGAGTTAGTATCATATACTGATGAAGAAATATGTGACAAGCTGCTCCAGCTAGAAAAAACATGCTATATTGTCAAAAATGGAGATTCAGTTGGAGTTTGTATCAAAGAGGATATGGATAAGTCTTCTTCTGACAAATTGAGTGTTTTTCTCGGTCAAGCACTGCCTCTTAAAATAAACCAGCTGGGGGATAGGGAATTCATCAACTTTTATGGTTTAAAAATGGCCTATATGACTGGATCTATGGCAAATGGAATAGCCTCAGAAAATCTTGTTATTTCTTCAGGTAAAGTTGGCTTACTCAGTTCATTTGGTGCTGCAGGTTTACTTCCTTCCATAATTGAGCAATCAATAAACAAAATTCAGAAGGCTTTGCCTGTGGGCCCTTATGCTTTTAACTTGATACATAGTCCAAGCGAAGAAGCAATTGAAAGGGCTGCAGTTGATTTATACTTAAAATATCGTGTTAGAACAGTTGAAGCCTCTGCTTTTCTTGGTTTAACTCCAAATATTGTTCGTTATAGAGTGGCAGGCTTAAGAAGGAATTCAGAAAACCAGATTGAAATAACAAACAGGGTAATTGCAAAAATTTCTAGGGCGGAAGTAGCTTCAAAATTTATGGCACCAGCTCCTGAAGCAATATTAAATAATTTGGTTGAGGAAAAAAGTATTACAAGGGAACAGGCTCAGCTTGCAGCGGAGGTTCCTATGGCAGATGATATTACTGTTGAAGCTGATTCAGGAGGACACACAGACAATCGTCCACTTGTTTCCCTCCTTCCAGCTATTATAGAATTGCGTGAAAAATTTCAGGAAAAATATGGATATTCACGCACTATTCGTGTTGGAGCTGCAGGTGGAATTGGAACTCCTGCCTCTG
>PAZT01000047.1 GCA_002716165.1 Deltaproteobacteria bacterium | reverse complement strand
TTTGATATTATATATATTTATTCATTTAACATTAATCATTTGAATGAGAAAACAAATATTTATTAATCAATAAATAAATCAAATTTTGTTTAAACTAACTTTTTAAAAATTTTTTTTACAAATGAATCATTTAAATCATTATATGTTCATATATTGATTTGTATTGCATTAGTATTATAACTTAATTATAATTGTTTTTGTTATACGAGCACACTCTTTGCAAAAAGAAAATGGCTCACAAAAATTACTTAACTTTATCATAAGGAGATATCGTGAAATTAAATTACGATGACATGCAAAATGGAGTCAAAAGAACTGAAATTGCTAAAAAAGATTTCAAAGTAGCTGACCTCAGTTTAGCTGAACTTGGCCGCAAAAGTATTACCATAGCAGAGCATGAAATGCCTGGTCTAATGATGCTTCGTGATGAATATAAAGATGAAAAACCACTTTCAGGGGCTCGAATTACTGGATCTTTGCATATGACAATTGAGACTGCTGTGTTGATAGAAACTCTTATAATACTTGGAGCTGAGGTTCGCTGGTCTTCATGCAATATATTTTCTACACAAGACGAAGCCGCTGCTGCAATTGCTGAGGCTGGCATACCTGTATTTGCGTGGAAAGGAGAAAGTGAGGAAGAATATTGGTGGTGTCTTGATAAGACTTTGAAGTGGCCTGACGGTAAAGGTCCAAATTTACTTTTGGATGATGGGGGTGACCTCACAGGCTACGTACATCAAAAACGTCCTGATTTGTTAGAAGGAATTATTGGAGTTTCCGAAGAAACAACAACTGGTATTCATCGTCTAGAGCAAATGGAAAGCCTTGGAGATTTAAAGATTCCAGCATTCAACGTTAACGATTCTGTCACTAAGAGCAAATTTGATAATTTATATGGTTGTAGAGAATCACTTATAGATGGAATTAAACGAGCAACGGATGTTATGATTGCTGGAAAAATTGCTTTAGTTGCAGGGTTTGGAGATGTTGGAAAAGGTTCTGCACAATCACTACGTAATCAGGGAGCACGAGTACTTGTTACTGAGATTGATCCGATATGTGCATTACAAGCCTCAATGGAAGGCTATGAGGTAGTCACAATGGAAGATGCGGCACCCATAGCAGATATATTTGTTACTACAACAGGATGTTCTGATATTATTTGCAGAGACCACATGGATGCCATGAAAGATCAGGCAATTGTATGTAATATTGGACATTTTGATATAGAAATTGATGTAGCCTCTTTAAATAATGACAGTTCTCTCAAGAAGATCAATATAAAGCCACAAGTCGACCAGTATGTTTGGCCCGATGGTAAGCGCATGATATTACTTGCAGAAGGACGACTAGTAAATTTAGGATGTGCTACCGGTCATCCTGCATTTGTGATGTCAAATAGTTTCACTAATCAGATTATGGCTCAAATTGATCTGTGGCAAAATGGTAGAGAATACCAGAATAAAGTATATGTACTTCCTAAATTACTTGATGAAAAAGTTGCACGGTTCCACCTTGATAAATTGGGGGTCAGGTTAACCCGCTTGAATAAAAAACAAGCTGAATATTTGAACATCTCCATTGATGGGCCCTACAAACCAGATCATTATCGTTACTAAAAGGTTATTTGAGAAAAGTATAGTTCAGCATTACATGATAAGATATATTTTATTTAGTGCTTTTTTTTTTGTTATACTTTACGTGGCAGGATGCGGGCAAAAACAGGTAATGCTTATGAATGCTCCCCTAGATAAAGGGGATAAAGTTCCATTACCTCCAACAGATGAAGAGTTGTTAACCCCTAAATCATTTGTTGCCTTCATTCCTGCACAATTTGGAGAAAACCTTTCGCGCTATCATAAATCTCTTAGCGTGAGTTTTGTGCAGTCAGTATTGGAGGAACATGGAGATCTTAAAATAATTGATGATATAAGAGTAAAAAGAGCTTTAAACAGGAGTGAATTTGCTAAACTCAATGCTGATCTTAAGCGAGGTAATTTACGCAGAATTGAAGATGAACTAATAAATCAAACAATAGAGCTGGGGAAATGGCTGCAAGTTCGCTACATCGTACTTATGAGGATTCAAACGAGTCCAGAAAAAGTTGATGAAAATGATTGGAGTACTTATATTAGATTTCGGATTATCCGTGTTGAAGATCCAGTAAAAAACGAGTTGAACCATGAATTCACATTTGTATTTTCAGAATCAAATGACATTTGGGAAGAGCTAGGAAGTCTTGTGCGAGGGAGATTCCCTCTGAGTGGTTTTATTATTGAGTCTCGAGCTAATCGAGCTTATGTGCGAATCAATATTGGTCGGAAAAATCGAATCAAAGATGAACAAGAATGTAAAATTTTTCGTCGAATACGAAAAAACATTAAAGGATCCAGTGGTCGCAGAATCTCTAGCTTAGAGTTTGATAAAATCGGACTGCTTAATCTTTTTCGCGTACAAGAGGACTTCTCATGGGGCAAAGTTCCCTCAAAATATAGAGAAATTATTAGACAGGGTGACGCAGTACGTTGTTATTGAGCACATGATGGCAAAAATTTTTTGGATAAAATTCTAATTCGTGAGAAAGTACTGCGTCAACTTAACTCGCAGTCCATGCTAAAGAAATCCCAAGCTGATTCGTTAATGCTCGAAGCGCTCCTTAAATGGAACGTCTTCGATCAGGCTAGAGTGATTCATATTTTTATCTCAAATCCTGACGAACCTTCAACTAAACCAATCATTAAGCATTGTTGGAATTCAGGAAAAAAAGTTGCTGTTCCTATAGTCCTACCAAATACGTTTGAGCTAGTTCATTCTGAGATTAAATCATTTGATAACTTAATTTTTGGTAGGTATGGAATTCAGGAGCCCTCCATTGAATCAAGAGCAATAATGACCCCAGATATGTTTGATCTAGTAATAGTTCCTGGTGTTGCTTTTGACAGAAAAGGAGCTAGGCTAGGTCATGGTAAAGGGTACTACGACCGTTTCCTTAGACTGACCTCAGCCTACTTTCTAGCATTGGCTTTCGATTGCCAGCTAATAGAATCTGTACCAACTGAACTTCACGATATCCCTATGAATGCTATTTTGTCAGAATCAGGAATTATCGAAATCAACATATGATGATGCAAAATATTAGAACTTAACTGATAAAAACATGAACACTCCCTAAATACAATCCAACTGGCTTCTGATCTTTTCAAAATGAAAAAAAATTTTGTTTTTATTGTTTTTTTTTTCGGATTTATTGCTTTCATTTTTTACAACCACGATTCCATTCTTTCGGCCTACGCAAAGCTCTATACAGTTAGCAACCCGACATTAGGTGCAGATGTTATCGTTGTACTCTCAGGTAACAAATTAACAAGAATTTCTCACGCATTAAAACTTTTCGAAAAAGGCTATGCTCCTGAAATACTTCTTACGGATGAGAAAAAAAATAGAATAAAATTCGCTCATCTATTTCCCACGAATGAGATGATAGCACTGGCAATGATAGAGGAAATGGGGTTAAGCGTACCAGTAAGTATTATCTTGTCTCAAAAGGGTGGTGCAACTTCGACATTTGATGAAGCATATGACTTGCTCAAGTTAAGTGAGAAAAAGAGATATCGTCATATAATACTAGTTACAGACGCGTTTCACTCTCGCCGTGCCTATTATGCTTTCAAAAAAGTATTTGAAGAAAAAGAAATAAAAATAGAAATTTCAGCTGCATCTAACGAAATTTTTAACGAGAATAACTGGTGGACTTCAGACCAAGGTATTTCTGCATATGTTTTAGAAAGTATTAAGTATCCAGTTTACCTGTTATCTTCAAGAAATGTAAATTTCATTAAAAACGATTAACAATATAAATTTCCCCTCGACAAGATCATTTTAAAAATTTGATCTAGAATTGTTTGTTTCTAAAAATAATTTAGAAATAATATCAATACCAAAAATCCTTTAATAATTATATAAAAATAAAATTCTGACCATAAGCATATTTTTAATTGCATGCTTTGAAGATAATATAATTGCATCCCTTATGCATAGGCATAATTAACATCTTTGTTAGATAAATTACTTTTCTCTAAAGAAATGTTTTCATGACAAATACTTAGGTAGAGATTTAAGGTAAGATTCTGTAAATTGACTGAATAAATTAGGTTATTCAAAAATTAATTTGCAGATTTGAGAATAAAAAGATAATGTTCATCGTCATGTCTAAAACATAGTAATTTCGAAAAAAAAAGATCATCAGCATAGGTAATAGGATTTGAGATGATCAATGTAATTAATATACGACCATTTTAGTAAACATTCATAATTTTTGGAAAAAATTATGCCTGAGTTTTTAATGATTGCTATTTTTATTATTGGCGGATTGATCTTACTTTTTTTTGGAGCTGACTGGCTTGTCAAGGGCGCCGTAACACTATCTTTACATCTTGGATTAAGTCCTCTTATAGTAGGACTGACTGTTGTAGCTCTGGGCACAAGTCTTCCTGAAGCACTGGTAAGTGTACAGGCAACTTTGAATAATCAGGGAGGAATAGCTCTTGGGAATGTTATAGGGTCTAACATTTTAAATATCGCATTAATATTGGGCCTCTCCTCTTTATTGCAACCACTCAAGGTTGATTCACATATTGTTAAAGCAGATGTGCCCCTACTTGTTGGTTCCTCTTTTCTTCTACTAGTTTTATTGGAAGATTCTCATATTTCGCGCATTGAAGGTGCATTGTTACTTCTGGGTATTGTTTTTTATGTATGCGGAAACATAATGACTGTAAAAAGAACTTCACCTTCCAAAGAAGAAATAGAGGGAATTGAAATACCTGAAGATCCAAGCAAAATTTTATTTCGTGACATCGGATTCTTGATACTTGGTTTGATAGCTTTAGCTTTTGGATCAAATTTCCTTGTATCAGGAGCGGTTGACCTCGCCAGAATCTGGGGACTTAGCGAAGCATTGATTGGTCTAACTATAGTATCAATAGGAACAGGAACACCGGAACTAGCAACAGCTCTTATGGCTGCTTATAGGAAGACTGCTGACATTGCTATAGGCAATGCCGTAGGTTCTAACATTTTTAATATCTTATTTGTGGTAGGCCTAGCAGGACTTGTTGCACCTATGGATGCAACTGGAATTAATCCTTCTGACCTTTATGTGATGTTTGGACTTACTATTTTACTCCTTCCTACAGTTTGGACTGGAATGGTTCTAGATCGTAAGGAGGGATTTCTTTTCTTGGCGATTTATGTTGCTTACCTATACTACCTTTGGCCTGCGTCTAAATAGTAAAAAATAAAGATTTAGAATTTACCAATGGATTGTTATGACTGACTACGCTTTACGAAAATTATTTAATAAAGTAAAGTTAAAACATCTTTTGAGTAGTAAGGCTTCTATCTCAAATTGTTAAGAGCCTGATCAATATCGGCAATAAGATCTTCAACACACTCTATTCCAACCGAGAGACGAACAACTTCAGGACCTGCGCCTGAAGCAATTTGCTGGTCTTTTGTAAGTTGTCGATGAGTTGTTGAGGAGGGGTGAAGAATGAGAGAACGAGTGTCACCAAGATTAGCAACATGACTGAACAATTCAACTGACTCCAGCAATTTTATTCCGCTTTCATAACCTCCTTTAACTCCAAAAGAGAACAAAGAGCCTGTTCCGTTTGGAAAATATTTTTTCCCCAGCTTGAAGTATGGGCTTGATTTAAGTCCAGCATGAGAAACCCACTCTACATTTTGATGTTTTTCGAGGAATTCTGCCAGTGCTAGACCATTTGAACAATGTCTTTCCATCCTTAGTGGTAAGGTTTCTACTCCGTTGAGAGTTAACCATGCATTCATGGGAGATTGAGTACAACCTAAATCGCGTAAACTGACTGCATGGTTGTACATTGTATAAGCAAGGTCACCGAATGTTTCAGAAAATATTAGTCCATTATATTCTGCAGAAGGAGAACTCAGACTTGGATATTTTTGATTTCCAAGCCATGGGAAATTACCAGAATCTATTACTATTCCGCCTAACGCGTTGCCCTGACCAGAAAGATATTTTGTTGTTGAGTGAACTACTATGTCTGCACCCCATTCAAGGGGCTGAGACAAGAAGGGAGTTGCAAGAGTATTATCTACAATCAAGGGCACTCCTGCTCCATTTGCAATTTTCACAATTTCTTCAAGATCAGTAACTATTCCTCCTGGATTTGCCAAGTTTTCAATGAAAATTGCTCTTGTTTTATCAGTAATAGCGCTTTGAAAAGACTCAGGGTCTTCAGTGTCTACGAATATTGCTTTCCAACCGAATTTTTGAAAAGACTTACCCATCAAGTTGATAGTACCCCCATAAAGTTTGTCTGCAACAATAACTTCCATACCGGGCGCCATTAAAGGGAAAAGTGCAATTATTTCAGCAGCATGCCCTGATGATGTAGCAGTCCCTCCCCGACCTCCTTCGAGGGTTGCCAGTTTTTCTTCCAAAGCTGCAACAGTTGGGTTTGCAAGACGGGAATAAATGAATCCAGGAGACTGAAGATTGTAAAGTGAAGCCGCGTGGTCAGCATCATCAAATACATACGCAGCAGTTTGATAAATAGGGAATGTGCGGGCGCCAGTAGAAGGATCAGGAGCTGATCCCGAGTGGACCGCAAGTGTATTGAAACCATAATTAGGATGAAGCTTTAACATTAGGTTCTCCTTTTTTTTACACTTATAACACCAGTATTGAATCCACTCCAACCAAGTTCACCAAATAATCTCGCATATTCTATTTTAGGGCAGCGGTTCATAACAACTTTCACTCCTGCATCTTCAGCTATTTTTGCGGCCCTATCATTTCTTAACTCTAATTGCATCCAAAAAACTTTAGCTCCAATTAATATTGAATTTTCTGCCAGCTGAGGTGCTTCTTTGGAAGGACGAAAAATGTCAACCATGTCCACAGTTTCTTTAACTGATGATAAATCTGGATAAATATTTCGGCCATATATTTGATCTCCTACTGAATTTTTATTTACCGGAATTACACGATAACCTTTCTGGATTAAATACTTCATTACAAAATTACTAGGCCGTTTCCAATTGATGCTAGCTCCAACTATTGCAATACTATGTACACTTCTGAGGATATCTCGGATGTAATTATCTGTATAATTATCATGATTAACGATAAATGAATCAGGCATTTTAAAATATTGTTTTTAAGAAATTAATTAACACTATAAGTTGAAGCCAAAACAGGATACAGTACTGATTTTTCAAAAAATTTCAGGGGGTTCAATTGTAAATAATATAATATATTATGAATAACAACTGAAGGATTAAATATTCCGAATACACTTAATTTTTTGCTAAAAAATCGACTATTGGAGTAGACCTACAATATTTCTTCATAGTAAATTTTTTTATTCCCAAATCATATCTGCAATCTTACCTACTCCATCCCATTTTTTAGTAGTTGCAGCAGATTTCCCAGAATTGATTCTTTGAGAAGGTACAGAAAAACCTGCAGACTCATTTGAGCTTTTGCGTGAAAATAAAACAAAAATTGTGATCAGTAAAAAAGAAAATGCAAGAATAAAAATTGTAAAACGATTCCTCAATCTACCTCTATTATGGAAGTGTTATTAAAATTTTGTATAACTTAGAAGTGTGATAGCAGATGTAGAGACCAAAAGATTTAGTCTTAAAATATACAAAATAATATTCAGAATAATTTAATTTTATACCTATTAAAACTGTAGTCAAACAATTTTTTTTAAAAAAGTTTTTTCTACTATCCGAATCTAAATAAAGATTATTTTTTCCTTGTTAAAATTAATTTTAGCTGTAATCATTTACAACCTATATCATACATATGATTAATATATATATTTTTTTAATTCGACAAATAAAATTATTTTTAAAATAATTTGATTAATTTAGAGGGAAAAAACTTATGAGATTAGCAGACAAGGTTGCATTGATTACAGGTGCTGCAAGTGGTATTGGAAAAGAAACAGCTTCTTTGTTTGCACAGGAAGGTGCAAAGATTGTGGCAGTTGATCTAAATGATTATGATGGCGAAAAAACTGTTTCAGAAGTTAATTCTGCTGGAGGTGATGCAATCTATGTCAATGCAAATGTCTCTAAATCTTCTGATTGTGAACACATGGTAAAAGCTGCTGAGGAAAAATATGGTAAACTAAATGTGATGTTTAACAATGCAGGAATCATGGATAGCAGAGATGATAATGCTCAGGTTACTGAAGAGGACGTCTGGGATTTAACAATGGCAATAAATCTTAAGGGAGTTTTTTTGGGATGCAAGTTTGGCATTCCAGCGATGCAGAGGTCCGGCGGTGGTTCCATTATTAATACTGCATCTTTCGTTGGTATTATGGGTGCAGCTACCCCCCAGGTTGCATATACAGCTAGTAAAGGTGGCGTGATTTCTCTGACACGTGAATTGGCTGTTATTCACGCCCGAGAGAATATAAGGGTCAATGCACTTTGCCCTGGACCTTTAAGAACTGAACTGCTTATGAAATTTCTTGATACTGAAGCCAAAAAGCAAAGACGTCTTGTCCATATTCCAATGGGCCGTTTTGGAGAAGCTAAGGAAATGGCAAAAGCTGCTCTGTTCCTAGCATCTGATGAATCGTCTTATACCACTGGAGCAGAATTTGTGGTTGACGGAGGTATAACATCTGCTTATGTAACACCTGAGTAAAAAAAATTTCACTCTCCCCACTTTACTTTTACCTGCTCACGATCAATTTGATTATTTTCATATGGCAGTTCCTTCACAAAAACAACCTTTTGAGGCTTTTTATAACTCGCAATTTTTTCACCAATATAAACACGGACACTTTCTTCCGACAATTTTGAGCCAGTTTTGAGTACGCATACCGCCTTAACTGCTTCTCCCCAAGTTTTATCAGGTATTCCAATCACGCAGCATTCTTTAATTTGAGGATGTTTCATCATTACTTTTTCAACCTCTCCGGGATAAATGTTTTCTCCACCACTTTTAATAAGCTCTTTTTCAGCTTTCCGTTTGACGTACCACAAATAGCCCTCCTCATCAAATTTTCCAATGTCCCCGGTATGATGCCATCCATTTCTATGTACGTATTTTGTAGCTTCATCCATTTTCCAGTATTCAAGAAAGATATTTTCTCCTCTTACCACAATTTCTCCTTCTTCTCCCACAGACAACTTTTCTTCCGCTTCATTTACAATGTAAACCGAATTGATCAATGTAGGCCTACCAGAAGCTCCAGGACATTCTGAAGCAGGAGAAACAGTTACAAATGCAGTAGTTTCTGCCTGCCCAAAACCAGTCCAGAAAACAGCTCCAGTTTCTTTATGCAAACGATTAATATTTCCAGTTCCTTCTAGACCATAAACCAGCTTCAAACTTTCGAGTACAGAATCATTTTCCATTGCATAGTCTAGAACGCGTTCTAAAACAGGGGGGAAAGAACCAAAATATGTTAAATTTTCTGTATCAATCAAATTAACTGCAAGTTTTTCATCGAATTGTTTTAGAAGGACGTTTTTTCCACCACTGATGAATGTTGCCCAAACTGAAGTAAGTCCCATTACGTGAAATATAGGCAAAGCAACAAGATGACCTTTAATTGCTTCTCTTCCAAAATGGTGCAGATGAACATCTACTGCAGCAATCACATTGCTTTGACTTAGCAATGCTCCTTTTGGAATTCCGTCCACTGCAGCAGTAGGAATAATAAGCCATCCATCATCAACAGTAGGTTGCGACTCAAAAAGTGGAGACTGGTCTTTATCCAGCAATTCATCAAATGCAGAAGAAAGTATTGAAGCCTCATCGATACTATAAAGTTGTTGATGGATATTCAATTCTCGCAGTTTTTCAGCCTGTTGTTGGTAGCTTTTTTGAAAAATCAGTGCTTTCGGTTTTGCCTGTTGAAGTATCTTGCACATTTCATCTGCACTTGTTCGGGTATTCAAACAGACTGCAATAATCCCTAATCTAGAACATGCTGCCATAAGAAGTGCATATTCTGAACAATTATTTAACAGAACTCCAATCCTATCCCCTTTCTCAAAACCTTTGTTCAGCAAACCCCTTGACAGCGAATTTACATGCAATAGTAATTCTTTATAAGTTAGACAAAAATCACCAGAAACAAGAGCAATTTCTTCTGGGAAATTGTGAGCATTGTTAATAATGCAGTCATAAATTGAATGCTCTCTCAGGGACATTTAAATTTCTTTGCAGTTTAACGTTTACAATGCGTCAAGCAATTGCTGGTGAATGTTTCCAAATTTACCGTTACTCATAATTAAAACAATATCTCCGAATCTGCAATCATTTTTTAAATGTTCAACTATTCTAGTAACATCAGGGAAATAATTTGCTTTAACGTTCTTTTTACTCAATGAATTTATGACCTTATCCACATCAAGTCTTTCATCAGATGGAATATGCTCCGACCTGTATGGATTTGCCAAAATTACTTCATCAGCATTAAGCAAAGAATCTATAAGAGCATCCTGGTTTACTCTTCGGACACTGGTATTGCTTCTAGGTTCAAAGACTGCAATTATTCGCCTGTCCAAATGCTTTTGCCTGATTGCTCGAATAGTTTCACGAACCGCAGTAGGATGATGAGCAAAATCGTCATAAACGGCTATACCATTGACCTCTCCAAGAAGTTCCTGTCGCCTTCTAACACTTTTGAACGAATCAAAAGCTTCTTGAATATTAATATCCGAAATTCCATTATAGCGGGCCAGTGTTATAACTCCCAATGCGTTTAAGACATTATATTTTCCTGCGAGATTGAGTTCAAATTCATATTCCTTTGAAAACTCTCCAAGACGTTTGTCAATAACCTCAAATTTCGTACCAGAAGCACTGGTTTTTATATTTAAAGCTCTTACATCGCATTGTTCTTCTAAACCAAAACTGACAACTGGAGAGTTAACCGAATGTATTACGGTCTGAACATTTGGATCATCTGCATTTGCTGCAATCAGTCCTCTCTTAGGAATGAGACGAAGCATCAGTTGAAATGATTTTTTTATTTCATCAAGTGAATTGAAAATATCTGCGTGGTCAAATTCAAGATTATTAAGAATTAACTGTTCTGGGAGGTAATGAAAAAATTTTGAGCGCTTATCAAAAAAAGCTGTGTCATATTCATCTCCTTCTGTGATGAAAAAATCACCTTTTCCTTCACAACAGCTTGTACCAAAATTTTCTGCAATACCTCCTATCATAAAACCTGGATATTTACCTGCTGTTTCAAAAATCCAAGCAAGCATTGAAGTTACAGTTGTTTTTCCGTGAGTTCCAGTAACAACCAAAGAAGTTTTACCACGAATGAAATGCTCTTTCAGTAATTCAGCCATAGAAATATAAGGAATTTTTAGATCAAGAATGGCTTCAACTTCAGAGTTCCCTCTTGAAAGAGAATTGCCAATTACAACTAGTTCAGGTTGCGAATCAAGATTTGCTGGAGAAAATCCCTTATGAACTACAACGTTATTTTCTGCAAGAAAATCACTCATGGGAGGATAAATATTTTCGTCGGAGCCACTAACAATGTGTCCTCGTAATTTCAATAGCACAGCCAGAGATGCCATCCCTGTTCCGCATATTCCTACAAAATAAATAGACTTCAAATTCGATTGATTTGATTCCATTAGGCAGAAACAGTTACAGCTTACTCTAAAGAAATGGAGGTCTAAAAATCAGAACTCATAGACAAAATGGATAACTGCATTCGCAGCAATTCATAAATAGGTCGGAAATGAAAAAAATTTATATTTTTAATCAGCTCAGCTAATCTAGTCATACTAATTTTTTTCAGAAACAGTTATCGTAAACTTTATGTCCAATTTTGCAAGCCAGTAAAGAAAATGTACGGCGTTCAAATGCACCTTCAAAAGCATCAATCAAACCACTCCTGTCTGATATCCATCTTCCTTCTCCTCCGAGGGCTTCTGCTACTTTTGGGAAATTTGTTGGCCCAAAATCTACTCCAAGATTTAACATTCCTAACCTTCTCTGTTTGAGTTCAATCAAGGCAAGTGACTCATCAACAAAGACTACAACAACTACTGGTAATTTTAAATCGCGTAAAGTTGCCAATTCTCCCAGAACCATTTCCAGTCCAGCATCACCTGTAAAAGCAACAACAGGGCGTTCAGGGGAGGCTATTTTGAATCCCATTGCCAGCGGAACCGCACACCCCATTGTACAAAGACCTGTAGATTGCAACAATCTGCGTGGTTCATAACACTCCCAAATCTGACTAAGCAAAATCCTATGCGCCCCACTGTCTACTGTAGCAACCCCATTTGCGGGCAGGATCTTCCTTACAGTTTCAATTACTACACCAGGACCCCATTTTTGCCTTCCAGAAAAAATTGATTTCAATTTATTCCGAACTTTTTTGGGCTCACTACTTTCCCAGACTGGACTGGGAGAAATCCCTTTTCTCAAAGTTTTTAAACCTTCACCGATATGTCCCACAAAACTCAAATCTGCCTGATGCATATAATGAGTATTTGGAATAGCAGTAAATTCAATAACTTTCCCTTTTTTACCCCAAGGATTTCTCCAGCCTAGTCGCATTTCTATCGGATCATATCCTGCTGCTAATATTAAATCGCTTTCTTGTACCAAAGGGAGCAAATGCTGGTCAGCCATTGGAGACAGACCGGCGCTTCCTAGAGACAGCGGATTATCTTCCGGAATTATACCTTTAGCTTTATAGGTTGTGATCAGAGGAATCCTGAAATCCAATACAAATTTTTTAACTTCCTCCTCTGCACTTTGATTAAGTACATCAAGCCCTGCAACCATTATCGGTTGTTTTGCATCGCTTAGAAATTTCCTGGCAGTTTCCAGTTCTACTCCAAATGCAGGAACTGCAGGAGATGGTATATTCCTCACCAAAAGTTGTTTTTCATTTGTAACATCATTAGTATGTTGTTTCTTTGAGGCAACACCAATTGGAACATCAACATGCACAGGACCTGGCTGTCCATCCATTGAAATTGAAACTGCTTTGTCAATAGAAACATCGACCATACCATCGACAACAGTAATGCTGGCTTTGGTAACTGATTTTAACAATTCACCATGATTAAATATCTGATGAGTGTATGTTAGTTTATCAGATGCATCCACACAACCTGTGAGGAAAATCATTGGGACTCTCTCTTGAAGTGCATTCGTAACAACATTTACTGCATTAGCAACACCCGGCCCTAAAGTTGCCAACAGAACTGCGGGGGCACCATCCACATGATAACCTCCTTCCGCCATAAATCCAGCAGAGTTTTCATGTTTAGTAAGAAAAAATTCAATTCCAGCATTTTTAAGACCTTCCATCAAATCCAACACTTCGCCTCCAGGAATACCAAAAGCTCTTCTACATCCTGCCTGATACAAACGTTTACCAATTATTTCTGCAGTATTACTCATCAATCTGACTAATTTTTTCTCTTTTGGAATACCCGTCACGAGTCTGAGGTAATTTTTCTTCAAGTAGAGCAGAAGCCACGACAGTTCTTAGTATCTGAGCAGTTACTCCACCTATAGTAAACATGCGTGCATCTTTTGCCATACGTTCCAGTGGGAAGTTTCTGGAGTATCCTGATGAACCAAAAATTTGCAAAGCATTATTGGTGACCTTTATTGCCATTTCTGATGCAAATATTTTTGCCTGTGCCGCCTCAAGCATGTCTAGAAATTCGCTACCATTACCTATAATTTCTGCATTTCCTGCTGCAGCTTTTCTTAGCAGCAGTCGAGTCGCTTCATTCTGAATATGCATATCAGCTAGCATACACTGCAATCCTTGAAATTCACAGATAGGCCTTCCAAACTGTTTTCTTTCCTTAGAATACTCCAACGCAAGTTCGTATGCTCCAGCAGCAATTCCCATTGCTAAAGTACCTGCACCAACCCTCTGGCCATTATAGGCATTCATAAGACTGGCAAATCCACGGCTAATGCCTTCGGGTGGAATTAAAACCATTTCTTCCGATATTTCTAAATCCTTTAAAATTAATTTAGTTTCGGGGATTCCCCGCAATCCCATTGCCGGTTCCCTTTCCCCCTGTTTTTAAACCTTTTGCTCCCTTGATGGCAATAAACCCTGCAATACCAAGAGGGTTATCATTTTCAAAAACACGGGCAAAAATAAGATGAAATTTGGAAACTCCTCCAGTGATCGAGTGCTTTATACCGTTCAGAATATATCGGTCTCCTTTATGGTCAGCACGAGTAGTCATTTCTGTGGCGGCACTGCCTGCTTCAGGTTCTGTAATGCATATGGCTGGCTTGTCTCCGCTTAAAACGTGTTTTGCAGCTAAGTTTTTTTGGGCTTTAGTTCCATACTTCATCACTGCTCCAATTGCACCCATATTGGCTTCAACAACTATACGTGCCGATACACCACAGGCTTTAGCTATTTCTTCAATAACCAAAACTGTGTCCAGATACGACATTCCATTTCCGCCGTATTCTTTAGGAATAGTCATTCCCATGAAGCCCTGTTTGGTCAAGAGTTTACCATTTTGCCACGGATACTGTTCTGTACGATCTACTTCTGCTGCACGGGGGGCAATTTCATTTATAGCAAATTCACGAGCTTTAGCATGCAGTTGTATCTGTGTTGCTGATAGTTCAAACATCTTTTTAAATAGTTGATTATTTTATATGAATGATTTTCTGATTCATTTTTCAAAATATAACAAAATTAATTCATAAAAAAAATATATTCATAAAAATTCAAAAATCTCTAAAAGATTTAAACTGGCTTATCACCAGCAGCAGTTGCTCGGTGAAACAGTCGGGGTTTGGAACCATAATCGTAGACTGCATAGTGCATGGCGCATCGGTTATCCCACATCAAAACATCTCCTTTGTGCCAACTATGGCGGTAGATATTTTCCTGCCGGGTGGCACGTTGCATTAGCCAGTCAATCAACAATCCGCTTTCTTCCGGTGTCCATCCAACAAAGCTCTCTGTATAATATGGATTGATGTATAACGCCTTCTTTCCAGTTTCAGGATGAGTACGCACCACTGGATGGCTGACCATACTTGGAACAGAAGAAATCGGTTTGGCGTTGTTATCATCTTCGTTATTGCGTCTAACCAAATTTTCTGCGGAATGTAATGCACACAAGCCTTCTAAAGTTTTTTGCAGTCCTGGAGACAGTTCCTCTAAGACACTATACATATTGCAAAACAAAGTATCTCCCAGTCCTCCACCCGGGACCTCAAGTGCATGGAGTACTGAACCAAGTGGAGGACATTCTGCAAAAGAAATATCCGAATGCCAAAAATCATTCCGCGGTGCAGGAATATCGGATCGGTTCTCCAATACTAGAATTTCAGGGTGAAATAGGGCACCCTCACGACTGCCCAAAGGATGAGGTTCCACCGGTCCAAAGCAACTTGTAAAACTGACCAGTTTTGCAGGAGTTAAACATTGTTCTCGGAAGAGCAACACTATGTATTGGTGGAATGCATCTTTGATCTTGGAACAGTTTGATGGTCCCATATCTCGTGACAAATCTATTCCGTGCACCTCCGCACCCAATGCACCGCTGAGAGGAGTGATTTCAAATTTCATTTTGTTTTTTTGCAAATTTGTGTCTTAACAATAATAGCCAAAAACAATTTTTAAACCACCTTTTTCATTACCAATCCCCTGCGTTCTTTCTCATCCATACCGAGTATTTCTTCCAATATTTCATCGGTGTGTTGTCCCAAAGTCGGAGGAGCGTTGCGGTAGCTTACCGGAGTTTCAGACATTTTTATAGGACTGCCGATTAAACTTACTTCCCCTTTTCCAGAAAGCTGGTGTGGCATGTGAATTTCCATTTCGCGATGTTGGATTTGGGGGTCATCAAACACATTTTTGATAGTATTGACAGGACCGCAAGGAACATGTAATTTTTCCAGTCCAACCAACCAATGGCTGGTAGAAAATCTTTTTGTCAAATCATTTATCAGTTCTGCCAGAACATCTCGGTTATGTACTCTATCTTTATTTGTGAGGAAGCGTGTATCATTTACTAATTCCGAGGCATCAGCAAATTCGCAAAATTTTTTGAACTGCTTATTGTTTCCTATTGCTAAAACAAAAAAACTATCGCTGGTCTGAAAAACCTGGTATGGTACCACATTGGGATGGGCGTTACCTAGTCGATGCTGATCCTGCCGTGAAGTTAAATAATTCAACCCTGAATTAATCAGCCATGCCACTTGGGAATCGAGCAACGCAAGGTCAATATGTTGCCCCTTTCCTCCCTGTTCACGATGACGAATTGCAGCAAGAATACTCACAGCCGCATACATTCCGCACATTACATCCGCAATCCCTACACCAACTTTCATTGGTGATCCCTCCGGTTCTCCTGTGACACTCATTATTCCTCCCATGGCTTGTATCATGAAATCATATCCTGGCCTATGCGATTTAGGTCCTGTCTGTCCGAATCCAGAAATTGAGCAGTAAATCAAACTAGGAAAATCTTTATTCAATTTGGAAAAATCCAAACCATATTTTTTTAATCCTCCCACTTTATAATTTTCAATCAGAACATCACTTTTTCCAACCAATTTACGAATGAGCTCTTGTCCTTCTGGAAAAGAGATATCAACTGTCAGCGACCTTTTATTGCGGTTAGCACTTAAATAATATGCACTTTCAGTAGTGTCATTACCATTTAAGTCTTTTATGTATGGTGGTCCCCATTTCCTTGTATCATCCCCTTCTATCGGACGCTCGACTTTAATTACATCTGCCCCCAAATCGCCAAGTATTTGAGTACAGCAAGGTCCTGCCAAAATACGACTCAAATCTAATATTCGTATGCCCTTTAAAGGACCTGTATTAGTTTTTTTGGTCATTTTTTATTTTTTTATAGATTCAGGAGATTTAGTTTCCAATTTTGCTAGTTCCGAACTATGTTAAAATGGAAAGGAAAGATTAGAAGACCTATAAAATCTGGCTTAAAAGTTCTTTTGTCCTTGGATCTTTAGCTTCTTCAAAAAAAGTTTCTGGCGGTCCTTGTTCTACTATAATTCCTCGATCAGTAAAATAGATTTGATCAGCTAATTCTTTTGCAAAACCCATTTCATGATTTACCAGTATGCATGTCATACCCTCTGAAGCAAGATCCTTTATCGTAACCAACACTTCCTTCACAGTTTCCGGATCCAGTGCGGCGGTAACTTCATCGAAAAGCATTACGTCCTGATTCATTGCAAGAGACCGAGCAATTGCAAAACGTAGCTGTTGCCCTCCAGATAGTTCTCCTGGATAAGTATCTTATTTATCTTCAAGTCTAACCTTTCTAATGAAGGATCTTGCTTTGAAAAGAACTTCATCTTTAGACTCCTTTAGCACAAGCATTGGAGCCATCATGATATTTTCTATAGCAGTTTTGTGAGGAAAAAGATTGTACTGTTGAAAAACCATACCTACGTTTTTTCGCAGCTCTAGTTTGTTGAGTCCTGGTTGGTTGACTTCAAGTCCGCAGACCTTGATAGAACCTGAAGTAATATTGTTCAATGCGTTAATACATCGAATTAGTGTTGATTTTCCAGATCCAGAAGGTCCAATTATGCATAAGTACAATTTTTTAAGCCAAGAGAAATAATCAACAAGTTAAAAATTATTTGAGATTTATCACATATTTTCTCAAATGACTTTTAACTTTCGATAAAGCAATACGTAATAAAAAACAATGTTGAAAATTTGCTCATTGGCCGTCAATTTTACAAATATTTTATATGGTGTCAAGTATTTTTAACTTTTTAAAAAAAAGTTTTTTAAGACTATTTATACATAATATTTAGGTATCTATGTCATTAGTAGTTTTGAAAACTCAAAATGATGATGTTTAAAACATAAAAAGCAAAAAGGATTTAAACAGAATCGTAAACCAAATAAAAAAACCCACCAAAACCTG
>PAZT01000046.1 GCA_002716165.1 Deltaproteobacteria bacterium | reverse complement strand
AGGCAGCTCAAAAACCAGAAAATTAAAGCCCGCCATGTTGTATCAGGACTTGATGAAGACGACAATGTCATTGAGGATGAAGATAAAGCCACAAAACAAGTTATTGAGCAACTTGATAAGGTATGGAAGAATTACACTTCAGTTAAGAAAATCCTTGAAAATGAATCAATCCGAAAACTTAAGCCTGCTGAATTAAAGCGGTTAGAGAAACATAAGAAAGTTTACAAGGATACTATTCGGAGCATAAACTTTAATTCCAGACAAATTGAATTAATGTGTGAGGAGATGTTTATGCACAAGGATAAAATTGATCATTCTTTCAGAAAGATGAAAAGTAACATCAAAAGATTAAAAATGCCATCCGATGAGATGGATGAATTATTTAAGGTCTTACGTAATGGGAAAAAAAAGAAGGACAAAGAAAAGGCTTCTTGGGATATTAGGAAAAAATCAGGACATACCTTAAGCATCGCAAACCGCTATTTTGAAAAGATAGAATTATGCCGTAAGCGTATAGGTGTTATGATAGAACAGACTGAACTAACACTGGAAGAATTCTCCAAAGAAGTTAAAAATCTTCGAAAAGTTGAGCATAGAGTTAAGTTCGCCAAAAGTCAGCTTGTTGAAGCAAATTTAAGGTTAGTAATCAGTATAGCTAAAAAGTATACAAACCGCGGACTGCAATTCCTTGATCTTATTCAGGAGGGAAATATCGGGCTCATGAAGGCAGTTGACAAATTCGAATATCGTCGTGGCTACAAGTTTTCTACATATGCTACTTGGTGGATTCGCCAGTCCATTACGCGAGCCATAGCAGACCAAGCAAGAACTATTAGGATTCCTGTTCACATGATCGAGACAATTAATAAGCTTTCGAGAATTTCACGCGCCAAAGTTCAGGAACTGGGAAGAGAACCCACAGCAGATGAGCTTTCGGAAGATCTCGGCATGCCTCTTTACAAAGTTCGTAAAGTGCTTAAGATTGCAAAAGAGCCTATTTCACTTGACACACCAATTGGAGATGATGAAGATTCACAATTAAAGGATTTTATAGCAGATGAACAGGTAAGTGATCCTGGTGAAGCAACAGTTTCTTCTAATATGAGTGAACGCACCCGCGACGCCCTGCAAACCTTAACCAAGCGTGAAGAAAATGTACTGCGAATGCGCTTCGGTATAGATTCTAGTAAGGATCACACACTGGAAGAAGTAGGACAGGATTTTGATGTAACACGTGAACGAATTAGGCAAATTGAAGCCAAAGCACTGCGCAAACTGCGTCATCCGAGTCGGTCTAAATTACTTAAATCATTTTACGAATGAACAACTCAGGTCTAGGAAAAGATTGTGCTGACAACATTTAAACCAATTGCTTCTTAATACCTGAATAATACCGTTATAAACCTATTCTCTTCTGTATGAGGTTTTTCCGGAAATATGCTACTCTTTTGATAGTCAGCTTCTTGATTGTTGCCTTTGTTCCATCAAATGCTTATTCGGAAACTGTCATTATAAAAGACATTGAACTGCTTAGACGTGGTAAACAGATAGGAGTAATACTCGTTACAAGTATTAAGCCAGATTATCAGATCACAGAAAACCTTGCATCTCAGACCCTTGTTGTCAAGTTCAAAAATGCTCGCACTAGCTTTGCAGACGGACGCATGGAGCGCCTTTTCAACGACCAGCAGATTTCTGGAATTCGTTTTTCAGAGTTTGATGGAGAAATATGGGCGCAGTTTAAACTGCAGCAAAAAAACCTAACCTATTCAGTAAGTGCTTTAACTAAGAAACCCGGATTACAAATTGATTTTCGTCCAGCATTTGAGATTCAGCCTCTACCAGATCCTCCCGAAGATGCTGTCTATCAGTTGTCCTCTCTCGAATTTGATTCCACAAATAAAAGCTTCACACGCCTTGTTTTAGATTTTTCAAAACTGGATAACATTACTAGATCAACCCTTGTTAGAGAAGATAAGGGTCCTCCTAGGATTTTCCTGCTGGAAGATAGCCGCCAGACACAGCTTACTATTCGCTTGCCAAACACACTCCCTAGAAAAGAGTTAAATAAAATTAAATTTAAGGATAAAAGAATTAACCTCTTGTCCATAAAAACTGAGTTAAATCAAACTTTTATTCAGCTAATTCTTAAAATTAAAGACATCAAGGTGGAAAGACATTATATTTCTGCTCCAACACGCTGGTTGCTAGACATTCAGGGGAGTCCAATCAAAGAAAATATGGTTGAAGAAGTACGGGAGGGAGAAAAATTAAGTGCAGAGGAATTATCAAAAATAGAAGAAGAAAAAAAAGCTCGTCGCAAAAGAGCATCAAAAATTATTCCTGAATACAAGCTTGGAGAGTCTGCATTTCGTAAAAGACTTTATGACAAAGCTGTTGGACATTTCCGAAAGGCATACGCTATTGGTAAGGAAAATGCTGGGGAAGAATTTGAAGATCCCCTTCATCCACAAGCAGCAAAGGCGTTGGTCCGCATTGGAGATACAATCTACACAATGCTAGAACGCAGGATAGGAGACAACTATCATCAAGCAATTGAAGCATACAAAACTGCAATACGCATCATCAAGGATGAAGAGAAAAATGCTACAAATAATGGATATAAATTTGAACCGGCTTCTCTGATACCCCATGCCAATTTCCGGATAGGGCGTGCCTATCAGAAAATGGAATTTCACCATGAGGCAGATGTTTACTTCAATATCCTTCAGCAAAGCTACTCTAATTCAATGGAGGCAATGGAAGCAAGTTTTTGGAAAGGAATGAGCAGAATTGATCAGCGACAATGGGAAACAGCTGTTATTGATTTTCAGGAATACCTTCGCTCAGCCCCCAAACCAAAGTATTATGCCATTACTCATTACAAAATGGCACAGGCTTTTTACCGTCTCAAACGTTACATAACTGCTAAGGAATTTTTTGATGTTGCTAGGAGCTCAGACAAACTATATCCAAGTAATGATCCCACGCTTATGTTTCATATGGGAGAAACATATTATGAAAATGCTGAATATGTCACTGCTAGAGAAATATTCAAGAGACTACTACGAAAATTCCCAAATGCAGATTTCTCAAAACTCGTAGCAATCCGTTTGGGAGATTTTCTGCGAGATGAAGGAAAGGAAGATGAAGCAATACAAGCATACCAGAATGCAATAAAGAGTTATTCCCGCGAAATCGCACTAGTGGGTAAACTCAGAATAGCAAATATATTGGCAAAAAGACCCTATTCAGATGAATACTTGGAAGCAATCAAGGTTTATGAAGAAATTCCAAATCTTTATCCTGAAACACCACAGGCAGAAGAAGCTTTGCTTCGCAAGGGTCTCACACTAACTCAGTACGGATTCTTTACAAATGCGATTTCATCACTTGAAGAATTTATGCGGAAATACCCCCAAAATATTTATGTAAAGAGAAAACTTATTCAGGAAAACATTGACGAAAATTTAAAAGGACTTATCGACAGTCACTTTCGTAAAGGTAATAATTTTGAACTGGTAAGTATATACAATGACTATAAGGCTAAATACCTTTTCAATTTTCGCTTTGATACAACCCTTTTTCAAACCGCAGCCGCACATCGAAATCTTAGCTTTTATGAAGAGGCATTAGATATTCTAAGTTTTCTGGAAACACGTTCCGAAGGAACGGTCGGAGAACTGGTACAAATGGAAAAAGCAATTACACTTCAGCTTAGTAATAGACTGGGTGATGCACGTGACACATTAGCAAAATTTCTCCAGAAATATCCTGAAAGTCCCTATGATGCAGAAGCAAGACAACTTCTAGCAAGAATCTACAGGCAGCAAAAATCTTATTCATTAGCCTTACTCGTTTATAGGCAGACACTTCAGAAATATAACCAGAAAAGGAACCCCCTCAAAGCAGAAATAGTCCCAGAACTGTTTTTTGAGCTAGGCGAGATGCATGAAGAAACAGGAGAATTTTTAGATGCTGGAGAAGCTTTCATAAAGGCGATAGCAAGTTATAACCATCCTATAGATCATCAGGATACTCCCGAATACATTGTCAAAAGCCATTTCCTTGGTCCTGAAATGCACTACAAGGCTCAAAACTATGATGTAGCGCTAGAAAGCTACAAACAAGCAATCAGAACATATCAAAAAACAGAAAATGAGGAAATAATGGAGCAGGTTTTTTGGGCGCGCTATCAAACTGGAAAAATAAATGCCATTAATGGAGATGAAAATAAAGCACTTAATATTTACGCTGAATTAATGGAGATGCAAGATCACGAAGATAAACTTTGGAAAAAACTTGCTACTGAACAGCATCGATCTATCACAAGCAAACTTTCTTATGATGATTATCTTAACGAGTGAATAATAGTTAGAAAGCTAAAATTACAAAAACTCTATATGAAAAAAATTTTTGAACTCGTCTATTTTTCATAATAATTTAAGGATATTTAATCATTAAAATAGGAGTAATAAAAAATGTCATATGATTAATAATATTCTTATGATAAACAAATAATATTAACTAAAACATAATTATCAGGCTTGCCATCAATTAAACTTCATGAGAATTAAAACAATCAATAATTATAAGTGTCAATTAAATAATTTTCTATAGGACATAACATTTGTTCAACTGGTTCAGATTAAATTTAATAGCATTTAAAAATCACTGTAATTATAATTTAAAATACTAATTGAAGAATATTTAGAAATATTTTTTTTAGAACATTTCATAAATGATTACATGCTACTTAATCGTGAACATCATTCTCTTCCCATAAACTAAAAATAATTGCTAACAATGCTGTAAGGATGAAATACACAACTGTAGTGAAGAGGGCAGGAAAAAAATCCGTTACAATTAACAATAATAGAAATAGTACTGCAATATTAAATACTGGTAAACTTAAGTAAAACCCCCATATAATCTTAAAAAATTTACCTCGGTTCAAAATAATCTTTATTAGAATTTCTTTCATCTCCTGCTTATTAAGAGATGAAAAGGTCTTTACATTAGCAGCATCACCAAAAATAAATAACTTAAGTGACTGAAGTAATTCTTTCGTATCAATCAACCTTTTATGATGAGATAGAATCGATGAAAGCACAAAAGTCGCATTTTCAGGCTTTTTGAAAGTGCTATGATTTTTATTCTCTTGAGAATTTAACCCTAATTGCTTCAGTTGCTTATTTTTTTTCTTTTCTTCTATCGGATTTATACCAACTTTAATTTTTTGTTTAGCAACATGCCTCCTTACTCTAGCTTCTTTTAATGATATTGTTGGCCAAACACCAAAAGAAGCTAACTTACTTTTTCCATCAAATGTATATTTCATACGCCAGTATTTAGAACCGTTGGGGTGAACCAAAAGAAACATCCCCTCGCCATCATAGATTTTATATTGTTTATCAAGAATTTTCGCTTTCTTTATAGAGCTCTCAGTAAGTTTATTCATTGCCAGTTCAAAGTTGTATTATTTTGGTGGGTGTACATTGAAGCAGTTGGTCCACATTTAAGGTTCTATTATTTTAAAGATTTTAAAATAATAATAAAAGATAATTTATCATAGTACCCCAATAATATGCATATTTTATACCCCTTTATAGCTTTTAATATTGCATCCATATTCATTAAGACATCTATTTATACCCCTATTTATACAAACTATTCACTTAAAATAATATTTTAAATATATAAACTTCACTCTGGCCATTGATTAAAAGCAATCCTAAGAGCAAATATAAATTATTAAATAATTTTTTTATACTTTATTAAATAGTAAATAATTAAAAATATACCCCCATGATGCTATATATTATATTCTATAAAAATGTATTTAACATGTTATATTTATAAAATACCTCGTTTATAAAAAATATTCATTAAATTATTTAGATGGATTTTAATTCAGTCAGTCATCCCAAATTGAGTTTAGCCCGCCTGAATCATAATCGATATTTTCTATTTTGTGGTTTTCATTCTGACGTTCATTTTTTACAACTTCAGCAAGAAAATGCAGAAGATCCTGAACACCCTCACCACTTACGGAAGAAACTCTAAAGACAATTTCACCATCAGATTCAAGCTGATGCTGAAGTTTATCAAGAGGTTCCAGTTCTGTAACAGCGTCAAGTTTGGTAAAGGCTACTACTCGCGTTTTTTTTAACATATTAACTGAAAAGTATTCTAGTTCATTAATCAGTGTTTTATACTCCATTTCTGGAGGATTTTGTGCAAAACCTGAAACATCTATGAGCAGTAGTAAACTCGCAGTTCGTTCAATATGACGTAAAAACCTATCTCCAAGACCTTTACCGACATGTGCCCCTTCGATAATACCTGGAATATCAGCAATCACGAACGGATCAAACTTCTTTGGCTTAACAACACCAAGCTGCGGCACAAGTGTTGTAAATGGATATTCGGCTATTTTTGGGCGAGCATGCGACACACGACTGATAAACGTTGATTTACCTGCATTCGGAAAACCAACAAGACCAACATCAGCCATAAGTTTGAGATCAAGTCTTACCCAGCATTCAGTTCCACTCTCACCCTTCTGGTGATAATCAGGAACTCGATTTGTTGAACTCTTGAATCGAGCATTTCCTTTACCTCCACGACCTCCATTAAAAATAAGATAGTCCTTTTTTTCAATTACTTCTTGAAGAACTTCACCAGTTTCATCTAATTTTGCAACTGTTCCTAATGGAACTGATATTCTCAAGTCTTTGCCATTACGTCCATGTTTACCACTTCCTCCGCCGCCTTTTCCATTTTCCGCATGCTGATGTTGCTGAAATGATAGGTCTAGTAAAGTATTTTTGGAATCATCACCCACAAGAAAAACATTCCCACCTTTGCCTCCATCTCCTCCATCAGGACCTCCCTCAGGAATATATTTTTCCCTTCTGAATGAAGTACACCCAGACCCTCCATTTCCAGAACGAACATGAATTTTAACTGAATCTACGAATTTCATTCATTTTATGTAAAAAAAGTGTTAATTGATTGAGATTAAATGAACAAAATAAAATAAAACAACCTTACCCTATGTTTTTGTTCGGAGCAAGCCAAGTCCTTTTAGTCGACACGCTAAATTTTATCTTTGCCATTTTCTTTAAATAAAGATATAACACGATAATAACAGGTGCTTATTTTCATATGATAAGGAGAACCATGGAAGTAACAATGACAGAAGGGATTCAGGTTCAGGTTGAATCTTTTTACCTAGATTCCCATTCTAAACCTGAAGAAAATCTCTATGTATTTGCTTATCATATTAGTTTAAAAAATCTCAGTAAGCGTACGGTCCAGTTAATGAGTCGACACTGGATTATCACTGATAGCAGCGGTGAAATAAATGAAGTTAAAGGTGATGGAGTTGTCGGCGAACAACCTGTTTTAGAGCCTGATGAAGAATATGAATATACAAGCGGTTCACATCTCAAGTCCCCTGTGGGTACAATGCATGGGACATACAGGATGACTTCAAAAGATGGAGAAGAATTCGACGTAGCTATTCCCTGCTTTACATTGTCAGTTCCCGGAAAGATTAATTGAAAAGTTTTACCTAAAATTCAGCCAGATAGCTCCCGAACCACCAAATCGAGGTGGAGCCTCATAAAAATCAGTAATGTAAGTTTCCCCATTTCTTTCAAGCCAAAGCTTTACTTCTCTTTTAAGTACAGGTCCTTTTTTAGCTGAATTGTGACCTTTACCCGTAATAATCAATGCTGAACGCAAATTTTTCTGATAACAATCGAAAACAAATTTTTGCACTATTTTAATAGCCTCATCTCTCGTTTTACCATGGAGGTCGATTTCTTCGTCAGGTTTTTTAATAGAATCACGAGATGATGATTTGTACTTTTTAGTTGAAGTTTGTTCAGGGGTTGTTTCTTTGTCAGGAATCTCTTCGAGATTTTCAAAGATATTCCTCATCAGTGTGCCATTCTTATCAGATTCTTCAAAAGTAATACTGGATGGAGTTGAGACTTTCCTGACCATTATGCCTCCTCATCAAAAATAGTAACGAGCTGAAAAAGCGTTATAGAATCCTTGTGATGCACTGCTAACTCCCTTTTGGCTAAGCACTCCAAGCTCAAATGATATTCCAAGATTCGGACTTCCTCGAGGAAAAAACTCATTACCTGAAAAAAATCTCAACGTGGTACCACGGTCACTGCTTTTAGTGATAATGCCCAAACCAGCACCATAATAAAGGTCATTTGTCCCTTCAACCATGAAAACTTTTGAATACCTTAATTCAACACCAAAAGTGTCCCGTGATCCAGATTCGTATCCCACCAGAAGTTCAGCAGAATCGTCTGAACTTAGCCAATTTTTTACAGAGAGATTCTCTTCATTACCGTTAGGACGGTAAAAAATTCCAAATCCAACCCTCCTTGCGAAACTTCTTGTAGAGGAATCAAATTCAATAAGATTAAGGTCGGCCCTGTCTATTTTCAATTCCTGTGAAGTAAGCTTTGATTCTAAATATAATGTTTTTTCATCCATTAATCTAATTTTACCTTCAAGGGATTCACCACTGTTAAGTCTTAATGTATCAGCACTTGCTAATGAAGCAAACAGAATAATTTGCAGAAATGTGATTAAAAATTTTTGCATTTTTCTTTGATAATATGATTACGAAATGTGTACTGAATAAGCCTGATTTATGCAATTCGTGAACCTTAGTTTCTGGAACATTAGTAGAAGTGGCTTTTGTATTGAAAAGCCTTTATTAATAGAGTGTTCCCTTGACTTTAGAGATTGATTCAACGCACAATAACTTGTTTAAAAAAATTTAAATAATCTGACAAATAAAACAAAAAATTAACTGATTAAAATTATGAACAATATCCATCCAACAGCAATTATCGATGAAAAAGCAGAACTGGGGAATCATCTTTCAATTGGACCTTATTGCCTTATTGGTGCAGAAGTCGAACTTGGTGATGGATGCCAGCTAAAATCTCACGTTGTTGTTGATGGTCCCTGCAGAATTGGTTCCGAAAACATTTTCTTCCCTTTTTCCATAATAGGAGGTGATCCTCAAGATTTAAAATTTAATCAGGAAAAAACTCAACTGATTGTGGGTAGTAACAATACATTTCGTGAAGGTGTATCAGTTCACCGAGGTACAATCGGGGGAGGAGGCAAAACTTTAATCGGGAACAGTAATCTCTTGATGGGGTACGTGCATGTTGCTCATGACTGTAGGATAGGTAACAACAATATATTAGCAAACTACACAGGCCTAAGTGGTCATGTTACTTTGGATGACTATGTTACTTTAGGTGGACAAAATGGGGTTGCTCAATTCCTTAATATAGGTTCCTTTGTATATACTGGGGCAGGATCTCTAATTGACCGTAATGTCCCCCCGTATTCTACGGGATATGGAAACAGATTTGAAGTTAAAGGTGTGAATATCGTCGGTTTGAAGCGTCAAAAATTCAGCCGGGAACAAATCGCAGAAATCCTTGAAACTCATAGAATTTACTATCGATCTGAACTTAAAAATGACGAGGCACTGCGAGTAATTGAGGAAACTTTTGGGGAAAGTGATGCTGTTAGGACATTTATTGATTTTATTTATTCTATGGAAACTAGTGGTAAACTCTGAGTTTAAAGGCAAAACAGTTAGTTGAAACGCCAAACATGCTCAAAGCTCTTGAAGAAAGGCTTCAGAAATTCGTACTGGAGCAAGAAACAAAAAAAACATGGGACGGCTGGCTCCAGTGGATAGCTGAGATTGATTGCCCAATTACATTCAAAAAGCCAGCGCAAATTCCCAATCGTCCATTCAGTTTTCAAACATGGCTGGCTTCTTGTGAAAATCAGCTTCGTGAACATCCTGAATGGCAGACTAGGCTTACTACACCTGCTTGGCTTAAAAGACAGCAAATAAACGTGCTACCAAATTATGTTAAAACTGGCGAAAAAAAAGCTCTTGGAGCCGCGGAATTGCAAGCTTTGCAGGCGGAGCTTACAAGAATGGTTGATCAAATTCATACAGTGCAGCAGAGAATTTCTAACATAGAGACAGGTGCTTCAAAGACTTCTGCGCAATCATTTAATCAAATAGCTTCAGAGCAAATCCCTTCAATGACTTCACCCAGTAGCACACTGTCCGCGACAGGATTATCTGATCCACTTGGACGTCCAGACCTTGCCAGAACGCTTGAAAGGGAGATGCAAATGGCCAATAAAAGCTCTGCTTCCTCCGGGAATGATGGTGATTTAGTCGAACCTGATATTATTCCACTAAAGGAAGCATACCTTACATATAATAACTGGTGTGATCAATTTGATAATGTTCATCTAGATTTACAGGAATTCGTTAATGGCGAGCTTAGAGTTAAAGGTAGCCATAAAATTTCATTTAAGCAATTTAAACATCGTATTTTAAAAAATGCTAGAGATGGGGAGCAATTAGAGGGAGTTTTTGAATCTTTTTCACGACTTCGAAGTAGTGGAGTTGACATTAATCTTTCAGAGATTAAACAAGAAATTAATGAATCAGAATCGAATCCAAGTCCATAGTTTTTTTAACTTGATTAAAAGAATAATATGAAAAATTGAATGTTTTTTCAAAATTTTGGTTGATCACTTATTTTAACAATGTGGATAATTCCCATTTAAATTAATTAATATTTTATGAGTAATGATAATTCCAGATTTGTTCAGCAAAAATAGTTTATTGCAATTTAGTTGACAAAATAAAAAAAAATCATGCAAAATCTTTCAAAGATCTTACCCAAAAATTTTTATAAACATTTGAATCAATTTTAATCACCCAATGGTTGCACAATAATGCTTGAAAAGATAAAAAACCTTCGAGAAAGAGGGAAAATAGAACTAAATTCTTTAACCGAAACTAAACAGTTGCCACAATGGTATCACAATTATCTTGGTCGTAAGGGAAGTGTGACATCATTACTAAAACAATTAAAGACACTACCTGCAGAAGACAGACCTGAAATAGGTAAGGTTATAAACAAAGTTAAACAGGAACTCCAAGAGCTATTTAATTCTAGGCAAAAGTCTCTGCATGAAAGCAAACTTGATCAACAGTTAGGAATTGATGATCTTGATGTATCACTCCCAGGGCGTCCCTGCAAATCTGGGCATCTACACCTTACAACACAAACATTGAGGCGCATATACCAAATATTCAAAGAAATGGGTTTTGGCGTTTACGAAGCTCCAGAAGTTGAAAGTGATGAATTTAATTTCCAACTTTTGAATATTCCAAAGTATCACCCATCTAGAGACATGTGGGACACGTTTTGGGTAAATGATAAGGTAGTCTTACGAACTCACACGTCTCCCGGACAAATCCGAGCAATGCGTGAATATTTTCCAGAGCCAATTAGGGTGATTCTTCCAGGAAAATGTTATAGATATGAGCAAATAACGCCACGCTCTGAACATCAGTTTTACCAGGTTGAGGGTTTGGCAATAGGTAAAAATATTAAACTAACTGACCTAATCGGTGTGATGGGTGAATTCGCTCACAAAATGTATGGTGAAGAACGCAAAATCAGAATAAGGGGAAGCTACTTTCCTTTCACAGAGCCAAGTATCGAAATAGACATGAGTTGCAGTTGTGAAAACAAAGGGTGCCGTCTATGCAAAAACACGGGCTGGTTGGAGGTAGCTGGTGCCGGAATGGTACATCCCGTCGTTCTAAGTAACGGTGGTTATGATCCTGAAGAATGGAATGGGTTTGCTTTTGGTATGGGAGTAGAAAGACCTGCTCTTCTAAAACATAACATAGATGATATTCGTTATTTTTACAATAACGACCTCAGATTCCTTCACCAATTCTGATTATGCTGAACAACTTTGAACCAAAGGAAAAGAAAGCAATTATTATTTTTGTTGCCCTTCTTGTGCTTGGACTCGTATATGTCGGTACTCATGAACAACATTGGGAAAAACCTAGTGAGAGCTTCAAAAATAAGATCCCAGTTGAAGAATCTTCAAACTCTGGGCGTTTCCTTTGAGTTCTATTAAAAAAATTTCATAAAAATACTAAAAAGTCTACTTTTAACCGCCAAGAAACAATCTTCCAACATCAGGATTTTTAAGAAGTTTATCTCAAGTATCTGCGATCGCAAGGTTGCCTGAAATAAAAACATATCCGATATCACAGATTTCAAGACCTTTCTTGGCATTTTGTTCCCCCCATCAAAATAGTCTTGCCTTCATTTCGCTGCAGATCATCCAAAATTTAAAAAACCATATCAATAAAACGTGGTTCAAGCCCGATTGAAGGTTCATCAACAAGTAGAATCCTTGGCTCCATTACAAGTGCCCTGGTAATTTCAAGTAATCTTCTTTCCCCTCCAGAAAGCACTCTAGCAGGTTTGCTACGTTTCACCTTAAGACTGTCATATTTTTCAAAAATACGCTCAATTGAGGTATTTATTTCGTCCGTATTTTCTTTTAAATAGGCACACATTAACAAATTTTCTTCCACAGTCATGTCAGGAAATACTGAATTATCCTGAAGAATATATGAGATTCCCCCAGCTTTAAGCTTCTGGCTAGAACTCATTTGAGCAATTGATTGATGACTGTCTCCAATATAAGACTTAATATTTCCTGAAAAATTTTGGTGACGCCAAAAATTGAATGAAGTACAGTTGATTTTCCTGCGCCATTTGGACCAATCATGCAGAGTGAATGTCCTTTACCAACTTGAAGGTTAAAGTCATGCAGGATTTCCATTTTTCCATAACCGGCGTTCAAGCTTTCGATCTTTAAGAACGCCTCTCCATTTACTAATCCAGATATTTTTTCCATGCTGACTTTTTCTGCCAGCTGTTTTGCTTCACGATTTACATCATCAACCGAAATAACCGTTTCTACTTCTCCATCATGTTAACCAAATGAAGTTTTAGAATCAGTATTTTTTGATAGATTGTTCTTTGGCATCAATGTGCTCCAAGATATGCATCAATTACTTTCTGATCCTGTTTAATAGCTTCAGGAGATCCTTTAGCAAGCGTCTCTCCATGAGCAAGGCAGTAGATGCTTTCTGCCAGATTCATGACTACTCTCATGTTGTGTTCGATAACAAAGAGAGTAATTCCAAATTCATTATTGGCTCGCTTCAATCTGTCAATCAGTCCATTAATCAAAGTAGGATTAATTCCAGCGGTTGGTTCATTAAGAAGAAGTACCTTTGGTTCATTCATTAGTGCCATAGCAAATTCAAGCAGCTTTTGCTGACCAAATGAAAGGTCTCCGGAAATTAAAAACCGTTTTCCGTAAAGCCCTACAAATTCCAGCAGTTTTTCTGCTTGTTCAGTTAATTCTTTTGTATAGTACGAAAACATATCTGTCCATTTTGTATTATGATGGGCAGATGAAATCAGCATGTTTTTGACACAGTTCATTTTTGAGTAAATTCTTGTTTGCTGAAAAGTCCGCAAAACACCTAAACGTGCAATTTTCTTAACTCGGAGCTTTTATATTTCAAGATTTTCAAAAGCAAAAAAATAATTTGTCAATTAAAAAAATAACTCCCTTATTTTGGAAGTATTTTTGAAATTCTTTAAATAATTTTTCAAAAAAAATTTTCTCAGGAAAGAACTGGAGGTCTAATATTAATTTCTCCTTTGCGAAATCTTAGCAGTTGCTTACGAAGGTATGATTGACGTTCGACAGGATATTTCATTTCTTTAGCAGCCCTACGGATAACTTCAATTGCCTTCTTTTGATTCCCTGACTGAAAATAGGCTTCTGCCAAAGTATCCAGGTTGTCAATTGTTGGATGCAGTTCCACTGATTTCTTAGCTAGTTTCATTCCTTTATCAATATCACGCAAATGCTTGTCCTCTGCAGTTAGATATATCCAAGCAAGATTGTTCAAAACCAAATCGTGTTCAGGACGTTCAGCAATAATTTTTTCGTAAATTTCTATTGTTGACTTTTCAGCACCGAGTAATGTAAAAACGTTAGCAAGCCTAAAACTTACATCATGTGCTTTTGGATGCTTTTTGAGAAATCGAGAGTAATGATTTTTGCTTTTTGCAAGTTTTTCCAGCCTTTCATATATCCAGCCTAGGCGTGAGTGTATCCATATGCTGTCAGGCAACTCTTCAAGAACCGCCTCATAATGAAGCGCCGCAAGTTCATGATTTCCCAGTATTTCATGAAAAACACCCCATTGCTGATTTATCCAAGGAGAAAGCTTTTTAGATGACATGTCCTGTGGTTCCATCTTGATTTCTTCAGTAGCTTCCGAGAGAAGAAAGTATAGGTTTTTCAATACTTGTCTAGTGAAGGGATCAGTTCGAACCCTAGTTATTTCTTTCCAGGCCTTTTCTGGTTGACGAATGACAAGAGCGTTCATAGCAGGCATCAATGTCTGGATTTCATTTCCTATCCAACTTAGCTTGACTTCTGTGGGTTGCATAAGCAAATAAAGATTCCATGCCCAGATACTGGCAGGATTTTCATAAAGTGCCTTAGTTATATTTTGAAGGGCCTTCTCATATCTTGAAAGTTTCCAATTTGAAAGGGCCAAATGTGTCAGCAACATAGAATTTTTCGGATGAAAACTAACTAATTGTTGAAAAATATTTTCTGCTTCACTCCAGCGTTCTTGTAATTCATAAATCCGGCCCTTAGTTTCAAGCAAAGGGAATGAATCTTTATTCCGTCTAAGTCCTATTTCCAGCAGGGAATTTGCCTCATCAAAATGTTCCTTATTCATTTTCAGTTTTGCTAGTTTGAGCAGAGCCCATTCAGCATCAGGATTTAAATTAAGAAATATTTTAAGTCCCTTTTCGGCTTCATCATTACTATTAGAATCTATTAAAATGCTTATTTGTTGAAAAAGTGCCCATTCAAAATCCTTTGAGTTTTCCTGAGCCTTTTTAAACCATAACATAGCTTTTTCAAGTCTTTTCATTTTTTTGAAATAAAAACCAAGTTTGGCCTTTGCTCCAGAATTATTAGGATTACGCTCCACAAAAGATTCCAAAATATTTGCTCCTTTTTCAAAAAGCCTGTGAGAATCATAATAAGTAAGCAATTTATCAACAAGCTCTGTTTGTAAAGGGAATTTCTTCAATCCACGCAACAATGTTTTTTCTCCCTTTTCAAATAAAAATTCATTCCAATACACCTTGCTCAAACGATTTATTATAAATAAATTAGGCGGAGCGTTGTCCATCAACCATTCATATCGGGCTATTGCCTGGTCATTATTTCCTAGCTTTTCAAGAATAAATGCTGTTTGCTGAATTGCCCAAGCATTTTCTGGTTCATGCTTTAAACCATCTTCAAAAAGTTCCAGTGCCAACAACCATTTTTCCTGAGAAAAATACACAACACCGAGTCTAAAGCTTGCCCATGGATATACTTCCTGAAGTTCAAGTGAACGTTGAAGATGTTTTTCCGCAAGGAAATACTTTTCCTGTGTCCATGCCCAATTTCCATAGTGGGAGTGTGTCCAACTGTCATCTGGAAATAATTTGAGCATGTGTTGCAGAGTTTTATGTAGAGAATTATAAATTTCTAAAGAGTTTTGCTGAGCAGACTCATCCAGCTCTTTTTCCAATAATATAGTATAACGACGAAGGTAAATCTTCGATTCTGGAGAAAGTTCAACTGCACGCAAGATAGCCAGTCTAGCCTTCTTTGATTCACCCTTTCTTTGCCACAAATCAGAAATACGAAGCCAAACATCCGGATTTGCGCTATTAATTTGACTTGCTAAAATAAGTGCTTCAAGAGCTTCATCGACTAACTTAGAATCTTCAGGATCAGTCTTTCTTCCTAATATAACACCAATCAGATAATGAGCTTCAAAAAGGTATTGATTTATACTTTTAGCCTTTTTGGCATCTTCGAGAGCATGTTCAAGATTCCTGATTCTCCAGTGCATTTGAGCCCTGTCCAAAAAAAGTAGCGCATTCCCCGGATGCCTTGCAAGTTGTTCTGTGTAAAATTTTTCTGCTTCAGGAAACATTCCAAGGCCCTGAAAAAGGCTTCCTTCGAGACGAATAAGTGTTATAGATTCTGGAATATGCTGCTGAGCATCACGGAGTAATTCAAAAGTTTCTGTGTAACGATGCTTAGTTTCTAAGTATTGCGCCAACCTTATATATCCCAACTCATGAAGAGGGTTTATGCGGATAGCATTACGCATTCTAATTTCATGACCATCCTGTGGGGTATTTAAAATAACTTTACACCCTAAAGTAATTAATATGATTCCTAAAGAAAAAAAAGGGAACATGAAAAGTTTAAATGTGTTCATGCTATTACTTAAAGTTTAAGTTCTTGGTATGGGACATTCCAATGAGGCAACATCGGCTCTAGCCCGTAGTTTAATCCTTCGATTTGGTCAATCACTACGATAAGCAGTTCTGTTGTTAAAACCCCTTCAGGATAAACCAGAAGTAAAGGGAAATATTCTTTATTCCCAAACTGCTTTTTGATACTTTTGTTTAAACTCGCAACCTGAACAAGATACGAAAGTAAATTTGGTTTTTCACCTTCTAGCTGATCTAGAAGTTGTTTGAGAGAAATAGTATGATCAATATTCTTAAACAAATTGAAATATTCAACACGATCCTTAAAACAACGAAAAAATATGGGACTTACATATCCTGGAGCACCCACCCATTCAAACTGAAAATTTCTTTGCTTAATTGAATCGTCAGCATTTTCTGGGATAACAAGTGAAAAGCTTATAGAAAGGAAAGCCAATACGCCCATTGTGCTGAGAAGAACACTCAGAAATGGGAATAAACTTATTTTGGGGACATGAGTGGCATGTTTCATTAATTTTATACTAAAGTATTTGTGGATGAAATTTAAGAATCTGGCATATCTATTTTAGTTGCCTTTTCTGCAGAGTTTTTACTTTTTCCTTGATGATTTTTTAGGATTAGGTTTTTAGTCTCAAACAATGATTCACTGAATTTATGAATCAACGGTTGCAAACCTGAAACCTGAGAAGAAAGACTTTTGGAATGCTTTTCAACTGTATCAAGCAATGGAGATACCTGCCGGCGCCAGTTTTCAGAAAACTCTACCATTTGTTCTAAATGAGAGTTTACTGAATCTTCAAGCATTTCATCTCCGGGACGAACATGTAAATTTGGCAGCAAATCTTCTAGGCAGTATTCTTCAACACTGAGGAGAAGGTCTTCCTCTCGTTTGCGTAAGGATGATGAAAGCATCATGACTGGGACGACACCTACCAACGCAATAAATGTTGTACTAAAAGCTACTGATAGACCGCTTGTTACTCCTCCGAGAGCCGAGCGCATCTGAGCATTTAAGTCTGTTCCGTCTGTGCTTCTTATAAAATCTGAAAATTCTCCAATTGACTGACCAATTCCAAAAACTGTACCTATAAATCCAAGTATGGGTATTGCCCAGATAAAAACGTTCAATAAAGTATATCCACTTTGCATACGATTATGGTCAATTTCTGCCTGATAATTAAGTATAGAAGTAATTTCTTCTTTTTTTGGAATAGCCTTAAGATGCCTTAAAGTTCTTCGTACACGTCTAAAGATAACACTGTCCTGTATTTTTTTTACTTTTTGCTCCTGCATGAACTGGCTGATTTCAATGATTCTTTCGTCAACATTCTTCAAATAAATCCCTTGTGATAAAGAATCGTGTAGCAGCTGATTCCTAAAAGCAGCATATGCACGATGTTGCTGAATATAATGAAGCCACTTGAACATTATCAAAAACAATGACCACATTATAAGAGCAAAAATTGTTTCTGAGATTCTTCCTGAAAAAAGCTGCAATAAATATTCGTTTCCGACAACTGGGATTGGAAAAACTAAGTAGAAGATTCCAGTGAAAAACAATCCCAATATTAATGCCTTGAATGCATCCAGATATTCCATACCAGGAGGTTCAGCAAGATATGCTTTGCAATTCTGGCAGTATGCAGCATTTTCTGGATTTGAATTTCCACACTTTAAACACTTCATTTGATAAAAAATTTAAATGTAAAATTATCATTTTTGAGTACCAGTCATCCTTGACGACATGTCTACAATTGCTTAATATAAAAAGATATCATATTCATAAAATAGTTTCATTTCTAAAAAATGGTTACCAAACGTAACAACATAAAAAACTTTACACGTCAAAACCTTCGTGAATGGTTTAAAAAAAATGAAAAACCCCAAATCAGTACGAAACCTTTTCGTGCAGATCAGATTTTCAAATGGCTTTACCAAAAGAGAGTTGAAAGCTTTGACAAAATGTTAAATATAGGACAGGGAACGAGGGAAATACTTGAAAACCATTTTTATGTTTGTTCCCTTAAGGTTTCAAACAAATTTAAGTCAAGAGATGGATCCATCAAATTCCAAATCCTACTGGATGATAGCAACATTATTGAAACTGTTTTCCTTCCTCACAAAAATCATAATACAATCTGTGTTTCTTCCCAAGTAGGATGTGCTATGGGCTGTGATTTCTGTATGACAGCAAAAATGGGTTTAATACGTAACTTGAACCCTTCCGAAATTATAAATCAGATTTTTGCCGTTAGGAAGGAACTTCCCAATGCAAAAAATATTCGTAATATTGTTTTCATGGGCATGGGAGAGCCTTTTCATAACTACAAAAACCTTATGCAAGCATTAGAAATTCTTACTGATGAACACGGGTTTAATTTTTCCCATCGTCGTATCACTGTTTCCACATCAGGCCTACTGCCAAAGATAAAAATTTTTGGCTTTGAGAAAATCAAGGCTAACCTTGCCGTTTCACTTAATGGTGTGACAAATGCGGTCCGCACCAAACTTATGCCTGTAAATAAATCATATAACCTTGAAAAACTAATAAAAGCATGTAGTGAATTCCCTCTTGAATCAAGAAAAAGAATCACTTTTGAATACGTTTTGATCCGGGGCCTGACCGACTCAATTGAAGATGCGAAGAATTTGATCAAGTTGCTACACGGTCTGAAATTCAAAATTAATTTAATTCCCTATAATAGTACTCCCAGTAGCAAATACGACTCACCATCTCCGGAACAGGCACGGATGTTTCAAAAATACCTGCTAGATCATAAGATTATAGCACCACTTCGTATTTCTAAGGGACAAGATATTCAAGGTGCATGTGGCCAATTGGCGGTAGAAAACATGCGGAGAATAGAATATCTAATTTAAAATAAAAATAGTATTAAACAATCATAACAAGAAGATGCAGATTAAAAAAATAATTCTAGCAATCTCAATTATAATAGTTATGATTTTGATTTTTTTATTTGATCTGCATAATTATTTAACCTTAGAGAACCTGAAATCTTCAAAAGAAAAATTAAATTTTTATTATCAGGAAAATCCACTTTTAGTATTAGTCACATACTTTGGAATTTATCTAGCCAGCGCAGCCTTCTCAATTCCTGGAGCTTTAATTCTAAGCTTGGCAGGTGGTGCTTTGTTCGGTTTAACTTTAGGGACACTAGTTGTTTCTTTTGCCAGTACAATTGGCGCAACACTAGCTATGCTGATTTCACGCTACCTTCTTGGAGATTTAGTAAAAAAACGTTTTGCATTACAAATGATGAAAATAAACTCTGGCATGCTTAAAGAGGGAGCCTTTTATCTCTTCACGTTGCGACTTTTGCCTGCAGTACCCTTTTTTGCAATAAACCTTGCAATGGGTTTGACTCGTCTTCGGACTTTGACATTTTTCTGGGTTAGCCAATTAGGAATGCTACCAGCAACTCTAGTTTATGTTAATGCTGGTTCAGAACTTGGTGAAATTCAAGTAATTGATGATATATTATCTCCTTCACTGATCATATCTTTTGTGTTACTGGGAATTTTTCCACTACTGATAAAAAATATTCTGACAACTATTCAAGCGAAAAATACTTAAATATATATATAATATTTAAGCCTTATTTTTTTGATAAAAGATATGTACGGTCTTTTAAAAGCATTACTCTATATATTTCTACTCTTACAAATAATTATCCTTCCAGCTTATATTTGGAGTATCCTGGATCGTGAATCATATGAAAGCTTCCTCTTAAAAGGAGTTTCACCTCTTACTCAAAAAAGTAGAAATACAATTTTAAATGAACGAATTCAGTATTAGAAATAATTAGTTATAGATGCTTTTAAGATTGAAATTCTTAAAATACTATTAATAAAATAAATTTAAATTCTTCAACAAATGTGATAGCTTGCTGCATCTTAATGCAAAAATAATTTTTTATTCATTCTTATGGTTATGATTAAGATCATCGACACACATCAGCACATCTGGGACCTAGAGAGACTAAATCTGCCATGGCTTAATAATGTCCCTGCACTGAAAAAAGGGTACCTCCTTGCTGATTATCTAAAAGCTTCAGAGGGTACCGGAATTAACCAAACAATTTACATGGAAGTGGATACACATGTTGATCAAAAACAGAAAGAAATTGAAGATATGACCATACTCTGCAAATCAGAAGAGCAAATTATGCAGAGAATGATCATTTCTGGAAATCCGGGAGACTCTAGATTTTCAGATTTTCTGGAAATTAATTCTGATAATCGTTATATAAAAGGAGTAAGGCAGGTACTGCATACTCCGCAGCAACCAAAACAATACTGTCTCACCAGTGATTTTATGCAAGGAATAAGGGAACTTGGGAAGCGTAGACTAATTTTTGACATATGCATTCGCCCTTCTGAAATTCAGGACGCAGTGGAGCTTTGCAGTAAGAATAAGGGAACGATTTTTATTCTAGATCATTGTGGCAATGCAGACCCCTATATCGTCAACGGACAGCGCATTGGGAACACTTCTCCTCTGAATTCAACATTTTTTCATAAAAGTGAGTACTGGCTAGAGGGAATTCAGCAGTTAGGAAGACTAGAAAATGTATACTGCAAAATTTCTGGAATAATCTCTCGTGCAGAAAAGGGATGGAATGCTGAAACACTATCTCCAACAATAAATGCCTGCTTAGATGCTTTTGGAGAAGACCGTGTAGTTTTTGGTAGTGACTGGCCTGTTTGCACTCTTGGTGCGAGTCTATCAGAATGGGTTGATGTACTAAGGAAAATCGTAAAAAACCGCCCTGAGATTCAGCAAAAAAAACTTTTTCACATAAACGCTGAGCGCCTGTATAATCTTGGATAATTTTTAATTAAAATTTTTTTGGTAACTTTAACTTTTAATAAAAAAAAACAATGCTCAAAAATATTAATCCCTTACTTACACCAGAATTACTTTACGTTGTGCGCGCCATGGGACATGGTGATGTGCTTACAATTGTAGACAGGAATTTCCCTGCTGATTCAGTAGCATCCACAACAGTTCATGGTAGCTTGATCAGAATAGATGGAGCAGATATTTGTGAAACTGCCAAAGCAATATTTTCAGTATTCCCACTAGACAGTTTTGTCGATGCTCCTATCCATTATATGGAGGTTGTGGGAGAACCCGATTCAATGCTTGAGGTTCATAAAGATCTTCATAAAATTGCAATTGAAAATTCAGATCGTAAATGGGAAATGGAATCAGTTGAACGGCATGAATTTTATGCTCAGTCGCGTAATACTTATGCTGTGGTCTCAACATCAGAGACACGACCATACGGATGTTTCATGGTCACTAAGGGCGTTATTGGAGCGGACGGTAAAGTTTTTTAGTTTAATAAAAAGATTAATGATTACGATTTAAGTGAAAAATGAAGCTGGGACTGAAGGATAAAGTAGTTTTGATCACAGGCGGAGCTAGAGGCATTGGAGCCGCAACCGTCCTAGCTTTTCATAGTGAAAGAAGTAATGTTATCTTTGCTGACCGTGATTATGAGTCTGGATCTAAACTTGAAAAATCTATAGGACCGCATGGAAAGTTCATAGAGGCAGAACTTAATACACCCGAATCCTGTAGAGAAACTGTTGAAAAGACAGTATCTATTTTTGGAGGAATAGATGTTCTGGTAAATAATGCGGGATTTAACGATGGACTTGGCTTAGAAACTCCACCTGAAGAATTCATGAATTCGGTGCGTACCAATCTATTGCATGTTTACGCAATGGCTCATTATTCTCTACCTCTACTGCGAAGAAGTCAGGGATGTATTGTAAACCTCGGCTCAAAAGTATCTGAAACAGGACAAGGTAATACCTCTGCTTATGCTGCTGCAAAAGGAGCGATACGTGCTCTCACCCGAGAATGGGCAGTTGCCTTGGCACCTAATAATATAAGAGTAAATTGCGTCATGCCTGCAGAATGTCATACTGAACAGTATGAGAAGTTTTTTCAGAAAAGTAAAAATCCTGAACAAACTAAGCAGGCAGTAAGCCATCTGGTACCTCTTTCTCATAGACTTACAACTCCTGCGGAAATTGCAAAAACTATTGTATTTCTCTCATCCGACAGTTCTTCCCATACAACCGGTCAGCATATTTTTGTGGATGGTGGGTATACCCATTTTGACCGCGCAGTAAGCCATGATCATGATAAATGGCAATGAGTGGTAATTTCGTAATTGGGGTCGATGGCGGTACTGAAAGCATACGTGCAGGTGTATTTGATAAAATTGGGACCCCGCTTGCCCATTCCTCAACAAATTACCAAACAAATTTCCCTTATCCAGGCTGGGCCGAACAGGATCCACGAGACTGGTGGAAGGGCCTAGCTGTTTCAGTTCGCAAAGCTGTTCAAGAATCAGGAATCTCAGCTGAAGAGGTTTCAGCATTAACAGTTGATACAACCTGCTGCAGTGTTGTTGCTCTTGATGAGTCAGGTGATCCCTTGCGTCCTGCGTTGATATGGATGGACGTCCGCAGTGATAAACAAGCAGTACAGGTTGCTGAATGTGAAGATCCGGCATTACTAGTTAACGGCAATGGTAAAGGTCCGGTTTCAGCCGAATGGATGATACCTAAAGCTCTTTGGTTAAAGCAAAATGAAGTGGAAATATTCTGTAAGGCGGTCACCATATGCGAGTACCAAGACTATTTAAATTTTCATCTCACTGGACGACTTGTATCGAGTATTAATAACGTTTCAACACGCTGGCATTTTGATTTTTCAGAAGACAAGGTAGGTTCAAAGAAAAGTGTTCCAAATTCCCTGTTGGAAAAACTTGATCTAAATGATCTCGCAGAAAAGTGGCCCTTGGAAGTCATCCGTCTTGGTGAAGTAATCGGAGAGTTGACCTCAGAAGCTGCTGAACACCTAGGCCTTCCTGTCGGAATTCCAGTAGTGCAGGGAGGTGCCGATGCGCAAATTGGTATGATAGGTTTAGGAGTAGTTAAGCCCGGTAGCCTTGCCTTAATTACGGGATCATCCCACCTTCAACTTGGATTAAGTGAAAAGCCGTTTCATGGAGAAGGGATTTGGGGGACATATGCTGACGCACTAATTCCTGGATTGTACACTGTGGAGGGTGGTCAGACCTCTACTGGCTCAGTAATCAACTGGCTGAAAAATCTATTTGGTGAAAATGATTATTCTTCCCTAAACAAGGATGCACAGGACATTCCTCCCGGTTCTGAGGGTCTTATAGTACAGGATCATTTTCAGGGTAATCGTACTCCATACACTGATCCAAGGTCTCGTGGCGCAGTTCATGGCATCAGTTTAAAGCATAGCAGGGCACACATTTTCCGAGCGTCAATTGAGGGAGTAGCCTTCGGAAGTGAATTGATTTTTGAATCGATGAGAGAAAACGGATTCCAACCAGAGAACATAGTTATATCAGGAGGAGCAACTCGCTCAAAACTCTGGCTGCAAATACATGCCGACGTTTCAAACGTTCCTATAACGCTCACAAAAAATCCTGATGCCCCGTTACTTGGCTGTGCCATATTGTCTGCTGTTGGAGCAGGTTTTTACAGGGACATCCCTTCCGCAGTAGAGACTATGGTAGAAATTGATAGTATAGTTGAACCAAGTACTGAATGTCATGAAGCCTACAAGCCATTTTTCGAATCTTACAAGAAAACCTACAGTGCACTTAGAAAAACCCGTAATAATCTAAAAGACTGAATAATTAATAAATATAATTTAAGTTTAAATTTCAGAATAAAAAAATATATTAATTAGATTTGTATCTTATATAAAAATTCACAAATTTTTTGATTCAAACAAATTTTTATTTGATTGAGCCCGAACTACAAATTCCTGTCTTATTTATTCTCCTAATTTAGCCCAAGGTTTTAGCTTTTTTTGAATTTTTGTATAAATCACATATAAATTTTGTTTTTTATATTTTGACATTTAAATAGAAAAAAAATAAATTCTTCACATTGTCCAACATTTTTTTACTTAAAATAACCCGCAATTCATCCTTCATAACCCTAGAAAAAAATTGGGCATAATGAAAATATAAAAAAATTAACATTTGATGAATAATTGAAGAATTTATGATAAAACCTGCAATAAGTTTAGGCAAAAAAACAGTGGTAGCAATGGTTCATTTACCAGCTTTGCCCGGCTCTCCAGATTACGATACTGAAGCAGGAATGAGCAAGATCTTGGATACAGTTTTAAAAGATCTAGAAGCACTTCAATCCGGTGGTGTTGATGCTGTTATGTTTGGGAATGAGTTTGACCGGCCTTATGTCCTCAAGGCACCACCTGAAGGATTGGCTGCTATTGCAGCTATAATAGGTAAGGTAAAATCTATGATTAAGGTCCCGTTTGGAGTTAATTATTTATGGGATCCCTTAGCTACTGTGGCTTTGGCAGTAGCAACAGAGGCTGACTTTGCAAGGGAGATATACACTGGACTATATGCCTCGGATATGGGACTGTGGGCACCAGACTGTGCTGGAGCTGCAAGATTACGTTCATCTTGTGGAAGATCCGATCTGCAAATGCTTTTTAACATAAACGCTGAGTTTTCAACCTCCCTTGATGAAAGGACATTAGCTACCAAGGCAAAAAGTGTCGTATTTTCATCTAAAGCAGATGTAATTTGTGTTTCAGGTATGATGACTGGAATGAGTGTGGACAAGGCAGAATTGAGAAAAGTACGGGAATCAATACCAGAAATTCCACTGCTTGCAAACACTGGAGTTACAATAGACAGTGTAGAAGAAATATTTTCTTTTACAGACGGTTGTGTGATAGGTTCACATCTAAAACAAAACGGTTATACATGGAATACAGTTGATCCAGATAGGGTGCACAGATTCATGGAAAAAGTTAATGAAATTCGCTGATAATAACTAAATTAAAATGAATGAATCTCGTTGGGAACAATAAGCAGATATTTTGGTAAATTATTCGACCAATACTGTTTCAGGTGATCGTGTTTTGATCACCATGATGGAAGTAGACACGTGGCCACTGGCAAGGGCTGTTCATAAGACAGTTGTTAAATCTGGTGCTCATCCACATATTGAATTTAAATCAACATTACTGCAGCGGGATCTAATGATTTCTGGTGATACAGAGAAGCTTGATATTTCTCATGAATTGCAGGAAAAAGGAATACGCTGGGCAAACATTTACATAGGACTTCGTGGAGCAAGTAATCCACATGAATTTCATGGAATTAAACCTCAAAGAATTACGGCTTTTCGCAAGTCATTGGGAAAAGTTTCTGCTTTAAGGACTGAATTAACTCGTTGGGTAATCGTTAGAGTGCCAAATACCTCATTTGCTCAACAGGCAGGCATGAGCACAGATGAGATGATGGACTTTTTCTTTAATGCTACACTGCTTGATTGGGAGAAAGAATGCACAAGATATAAGGAAATTCAAAAAATACTGCAATCTTCAGAAAAAGTAAGAATAGTCAGTGATAATACTGACTGAAGTTTTAACACAAAGGGACGAAAGTACCTTATGGATGACGGTCATATAAATATGCCCGAAGGAGAAGTATACACCGCACCTATTGATGACAGTGCTGAAGGATATATCTCCTTTGAATTTCCTGCAGTCTTTGCAGGACAATTCGTTGAGGTAATCAAGCTAAGTTTTTCAAAGGGAGAAGTTGTGGAGGCAAAAGCTGATAAAAATAAAGCCTTGCTGCAAGAATTGATTGAAATGGACATTGGGGCTAGACGTATAGGTGAATTTGGAGTAGGGACTAATTTCGGAATCAGCCACTACTGTTACGATTTACTTTTTGATGAAAAAATGGCAGGTACCCCTCATATTGCTCTTGGTAGAGCCTATCCAAAATGTGGTGGAATTAATAAATCAGCTTTTCACTGGGATCTTGTAAAAGATCTAAGAAGTCATGGTGCGCTTTATCTTGATGGAGAAAAAATGATTGAGAAAGGTGAATTCTTAGTTTAGTCTATTATGGTTGAGTTTTTTCAAAACTAAGCAGTTTGGTACTGCAATAAATGCAGTATTTTTACCAGTCTTATCGTGATTGGTTTTGCGTTTCTGCTTAATGCAGAAATTAAATTGAGTATAAAAATAATTTAGTGTTTTTATTTATTTTTATGCACTAAAGTATGTCAATTTGCTCTTAAAATTTAAATATCAGGAGAATTATTATGTCTAATAAGAAAAAAATTAATCGCCGTCAGTTTGTCAAGAAAGCCTCGACGGCAGTCGCCGGTGCAGGAGTTGTTGCTGCTGGATCCGGGACAGGAATTAGCCTGCTAAGCAATACTGCATCTGCAGGAGGTCACGATGTCAGGAAGGAAATCCTGAAAATACCTGGAGTGGGCAAAGGGTCTCCAACTGATTCAGATTGGCAGAAAGTCGGTTCAATGTGTCTTGGTCCTACTGAGTCTCGAGTTTCAAAAGGTGAATTCAAAGGAGTTGAACTGACTTTCATGGGACTTAACAACCAGAATCTACACAACTTTCTGTTCAGGGGGTTCCTTAAGCCATGGGAAAAGTATACAGGGGCAAAAATTAAATGGATAGACCTAGCTCAGGCAGATTATAATGCCCGCCTGCAACAGTCAATCGCTACAGGTACTGTCGATTTTGATATACTGGAAATGGGTGCACCGTTTGAAGGAGATGTTTGCGGCAAAGGTCTGGCCTCAGAAATGCCCGGCTGGGTTAAAGATCAAATAGACATGGATGATTATGTTGGATACTTGAAAGCACCTGTAGGTACATGGGATGGTAAAACATACAGAATATCAATTGACGGTGACTGTCACAATTTCAACTATCGTGCAGACTATTTCAAGGACCCAAAACTGGCATCTGCTTGGGTTGCAGAGGGACATAAAGGCATGT
>PAZT01000045.1 GCA_002716165.1 Deltaproteobacteria bacterium | reverse complement strand
ATTACTTTATCGATGACTTTGCAAAAAATCAAGAAATCAAAGATAACTTCTTCAAGCATTTGGATTTAAATTTTATGGAGGTATAGATGATGCCCTTACTTGCACACAGATTTTACCCATACTAATATAACTATTAACTTGTTTAAATTTAATCCTATGGTTTTTATTCCCAACAATACTTCTTAAATGGAATTCTCCATTATTTTTTGCTGCTGACAATGAATCCTTAAATCTATCAGAACATGCTTGACTTATTACATTAACATCAAGTGCTCCACGATCAATTACCCTGTAATCGGGATCATAAAAAATCCCATATTTCTTGTTCGGGGTGGCACAGCCAGTAATCAAAATTAAAATAATATGTATTAATATAAATTTGCTACACATTAATTTTTTTTCTTGAAATCTTGACAATCTAATGCTCGTTCAACAAACTAAAATTTTACGAAGCTAAGTTTTTACAACAAAATTTATTAGTTCATGAAAAACTCCTTTTAGATAATTGCAACCTTCATGCAGACCGAACAATCTAAAAAGTTATTTTATCAAGCTCAGCAAAGACTCCCTGGAGGAGTAAACAGTCCTGTTCGCGCTTTTAAGTCTGTTAATATGACTCCTTTGTTCATTACTAAGGGGCAAGGATCAAAAATCTTCGACAAAGATGGAAACGAATATATTGACTACGTGGGGTCATGGGGGCCAATGATTCTTGGTCACGCTAATCCTAAAATTATTGGGAAACTTAAAGAAACTCTTGAATATGGGACTTCATTTGGTGCACCAACTGAGGGTGAGATTTTGTTAGCTGAAATGATATGTGACGCAGTAAAAAGTGTGGAAATGATTCGCCTTGTAAATTCAGGAACAGAAGCTGCCATGGCAGTTATACGATTAGCACGAGGATATACTAAACGTGATAAAATAATTAAATTTGAAGGCTGCTATCATGGCAGCGTGGATCCTCTCCTCGTAAAAGCAGGCTCCGGAGCAATGACATTAGGAATACCCGACTCTCCTGGAGTTCCACTTTCTTTTGTCGAGCATACACTTCAGGCTAAATTCAACGACCTGAACTCTGTTATTAGTCTTACTGAAGAAAACCCTGAGGATATTGCGGCAATTATTCTTGAACCAGTAGCAGGGAATATGGGCATGATAGCGCCTGAACACGGATTCCTAAAAGGTCTGCGCGATTTATGTGATCGCGAAGGAATATTGCTTATATTCGACGAGGTTATGAGTGGTTTTCGAGTTGATTTTGGAGGAGCACAATCAATATTTGGCATTGTTCCCGACCTTAGTATTTTTGGGAAGGTTATTGGAGGAGGCCTGCCCGTGGGAGCATACGGTGGGCGCCAAGACATTATGATTCAGATTGCACCTTCAGGACCAATATATCAAGCAGGGACATTGTCTGGTAATCCCCTAGCAGTATCCGCAGGTTTAACAACCTTAGAAATACTCAAAGATCAGAATCCATATCCAGAACTGGGCCGAAAAACAGCATGGCTTTGTGAAGAGCTTAAAACTGCTGCTGAATCTGCCGGAATTCAAATTCAAACGCAATCAATTGGTGGAATGTTTGGTTATTTTTTTTCAGAAAATAAGGTAAGTAATTTCCAAGAAGCGCTTAAATCTGATACGGGGAAGTTTACTAAATTTTTTCAGAATATGCTTAAGGAGGGTGTTTATTTGCCACCATCAGCATTTGAATCTCTTTTTTTGTCAACAGCACATTCAGAAGAAGACCTAGAGATAACTGCCTCAGCATTTAGAAAGGCTTTGAAAGATTAGATTTTTTTGAATCTATTTGAGTAGTAAACAAATTTAAGATGCAATATATTATTTCCACTCTTTATAAGGTTTTTCATCCGGATGAGTTATTTCATTGATTCTCACACCATAGCGGTCATTAACAATAACTACTTCTCCCCTTGCAATAAGGCGTTCTCCTATTAAAACATCAATTGTTGATCCCAATATTTTATCAAATTTCACAACTGTGCCTTGTTTCCAAAGCATAACATCATATAGTGAAACTTGGGAACGAGCAATTTCAGCCTGCAAAACTTGTTGCGCGTCTGCTAAAAAATCCAGCTTGTGTTGTAAAGATTTTTCCGCTGAAGAATCGTTACTCATATAACAATATTAAAAACTACTAAATTTTTGAAGTTGACATGATATAAAAATCATGTAATTATCCTGCGGTTAAGTTTGACTGTTATAGGATTGTACTTTAAAGTTTAATGACATTAAAAATTACTAAATAAGTTGGAGCTCTAAAAATGTTTGGTTTAGGTGTTTGGGAACTTTTAATCGTTTTAGCTATAGTTGTAGTTCTATTTGGGGCAAAACGCTTACCACTTATTGGTGAGGGGCTTGGTGGGATGATCACTAATTTCAAAAAAGCCACGAAAAAAAATAAAGATGAACCTGCCAAAATAGATACGAATACTTCCGAAGAAAAAGATGATAGTAATGTTGACAAAGAAAATTCCACTGTGGCAAATAAAGAGAACAGGTAATAAATCAAATTTATTTGTGTTTTGGAAGAATAACTAGGTTCATGCTGACATCCAGCTCTTTGAGCCTTGCTATTACCGGAACAATATATCCGTAATCAACTTTTTCATCTGCTTCCACATCAACTAACCAAGGCTGCTTCTTTCCTCTGATCCATTGTGTTATTTTATCCTTCAAAACAGTTTGATTCTCTTCTTGGACACTATCTCCAATACGCGTCTTTCCAATATATAATATTCCAAATTTGTCTATCACTAATTTTAGAGGCTCCTTAAGAGGCTTCATTACGTCCTTGTTGTAACTGTCCTGTGGAAGGTCCACTTGGATAACATGGTTGACAATTGGAGCAGTAACCATGAATATAATTAATAGTACCAACAGAACGTCTACAAAAGGCGTAACATTGATATCACTCAAAGGTTCATTCTCTTCCCAGGAGCCTCCCATGTACAATCCATTCAAATCGATTAGTAAGTTCCATGCCATAATTACGCATAGTATTAGTTAAGACGCGAGCCTGATTTCTAAAATAATTGTATCCCATTAGTGCGGGTATTGCCGCCAACAAGCCAGCAGCAGTTGCAACCAATGCCTCAGAAATACCTGGAGCAACCGCAGCTAAACTAGTAACACCAGTAGTTCCTATGCTCTGAAAGGAGTTGATAATTCCAAGGACTGTTCCAAAGAGCCCTACAAATGGTGCGGCACTTGATATAGTTGCAAGAATATTCAATCTATTCTCAATTAAGGAGTATCTTTCATTGATAGCCTGTTCTATAACTCTCTGCAACTGATTGCTGAGATGAGGAAGCATTGAGTTACTTTCAGAAATATCAGGAGAAGATCGCTGGATCCGCTGAATCATTTTTGCTGCTTCCTTATAAGTCGTATTGAACATAAATGAAAAAGCAGAATAAGGATATTCAGTTGAAATATTTTTTATTTGATTGAGATTAGACTCGTTGAGGTAGGCCCGGTAAAATCTATTATCCTGTTTACGTATACTTAAATACTGCAGAGCCTTAATAATAATGACGGCCCATGAAAGGGCCGACATTACAGCCAAAATGAACAGCACCAGCTTCGCTATTAAACTTCCGCCCAGTACCAGTCCGACTATGCTCGTTTCGCCTAGCCAATCGGTTACCATGAGTCAAGGCGTTTTCAAAGTTGCTGATGAATATCCAAGATATTTACAAACGGGTAAACTCTACTCTACGGTTTTGACGCCAAGAAGATTCAGTACTACCATAAGCAACTGGACGTTCTTCGCCAAAACTAACTATTGTAAACTGTGAAGGATTTGCCCCAAGGCTCACAAGGTAGTCAAAGACTGCTTTAGCTCTACGTTCACCTAAAGCAAGATTGTATTCATTTGTACCTCTTTCATCACAGTGTCCTTCGAGTTGAACTTGGGCATCCGGATTTTGAAAGATCCATTCATAATTTTTCTGAATAACTTCTTCAAATTCAGAAGAAATTTCACTTTTGTCATATGCAAAGTAAATCATCCCCATTTCACTGAATGCAGTATCTGCTTCTTCAGGAGGCAAAATCATTATTTCTTCAGCTTTAGGTGGTTGAACACTTTCATCCGCATCTTTTTCTTCAACGATTAGCTCCTCTTCTTTTTCCTGCTCTATAGCTTGAGCTTCAGTCCTCTTCACAAATGCTGGTTCCGTGGGAGGGCTTTTAGGCGGTTCTTCTACAGGCTGAGCTTCAGTCCTATTAACAAATGCTAGTCCATCACCTTTTGGTGGATCTGGTGGTGGTGGTGGTTCATCTGGTGGATCTGTCGGTGGTGGATCATCTGGTGGATCAGGTTTCTCTTCCTCCTCGTCTTCCTTACATTCTTCCCTTTCATCTCTGTTAGGATCTTGATCACAAGGAGGTGGTGGTGCTGGTGGTGCTGGTGGTGCGTCACACTCATCTCCAACACATGGAGGTGGTTCTGGAGTATCTGGCTCTTCTACTTGTTTGTCAGCACAGCTTACTAAAAGAAAAGTCATACTGGCTAAAATTATCAGAAAATATAATTTCTTCATCATGTCACCTCATCCAATTTGTATATTTTATAGACAAGAATTTCTCAGTATAAAGTTGTGAGAAATTAAAAAAAATTTTAAATTTTGAACTATAATTACTTAATTGTGCAAATCGAGTGCCTAATTACATAACTGGTAAATAATAGAATATTTCACCGAAACAGTCTATATGGGTAATACATAATAAACAATTCTTTTTTTTTTTTTTATGTTGACGCAAAAATTCATAAATTAGAATAATATTTTTACTCAATCAAATATATTTAACCGTCCACAATTATTTTGTAAAACATTGTATATTTTTGAAATAATCTTGAGAACTTTAAAAGAACTGTTAGAGTAAGCAAAATTTTGGCTAATGCCATTGATAATCAAACCTATTTAATAACTATAGACAATTACATGGAACTTGCCCTCTTTATTGGCATTTTCTTCTGTTTAACTCAATCAGCAATTTTTTCTGGACTTACCCTAGGTTTGTTTGGATTAAGCAGGCTCAAACTTGAGATTGAGGTAGAATCTGGGAATAAAGCAGCTTTAAAGGTGCTGGAACTAAGAAAAGACGCAAATCTGCTTCTGACAACTTTGCTATGGGGAAATGTAAGTATAAACGTATTGCTGACACTTTTAACAGATTCAGTTCTAGCTGGCCTCTGGGCTTTTTTCCTTTCATCTATATGCATCACCTTGTTTGGTGAAATCCTTCCACAAGCTTATTTCTCAAGAAATGCGCTTCGGATGGGGATAATTCTTTCACCAGTAATTAGATTTTACAGATTTTTTCTATATCCTGTAAGCAAACCTTCAGCCATTTTACTTGACAAATGGCTTGGAAAAGAAGGCGTCCTGTACTTCAAAGAGGAAGATTTCAGGATAATGCTGCAAAAACATATGGAATCACGTGAATCAGACATAAGTCAAATTGAAGGTACAGGAGCTCTAAATTTTTTGAGTATTGATGATTTACCTGTTGGAGAAGAAGGAGAAGTGGTTGATCCAGCAAGCATTATCTCACTGGAAACCGAATTCGACCTTCCTGTCTTTCCTATATTTCAAAGGAGTCCTGAAGACCCTTTTTTAAATCAGGTTCAGAATTCTGGTAAAAAATGGGTAATCTTGACTTCGATTGAAGGGACACCAAGATTGGTGCTTAATGCAGACTTATTTCTGCGGGATGCACTTTTTGGTGTTGAACCATTCAGACCCTATTCTTACTGTCATCGCCCAATAGTGGTCTCAGATTCAAAGACTCCACTTGGAGAAGTTATTAATAAATTGCGAGTTCACCCGGAACACTCAGAAGATGATGTTATCGACAATGATCTCATTCTTTGCTGGAACAATGAAAAAAGGATCATTACAGGCGCAGATCTTTTAGGAAGACTTTTAAGAGGAATAGCTGGAAGAAGACCACAATTTTTAATCCCAAAAGACAAATTAAATCAATAGGAAAATATTTGTAAAATTTAAAAAAACAATAAATGGTATCAAAATTATTTTTTTCCAATATTTTCAAAAACTTCAAAAATCCTAATTTAGATATTATTTATTTAGAATGATCAAATTATGGCTATTTTTGTTTTTGCTACTGCCCACAATCGCTTTTTCTTACGACTTCCCTCCTGAGAGAACTGTACGAGAAGCAGATAAAGAGCTTGGATGGATGGTTTCGCCACTTCCTGGTTGTGTAGAAGGAGTAGGATGTGCTGTCCCCATTGCAGGATTGATCTCAAATTTCTACAAAAGCACAGACCTTGTGCTAATCAAAACCCTGGTAAAAGGAGATATTGAAGCAACAGTTGTTCAAATACAAAAATTTCCAATTATCGATGACAAATTGTTCATCAGGGTTTTACATTATAATTGGGATATCAGCTTATTAAACTATGAAAGGGGAATATATTCGGGTAAGAACAATTATTATCAGACCTTTGAAAATTCGAACAATTCGACAATTAACCTGCAATCTCAGTTTTATAACCAACATCTTGAACTACAATTTGGTTATTCCTCAGGAAAAGCAAATATTTCAAAAATATTTGATAACAAGAAGAATCAGTTTTCAAATATAAAATCTACTTCCAGAACCTGGATAGACCATACAATTGGTACTCAGATCGATTTGACTGACAATCATTTAGAGCCCCGTGAGGGAATTCGATTTGAGCTTTTACATAATGCAACTAATTACGGCCTCAATGTACTAAGTGACTATAAAGTTAATTCTATAAATTTGACAACTTACATCCCATTTTTAGGGTCGGACACACTTTTGATCAACGCTTTTCAGTCACGGTCTTACATTTCAGAAAGAGGATTGACTGATGAAGATGAATTAAGTAACAAATTAGGCCTAGAATGCGATCTCGAAATGAAAGCAGATGCCTGCAGGGATGTCCAAAAAATGAGAACTAATTATTGGTTGGAGAGGAACATCTACGGCAAGGCTTCCGCTCTGGGAGGAATAAATCGTATGCGCGCATATAGTCAGGGAAGATTCTTCGCAGGAAATAGTTTAAACTATGTTTTAGAGTATCGTCATAATTTCTCAGAAAAACAAACGCCTATAAACTGGATTTTTATTGCTGGAGTAAGAACTGTTCTTCAAGCCTCTTTCTTTTATGAATTAGGCAACGTATCTGATAACATATCTCAATTACATAAAAATTTGAGAAGCTCCTATGGATTAGGCTTTCGAGCAATTATATCAGGTTTGATTTACCGCTTAGATCTTGCAAAAGGAGATGATGGTATTGCTCCAACATTATTCATCAACTATCCTTTATCATTGGGTAGTTTAGGAAGTTAAAAAAACTCAAGAATCTAAGGTATATTTAGAAAATCTTTAAAAAAAGAAAAAAATATAAATAGTTGTATTTTAAAAAAACTATTTTCTTACTGATTTGAATCTTATCTTATATTCCCAAGAATTATTGACAAGACTGGACTCAAAGGTTAAATTTGGATTTAAATTGATTTGATTAAACATTAGGGGTGGAATGAATGAACAATTTATTAATTCTTAAATTCTATTAATGTTACTTAGCATTAATCCAATAAATCCAAATCCACTTCGTGTTAAGCAGGTCGTTGATGTTTTGAAAAACGATGGAATTATTATATACCCCACCGACACAGTCTATGGTCTTGGATGCAGCATTTTCAGTAAAAAAGCTATGAAAAGACTACACATAATTAAAAAAGTAAATCAGAAAAAACCCTTTACCTTTATTTGTGCAAATCAGACAGAAGTTCAGGAATATTCTCAAGGAATTAAGACGAATATTTTTAAACTGCTCAGACGTAAATTACCAGGACCATACACATTTGTTTTTAAAGCATCCAAGATTGTACCAAAAATGATGCTTACGCCAAGAAGTACCGTTGGTATGCGATGGCCTGACCATCCAATAGCAAATGAAATTGTCGCCGCTCTTGGGCATCCTATTCTAAGCAGCAGTTTGAGAATGTCAGAAAAAGAGCTATATGATGATCCTCACAAATTGCATGAAAAATATAAAAAACAGGTAGATCTCATAGTAGACGGGGGAATTATTTTCGCGGAGCATTCAACTATAATTGATTTCAGTCAAGGAGATCCTGAAATAATAAGGCACGGGAAGGGACCTGTAGACTGGCTTAAAAATGAATAATTGATTAAATTGATATATCTTGAAGTTAATCGAATAATTCCTTATTACAGGGTGGCACGCAAAGATTAATGACCTGAGTATCAGAAATTATCTTTTCTATATTAACCTTAATTGAAATGGTTAATCTTATAGCCCTGGGAAGACAAAAATTTTCTTTAACTTTTAAATCAGCACAAAATCTTTCATCAGAATCCCAAACTTTTGTCCATTTCTCTCTAAAACCTCCTTCTGCAAGAGCTGTTTCACTTTCCAAAAATTCTACTTCGAACTTATTTACATTTTCAGATAAAATATTATATTTACCACCTTCCATAATATTTGTGTCAATATAAAAATCTTCCCTGCGAATAAACTCCCAAGATTTTGTTTCAAGATTTTCTTGCAATGAATAACCAACTTCATGTATTTCTGGGTCACGATAATTCTCCTCAGGAAAGAAGCGAGACTTGATCGCTGTATGAAAATCTATTCTTGTTACTTCTTCAATTTGTCCTGTATCAAAGTTTTTAGGACCTAAAACACGTTGAGATATCAATCCAGTTTCTTTTTGGTTATTTTCACTTTGGTACGAATCAGCAAAGTGTTTTAAATATCTTACTTTCTGAAGGTCATCGAGTACAATTTTCATCAGAAGCCTTAATTCTTGACGAGCATCAAGTGTAGATTGAACTTTTAGTGAGGAATTTGAAATTTGAAAAAATGCCGCATAAATTACTGACATAACGATACCAAGTAAGGTCACTGAAATTAATAATTCCAAAATAGAGAACCCAGAATTTAAATGCTTTGCATTATTTAGGTTTGACATAAATATCAGCATCATAAGTATATATGTGTTCCCCCTCATTCCAAAGTAATTGATAATTAATTTGCCTTATCTTTATACCGGGGAATGGCACAGTGTCTCGTACTAATTTCTTCCATCTGAACCCACTCATTTCACTTTCAGATTCAAACTCACCCTGATTGATTGAAACAGGAGGCGAGACCGTTGCCCGTTCTGATTTCAATAATTCATTCTGAGCGAAAGAAATAGCTTTCCATAAATTATTAGTTGAAGAAAGGATAAAAATTGAAGTCGAAAATGACTGATATAGAGCCATCAAAGTGATTAATAATATTGAAAGTGAAATTAAGACTTCAAGGATTGTGAAAGCTTTCTTATGAAATACCCCTTTCATTTTAAATCCGGGGATCCTGATTGTTCTCATTTTTCTCTTATAAGCAACTTCCCCATGACTCCTTTCGTTTCAATTATCCATGAACTTAAAACATCATTTTGTGAGAAAATAAGCACAAAAGGTGTTACAAATCCAGAACTGTTAATATGAACTTCCATAAATTCGTTAATTGCTCCGGGAGATAAATTACTTGATCCTGCTAATTGCGCTTTACTTAATATGAAATCTTCAGGAAACTCATGTCGCTTAAGAGAGTTGGGTTTTTCCAAGAACTCTTTACTACATTCCCCTGAATCAAGCTTCTCTGAGGTCATCATTTGCTGTAGCTTCAGATCAAACAGCACGCAGTAAGAATTGTTTTTGAGAACTGCATCATTTCTCAGTGTCTTAAGAACAGCATTAATATGCTTAAATTCTTTTTCAATAGGTTTGGAAAAAACTGCCAGAAACTGTGGCAGTACTGAACCTGAAATAAGTAGTATCAGAGTTACAAAAACCATGACCTCAAGAAACGTAAAACCATTTCCTGACCCATAATATCTTTGTATTGGTTTTTTTTCAGAAATCGCTTGAACTAATGTCTGCATCCAAATCTACACCTCCTTCAATTCCATCTGCTCCTAATGAAATTATTTCGTATTCATTACCATTTTCACTAAGATATTTGAAAGGACTGTCCCAACTATCCTCCGGCAAATTATTACCACGTAAATAAGGGCCATTCCAGTTTTTTGGAATTAAACCGACTTCTGGTTTATCCAGCAAAGCCTTTAGACCCTGCTCTGAGGAAGGATACCGGGAATTATGAAGTCGGTATAAATCCAGTGCAGTTTCAAGTCCCCGGATCTGAGTTCTAGTTGCGTCAGCCTTTGCCTTTTCAGCAGAATCAAAAAGATATACTCCGACTATACTGGAAAGAAGCCCCAGGATAATTATTACTACCATGACTTCAATAAAACTGAAGCCTCTTAAATGCATTTGATTTTTTTTTAATTTTTCCTTTAAAGAATTCTTTTTAGTGCTATGCTTCATATAATTTTAGATTCGAGTTTGAAAGAAATAAGGGCACTTGAACTTATTTACAATGTTGTTAATTTAGTATTCATCAGAGTCGGATACGTGATCGCTAGCTTCCCAGTTTTTTTGATTCCGGGATTCTGGAGGAAAGTCCGGGCAACATAGGGCAAGGTGCTGGTTAACAGCCAGATGGTGCAAGCCAATGGATAGTGCAGCAGAAAACATACCGCCGATGGTTTCTCAGGAAACACAGGTAAGGGTGAAATGGCAGGGTAAAAGCCTACCGCAGTCCTGGTGACAGGACTGGCAGTGTAAACCCCACCTGTTGCAAGTCCAAATAGAACCGCAATCAGGCTGCCCGCCTGGCGGTTGGGTAGGACGCTAGAGGTTGTCGGTAACGACAGTCCCAGATGAATGATCACGGCTCACATTAGTGAGTACAGAACCCGGCTTATTTCCGGCTCTGATTTTTTTCAAAATCCTGTTTGTTTCAATTTCAACAGCCCATACAATCGGTCTCAATTGTAAAATACCGCCGTACCAAATTTCAACCATTTTCAGACCTCGCAGAATTTTTATAAACACGAATATAATCATCCAATACCTTTTCAGTTGGTAAATTCATAGACTCTGCGTAACAAAGTAAATAACCTTTTAAATATATTTCAGAAGTGAATTTACTGAAATCTTCTTCCTCAATAGCCTTGAGATATGCCCCACGAATACATGTTATTTGGGCAAGTTCACTTATAGATATAGATTTCATTTTCCTTATTTGTTGCAAAACCGCACCATTATAAGTTATTTCACTTCCACCAGTTTTTAAAGTATTATAATATTCCTGGATGCTATCTGCACTATGCTCATTTTTTGCTGAAAGTTTCGAATAATTATCTTGTCTTTCTTTCAGAGTCTGTCCTGCAACAACTTGGGCCTCTTTTTTTGAAATCTTAGCTTTCCCTAAAGATTTATTTTTCTGATCAATTTTTTTGGAAGATTCCTTAGCTTTTTTTGCCTTTTTATCGGGTATATCAGATTTTTTCCTAGCAGGAGTTTTGTTTTGATTTAATTCATCATCGTATTTTGCACGGGCTATGGGGTTAGCCAAAGTTATATAAGCATGGCTTAACTCAAGTAATTTTTCTTCAGATTCTTCTTCAGGCAACAGAGAATATCCGGCAAATGCTTCCAAATGAGCATCTTCAAGTTTTCCTTCGTATGCCTTACGTATATCTAATAAAGAGGCAGTGTTTTGAACATTAAGAATTTGATAAAAATTTTCTTCTGTATTTTCAAAAGTTTTGTTGCGAGTAGTCATAGAGTAAGTTGAGATAAAATGCTGTTATTACCAGAATTTTCATTATCATCTTTCAATAAATCAGTGAGTATCAACTTCAATTGCTCCATAGGTACAGAATCTGAATATGCAACTGCTAGTGGCTGCCGTTCCAGAACAGATTTTCTAACGGAATCATCAAAACTTATTTGTCCTATACATTTTACATTCAGATTAAAATACTTTAAACACGCTTTTTTCATGGCTGGACCAACCATTTGATCACGTTCAGTACGCACCTGATTAAGTATCAATTTTGGCATGAAATATTGAATCTGCTCTTCAATAAATACGGTGGACTTGCCTCCCAATTTATTAAAATAATCAATAAGTTCTCTTGGTGTATTAACATTGTGCGGGTTATCCTTGCGCATTATTTCATTTACAACATTTTTTAACTCGAAGCCTTGGCTATTATGAAAGACCTGTCTGAAAAATGAATTTTTTATAAATCGATACGCATTTTCTATTGATGTAGGCTCAGGAATTACAATCAACCCCTGTGAATCAGCTAGAAGGAAAAAATCAATTGTATTATAAGCAGTCCCTGCTCCCAAATCTATAACTATATAATCTGCATCTAATTGCCTCAGGGCTGTAATAAATCGACGTTTTTGAGTATGCTTCATATTGGCAATTTCTACACCGTCTTTTGCTCCACTGAGAAGGTTCAACCCAGATATATCTGTAGGGATCAATAATTTCTTGATGTCCTGTTCCTCTCTTTCTATAAACTCAGAAATACTTTTCTTTGGACTGTTTACTCCAAGCCATGTGTGCATATTTGCTCCACCCAAATCCAAATCAGCAAGAATAACGGTATGACCATTTTGAGCCAAAAGAATACCTAGATTCCCAGCAACAAAACTTTTGCCTACACCGCCTTTACCTCCTCCGAACGCCCAAATTTTTTTTGCTTCATATCCAGTAAATTTACAATACAAAAAAGTAGATCCTATGCTTCAAACTGCAAGTTACCGGCCATTTCAATTTTGCGTAGAAATAACAAATTCTCAAAATAACTGAATGAACAATTATAAAAAAAATTAATCTGATAATTATGTCCATATACTAGTAAATAAAATTTTTAAAAATAAAGATTTTTCACATATAGTCCGATATACAATATAAATTAGTATATTTGATAGTGAGAAAATAATAAACATCCAGAATTCCTAAAACTAATTTTATACAAATTCAAGATTGTTGATTTCTACTTATGTTAGTAAAAAATTTGATATTTTTTTTCTTTGTAATACCTTTGCTAATCTCTTGCTCTAAAAGCCTATCAGACTTCCCAGAAAAATCCTTCAGGAGTCGTTTAGTGGAAGCAGATAGTCATATTGGATGGGGATTAAATTATTTTGACAGTTGGCAAAAAGGTTTGCAGCCAAGATATCTAAAGCTTGCTGAAAAACATACTATTACTGCAATCAATATGTTTGCTCACCTAGAATATGATACATCACCTCGTATCAGTGAATTTTACGTTGTTCGAGAACGCCGGACTCGCGGCTGTAGATTACTTGCTGAATTACAATTTGAGGCAGGAAACTATGGTTACAAATTAAGCTCACAAACACCTAAAGGGTGCATTTATTTTTAAAATACATAACAAATATGTTTAGGTCCCCCCCCAATTTAAGATAGAAAAAAGAAACTCATTTTATTCAAGTTAATTTTCTGCTCAATTCACCTCTGACACGCTCGCTTTCAGCGCGATAACGTCCTGCAGCTTTCTGATCTCCAGAATCTATATAATGTTTGCTTATAAGGTCTAGAAGACGTAACTCTCCTTCCATGTCCCCAAGCTGCTGCTTTATTGCAAGATGCTCTTTATATGTTGCGACCAACTCCTTATTATTATTCATTGAAACATGAGCTTTTTCAATCCTTTCGAAAAGCGGGTCCATTGCAGAAATATTAATACGTTCCCTATTATATTTAAGCAGGTCTTTTAGAAGGGGTAATGCTTCATCATAAGCTTCTTTTTTTTCCAAAGTTTTTACAATTCCATCCATCACAGCCGAATAATCTGTTTTTTTATTTTCTTTCTGAGTGATTTTTTCTGAATTGATATCAGCATCATAAATTAATTCATCATTAATAGCTCTTGATACTATGCTACTGGGAGGTTCAATAGGAATTTGAAGCTTTTCAGCTAGTTGGAGGACATTCTTACTCGGACTCTGTCCAAGCTCTTTGAGTAATTTAAAATAACTCTGCAGACCTGCTTTTGCTTCTTCCATTCTTCCAGCCTCACAAGCAGTTGTTACTAATTTAAGCAGTCCCTCAGCCTCCTCAAATTTTTCCCCTTGAGATGTTGATTGCCGCAAGGAAATTGCTAAACCCTCCTCATCTTCAAAACTCTCATTATCCATTGGAGGTGAAAAGATATCTTCTTCAAAAGATTCTTCTTTACCTTCTTCAATAAGTGTTTCGCCTCCAGGAAGAGATTCCAATTCATTGGCAAAGAGATCATCTTCTTCAACATGAGATTCCGATGATTTTACCTCATTTTGATTTATTAAAGACTGATGTTTTTTAGTTAGTAACTCAAGAGCCTCTTCACCAGCCCCTAGTTTCTTTTTTTTCTTAACTTCACCACTGACTGATATTTCGGGGTCTTCTGTAAATGTTTCTTCCCTAGCTCCATCCACTTTTTCACCCTGTAGTTCTTTTAAAATTTTTACGTTTTCACTTAACGTAACTTTTACCTGATCTACATCTTCAAGCTCTTCCTCAAAATTTTCAGGTTCTTGAGAACTTATAGCTTTTTCATATGCCTTTGCTACAGAATTTGAATTGAGGGTGTCCGCAGAAAATTCTTTATTATCTTCATCATATGATTTAGTTTGTTTCAAATTAAACTTTTTCCTGAATTGCTCAAAAATTGAAGAATCTACTCCCGGGACTAAATTCTCTGTACCAGATGTCTTTTCTGTATCATATTTGTTTTTATTTTCTGCATGCTTTGATGAATCTCGAAAAGGATCAGATGCATGAACGAGACTAGGTTGCTCAACAACAGTTGTGATTTTATTTATGACAAAAACTATGCAAAATGTAGTAACCACCAAAAACAAAGAAACTGCCCCAATTTCTAATGAAAACTGGAACATAAAAAATTCAAATATAATAATAGCTATTGTTGAAAGTATTTTTACCAAGTTACTCATTCTATTCAGAAATAAATTAAAGGAAATAATACAGTTTCAACAATTTGTCAAAACTCATATTTTCTGGTATGTTATTCAAAACCTAGAGATTTTAGATGAAGTTGATTTTTGGTCCATTGTTTGAGGACTTTTACATGAAGCTTCAAAAAAACTCTATTCCCGATAAGACTCTCTATCTTTTTTCGAGCACCTGAGCCTATCTTTTTTAACATCTCTCCTTTTTTTCCGATAATTATACCTTTTTGAGAGTTTCGCTCGACACAAATAACACAAGCAATTTTAATGCATTTGGAATTCTCTTCAAATTGTTCCACAATGACTGCAACAGAATATGGGATTTCCTGTCTCAACCTCAAAAATATTTCCTCCCTCACAAATTCACTTGCCAGAAAACGTTCTGTAACATCTGTAATCTGATGCTGTTCAAAGTAAAACGGATGGGGAGGAAGATATTTTTTTAAGCTCGCAATCAGCTGATCGAGATTGGTTGAATTCAAGGCAGAAACAGGAACAATTTCAACAAATAATCCTAGCTTATCAAGATTTTCGAGACTCTTAAGCAAGTCACCCTTTGATAACGTATCTATTTTGTTTAATACCACCACAATCCGCCTTTTTTTGGAAAGAATTTTAAGAATATGCTGGTCTTCAGGATGCAAATGAGAAAAACAATTCCTCGATTCATAAATTTGAGGATATGGTTGTAAAATCCACAAATTTAAATCGGTATCTCCCAGCGTATTTTCGGCATATGCTACTATTTTCTTATTTAGCATATTTTCAGTTCTATGTATTCCGGGAGTATCAATAAAAATAATTTGGGTTCCCTTTTCAGTTCGGATACCAAGAATCCGGTTCCTGGTGGTTTGTGCCTTGTGAGTAGTTATTGAAACTTTTTGACCAACTAGTTTGTTTAGCAATGTCGATTTGCCTACATTAGGTCGGCCAATCAAACCCACAAACCCGCAGAATTGTTCTGCATCTTTTTTTACCTCATTTTGTCTCATACATAAGTTATTTTTTCTAATGTGCCAATTTTAAATTTTTTTGAAAGGCTATCAGACAAAACCATCTGGAGATTCTTTGTCGATTTGTGTAAGACCCTTAAAACATGTTTGACTAATTACTCTCCCAAATCCAATAAACAAATACTGACTCGACAAGCATGAACTCAGCTATTTATTTTAAATTAGCAATTTTTGTATAATTAATTCCTCCGAAAAAATGTTTAAATATATTACTTCATAGATAATT
>PAZT01000044.1 GCA_002716165.1 Deltaproteobacteria bacterium | reverse complement strand
TTTCTGTCTATTCTTATTCCCTTTTCAAAGAACTTGCGTTCAGCTCCTGCAAACCTTACAATGCTAGCTGCTCGCTAAAGTACTGTCAATACTTTTATTTATTCAAATCCTTGATATATATATTCATATATCTTTTAAATTAAATATAATATTTCTTTTTCTATCTGGTATCATTCTTTGAATTGTGTGAACAATTATTTTAACAGTATTGTCAAATTCAAGATTTACCTTTTTCCCTTCCGTTTTGATACCAAGAACAGTTTGCTTTAAAGTTTCAGGAATAAGTGAGAAAGAGAACCAATTATCTCCACAATCAACTACCGTAAGGCTTACACCATCAACTGTTATCCAACCTTTAGGAATTACATAATCCATCCAACTTTTGTCACAGCTAACTATTACATCACAATTATTAGGATTATTTATTATTTTTTTTATAATTCCAATGCAGTCAACATGTCCTGAGACATTATGACCTCCGACCTCATCTCCAAAGCTGCACGCTCGCTCAATGTTGACAGAATCTCCCAATTTTAAGGTACCTAGATTGGAGCGGATAAGAGTTTCTTGTATGATGTCGAATTCTACCCATCCATTAGAAATTTTTACGGCAGTCAGGCACACTCCATTGACTGCTAAGCTGGCACCAATCTTCAGATTTTCAGATAAATCGTCGAGTTGAATTCTAAGTCTTCTTCCACCTTCAATATCAGAAAGCAAAGCAATTTCTCTTGTGCCCAGTACTATACCTGTAAACATTTTCTTCTAAAATATTAATAAATAATTGAAAGAGAGTTAATAGTCTGGATTAGCTAGATTCAATGATTTTTTCATGCTATTCCTGACCAGTTTTATACATTCTTGTCTCAATACAGGAATAAATAAAGCCATTCCTATTGCATCAGTAATTAGTCCGGGTACTACCAGCAAAATACCACTTCCCAAATTAAGTAAATCGGCAACAACTTCTTCTGGTGGCAGTCTATTGTTATGGAGTTCACTTTCAACAATTGTCCATAAGATAAAATTTTCGCTATGAATTAACCATATTCCTGCAACAAGAGTAACAATACATTGTAAAAAAATTGTGCTTAGAGGCATTATATAGTTGAGTTGCATTAAGATAAATAATTCAAGAACAGGGACAAAAAATAATAGTAAAATGAGCATCAACCTAATCATAATATAGAAAATTTTTAAAGCAGTTACTTAACTTTATAATGGTGTACTTTACAATCAATAGCAACAACTCCCAGCAAAGATTTGCTTTTAGCGTTTATGACTTCAACCACCTCTATTTTTGTTACGTCAGACTTTATAAATTTTATTCTACTCTTTTTCACTTTAGTCAAGCGGTTCAAAAAGAGTTCTTTTCATTAATTAAAAGGATTTAGGAGGAACTGAATAAGTGCAAGTTGCATGTGCTACAGGTTCGGGATCATCTTCAGAATAGATGCTTACTTCACCAACAATAAGGCGTTTGCCAACTTTCATTAGCTTTGAATCTCCCACAAGATTTCTGTCAGGTTTTGGTTTTCGTAAAAAATTTATGTTCAAATTTGTAGTTACAGCTAAAACAACTGATCCTATAGTGTTTAAAATGGCAGCGTACATAGCCAAATCAGCAAGCAGCATCATTGTTGGACCAGAAACTGTACCTCCTGGTCTTAAGTGAGAATTGTTTATAGACAATATTATTCTCGCTCTTTTCTCTTCACATGATTCTACTTTCATATGGTAATTTGGGAATTCTCTCTGCATTAGGGTTTGAATTTCAGCCGCTTTCATGAATTTTTTTATATCTTAAAAATAATAAAGAAAAAAATTATCTGCTTTAAAAATTATACTCAAATAATTAAGTCTTAGTGATTATATCCTAACACAAACTAATAAAATATTTTATTGATCTTTCAAATGCTAAAAGAGTTATAATGTTTATTAAATAAAATTTTTCGCAAATAAAAAGAGATTAAACCTCAGATGAATTTTAAATATTTTTTTAAAAAAATCCTGTTGCCTTTACTGGTTGCATTTAATTTGTCGGTTCTCCATGGTCATTCTAATGCACAAACTTTAATAGTTACGCTTGGAGACTCATTAACAGAAGGATTTGGAGTATCTAGGGAAGAAGCTTATCCTCATTTAGTGGAGCAGGAGTTGATAAGAAAAGGTTACTCTGTGCGAATTGTTAACGCAGGAATAAGTGGTTCTACTAGCGCAAGTGCTCCTTCACGCATGCAGTGGTTTTTGAGAGTTAAACCAGACATTGTTATTTTAGCACTTGGAGGTAATGATGGTTTGCGCGGTTTAAGTTTAAAGCATATGAAGAAAAATCTTGGGAAAGCCATCAAACTTGCCATATCAAAAAACATCAAGGTACTGCTTGCCGGGATGCAGATACCTTTAAATTATGGGCAGGATTATACAAAATCATTCAAAAGTACTTTTTATGAATTGGCTGAGAAATATGACTTGCCCTTAATCCCTTTTCTTCTGAAAGATGTAGGAAATGTCCCAATTTTAAATCTTCCTGATGGTATACATCCGAACCCAGAAGGGCACAAAATCATAAGCCAAACAGTAATTGAACATTTGGAACCACTTTTATTGAACTGATCCCATTTTAGACTCCCTTTAAATCTACTGCTAAATTTTAGCATTATTTAGAGAGAAATCTACTTTGTGTCTAACTAAATTTTTTTAGGGAACTGATGGCTTTCATGATTTGTTTTTGTTGACCCATGTAAACTCTGTTGTTTGGCACAAGTGCTTCCAGTGATTTTTTCCCCATTTCAAGAATTTTTAATACACCATGGTTAGCAAGATTTAGCATTTTGCGATGTTGATAAGCATAAAATGAAACTTGTGCAAATTCTGCCAAAACTGTTATATCTCCGCGTTTTGGATTGGCAAAAGAAGATCTTTTTAATGCTTTGTGATATGCAACAATTGCTTTGTTAAAAGTTGGAGTCATCGCAGTTCGCGCAGAATAATCATCCATCAAAAACCGAAGAGAAAGAAACCTTAGAGCCTGCATATGTAAGCGAGCTTCCATCAAATATGGAAGTGCAAGCTTGCTATCAAATGCCTGGAGTTTTGCTACGACCTTCATAGCTATAGGATGCAAAATGGGGATGCGTTTCATAACTTCAACCGCAGCGAGGGTTTTTCTAACAATAAGTAGATGCTTATTTTTAACTGTATCAGCATTACCGGTTCCTCCAAATAAACCTCGTCCCTTTTTTTTTGTGGAAAGAACATCCAGCTCATCCAAATGCATTGACATTGTTATGCTTCCTCGAGTATCTTCATCTAATGATTCAGCGTATTCAAGTAATTTTAATGTCAGCTTCATCTCCTGAATTGCAATAATTTCGTGTTCTTGAAGTTCTTCTTCTTCATCTTTGTTAATCAAATCATTTACAGAGATGACATCCAAATTCACATTTTTCAATTGTTTAGACTGAACAACTAGAAGTTTTTTTTTGTGCGTACTTATAATTTTTTCTAGGTATAGCCGGTAGGTTTGTCCTATAATTTGTAATGTAGCAGGTGTTATATCTCCTAAATATATTGTAAGAGCAGCTTGTATCATGAGATTACGGTAAAGCGACAAAGGTGAGTCTCCTTTATCATCTAACATTACTGCTCTGACTAGTTTAACTCTTTCTAGGCTTATCTTTGGAGAACTACCTATTTTTGATACAATTGTAGATACAGAATTGCTTTTAACGAGGTTCCCAATAATGCTTGCGTCTAAATGACTTCCTTTTTCATCTGCATCAGATGGGAGAATCTTTTTTCTCATTTTGATAATAAAAGAAGCACTACTAAGTTTTTTTACATCCTCAGTTGCTCTAATTATTTCCTTTTCAATCTTTACAAAATCAAGCGCTGGGAAAGGATTACTATTAAGAGAACTTCCTTTGATGCCCTTATTTGAACTATCTATTCCTGATTTTGAACCAGATATCCTTTTTTCTATTCGATCTTCTTCCATCAATCAATTTTATTTTTCAAACGCTATTTTATAGCTCGAAATCAAATGAATTATAATTATATAAACGGTATGACTTTCAATCATAGTAACTGTGTGGTCTTCTAATTGAGTAAGATTTAATTAAATTATGAGGTTTAAATATTATGGATATAATTAACATTTTAAGCTGATATAGCTTTTAGTTATTCTAATTTATAACTACAATTATAACCACTTACAGTTTAATATTTTAAATCAATTGCAGAACAGAGTGGTTTATAGATTTTAAGGAAAATATCAAATTTGAGAACTTTAATCCTTATTCAAGGATAATACCTATTGAGAGAAATATTAAAAATACCGTGAGGATTCAAAAGAATGTTTGTGAGACAAAAGATTGAAGTACTTGATCTTTAACTTAAAAAACGAACTGCTTAAACTTAAGTAAGCAACTCGAAAATTTGAGAGAGAATAGATATTTTTAATTATTTTATAAATTAGAAAAACTCTAAACCTAGTAATAATTTGGCAAAGCAACTAAAGTTTTATGATCAAAATTTAGGAATAATATAGTAACTAAATCATCTTTCTTATTAGCTAAAGTATTATCTGGATATTGTTTCAAGTTGGAGAAAAATTTTTTACCTGTTTGGCCGGTTTCTTGAAATGATCAAAAGCTGATCTTAAAATTTATTCATTTAATTAGTCTCTCAATTAATGCCAACGAAAAATAATTTACACGCAAACACTAAGAGAGTGAGGTAAAATGTCAGTAGGTAAAATTACAGGCCCTAAAAAGGCAGCAATTCTGCTGCTTGCTCTGGGGGAAGATGCTGCAGCAGACGTGATGAAAAATCTGGAAGAATCCGAAATCCAGCAGGTAGGGTATTATATGTCACGTTTTACAGATGTTGCTCCTGAAGAACTGGACTTGGTGCTCGAGGAATTCTATCGGAACTCTATTATGACCGATGATGGTGTTAGCATAAGCTCATCGCCTGATTTCGTCAAGAATACACTAACCAAAGCTTTAGGTGCAGACAAAGCCAAGGAACTTGGTGAAAATCTTAGAGTTGGTGAGGATGATGTCGGTCTTGATGCATTACGTTACGCAGAACCAATAATGATATCAAATTATATTCGAAGTGAACACCCACAGACAATTGCACTAATTCTTTCTTATTTAAAGAATGTAGAACAAGCTTCAAACGTTCTTCGTGAATTACCAGAGAGTTTGCAGGCTGATGTTTTGTATCGAATGGCAATGATTGAAAGCATCCCTCCTGGAGTTGTTTCAGAAATGAATGAGGTGCTGACGGAAGAAATGAAAACAGCAGGAAGTATGGCAACGGCTGTGGGGGGAATTGAACCTGTTGCGGAAATTATTAACGCTGTGGATAAAGCCACTGAAACTAGAATTTTGGCTAGCATAGAGGAAACAAATCCAGATCTTGCAGAACAGATTCGTGAGCTTATGTTCACCTTTGAAGATATGGCTTTGATTGATTCCAAGCAGATGCAAATTGTAATGAAAGATGTAGATCAGGCGGATATGGTACTTGCTCTTAAAACAGCCAGTGATTCGGTTAAAGATCTTATCTTCAGTAGCATGTCAACCAGGGCAGCAGAAATGGTAAGGGATGATCTAGAGAACCTTGGTCCTGCTAAAATAACTGATGTAGAGGCAGCTCAGCAAAAAATCATTAAGGTTGTCAAGCGTCTTGAAGAAGAAGGAACTATAGTTATTGCGGGAGCTGGTGGAGGAGACGTCGTTTAAAATCATGATATTGCAGTTTCATTATATGATAATCTAAGTTTGTTTCAGAATTTAGAAAATTAGCAATATAATTAGAAATATGTAAGTATATTGTTGGTTGTTTTCGAAGCTAATTATATTGAAACTCAATTTTAAAAAAAAGTAATCAATATCTATTAAATTCATCATACAGTTTGGGATCAAATTACTAAAAAAAAGTAGCATTAATTTGTAATTTTAATTTTTTAAATTTCTTGATTTAGTCATGCCAAAAACAATGTTTGAAAAAATTTGGAGTACGCATCTTGTTCACGAGCAGGAGGGAAACTCGATTGTTTATATAGATAGACAACTTGTACATGAAGTAACTTCTCCGCAGGCATTTGATGGATTACGAATTTCCGGTCGGTCTGTACTTCATCCAGAATTAACTTACGCGGTTCCTGATCATAATATTCCAACCAGAAATCAGGAAAAACCAATTGAAGATCCAATTTCAGCACTGCAGGTAGAAACTTTGCGCAAAAACTGTAAAGAATTTGGAATAACTCTCTTTGATTTGGGTGATGAGCGTTCTGGCATTGTGCATGTAATTGGTCCTGAACAAGGACTTACACTACCTTGGTCAACTATAGTCTGTGGAGATTCTCACACTGCTACTCATGGAGCTTTTGGGGCACTAGCTTTTGGAATTGGAACTTCTGAAGTAGAGCATGTGTTAGCAACCCAGACTTTGCAGCAGAAGAAACCTAAAACGATGCTAGTTGAAGTTGATGGTATACTTCCAAAAAATGTTACTCCAAAAGATATTATTCTAGCAATAATAGGGAAAATAGGAACTGCTGGAGGGACAGGCTATGTGATTGAGTATGCAGGAGATGCAATTCGAAGTATGTCTATGGAGGGGCGAATGACCCTCTGCAATATGACTATTGAAGCAGGTGCACGTGCAGGTATGGTAGCTCCTGATGAAAAAACGTTTGAATATCTTAAGGACAGGCCTTTTTCTCCTAAAGGGGCAGCCTTTGATGATGCAGTTTCAGTTTGGAAGCAGTTACCAAGTGATGATCATTCTGAATTTGATCGTACAGTGAAAATTAATGCAGAGGATGTATTACCCCAAGTAACATGGGGAACAAACCCCGGAATGGTTACAGATATAAATAATAGAGTACCCGACCCTAATAAAATTCGAAATCCTTCCGAAAGGAAATCTGTGGAGAAAGCTTTGAAATATATGAATCTCAAGGCAAACTTACCTATCAAGGAGATAAGCATTGATAGGGTTTTTATTGGCTCATGCACCAATTCACGTATAGAAGATCTTCGTTCTGTTGCAGAGTTTGTTAAAGGACGCAAAGTAAGCGATGAAGTCTCAGCCATGATTGTACCCGGAAGTGGTTTGATAAAGAAGCAGGCAGAGGATGAAGGATTAGATGAAATATTTATCTCAGCTGGGTTTGAATGGCGCCAACCGGGATGTTCTATGTGTCTGGCAATGAATGATGATATACTTAAACCCGGTGAGAGATGTGCTTCAACTAGCAATAGGAACTTTGAAGGCCGCCAGGGTAAAGGAGGCCGAACACATCTTGTTAGCCCACTGATGGCAGCAGCAGCAGCAGTTGCGGGACATTTTGTTGATCCACGTACCTTCTAAAATTTTAATTTATATAAAATTTTTTAATGGAAGCATTTGATACTCTTTATGGAAAGGCTGTGCCGCTTGATATAATAAATGTGGACACAGACCAGATTATTCCAAAACAATTTTTAAAAAAAATAGATCGTGCAGGATTTGGTATTCATCTTTTTCATGACTGGCGATACTTGGATGACTATGGTACAAAGAATAATCCTGAATTTGTACTCAATTATTCACGTTATCAAGGTGCTGAAATTTTGTTGACTAGAAGAAATTTTGGTTGTGGATCAAGCCGTGAACATGCTCCCTGGGCGTTGTATGATTATGGCTTCAGGTGTATTATCGCTTCCAGTTTTGCTGATATTTTTTATAACAATTGCAGGAAAAACGGCATCTTGGCGGTGGTTCTTCAAGATAATGAAATTCAAACCTTGTTTGAGGAAGTTGAAACAAATGAAGGCAGTTTGCTTACAGTAGACCTCCCTAGTCAGACTGTTAGTACAACCGAGGGTAAAAAATTCTCTTTCGATATTGATTATTTCGCAAAAAACTGTTTACTCAAAGGACTTGATGATATTGGATGGACGTTGCAGTTTGAAGAAAAAATCCAGATTTATGAAAAGCAGGCTAGGAGAGAAAAACCATGGTTATTTATTAGCGGTTGATTTGTTTCTGAATATTTGTCCAAAATTTTTCAGTTTATTGATAACTCTTTTTCACTTTAAATTTTTTATAAAAACAACATGTGTTCCTTGCTGATAAAATGATAGGCACAATAAAAAGGTTCGTTAACATTTGCGAAACACTATATCATATTATCTTCTAATTATTTTACTAGCGTTCATATTTATAATATTATAGATTTTTGTTTTTTTAGGTATTAGGTGAACCCCCTTCTAAGTAGCACATCCTGCCTGCTTCTGCTTATATTTTTTGCATTTGCTAGAGTAGATAATTTGATGTATGAAGATCATATTTAGTACATCGACAGCAAAAAATTCCTTAAAAAAAAGATCAAATTATCATGAAAAAGTTAAAAAATCCCTGTAATTGCATGTATCTATATATCTATATTTGTTCTCAGAATTTTTTATAAGTAAACTTAGTATTTGATGAAAGTTTTTTGCCGATCACTCCTTATAATTTTTTCTACAGCATTGTTAAGTGCCTGTGGCCGATCTGATTTAATTCGTTTACGCATTCTGACACCTGTCGTTGAGACTGAAAAGGATCATTCTATTTTAACTGATACAAAAGAATCTTCTTCGTCTTCATATACTAATACGTCAAACGGAGGGAGTTTATATTTTCTATTAAAAAGTATCGGATTAGGATATAGCACAGTTACTACCAAATTTGAAAAAACAGGCACAAATCTTAAGGAGACAACAACTCTTAAAACAAATTTCTATGATTTGGCTTTTAGCTTAGGAGAAAACTACTCATTTATGTGGGGTGCTGGAGTTCTTTCAGGTTTAGAGCATGAAAGGTATTTGGAATATACTGATGAAGGAAAAGATCAGCTTTGGGTGAAAAGTGATCCAGTAGGACATTCATTATTTTTCATGCTTGGTCATCATGGGTTTGGTTTTGAAACACTGGTTGGCTATCGTGTAAACTTTATTAAGACAGAATTTTATGATAGCAATATTCCTTCACACATGGGTAAATATCCTGCAACCGGAAAAGACGTTAGCTATAAAGATACTAAAATAAATTTAACGACTTCCCAGGTACAATTGGGTATAGGGATCACATTCTAAATTTAGCGATAAGTATTGTAGAATGGAAGTTTTTTGTAATAGGGCCCCTTTCTTTATTCTGCTTTAACTATTTAATATTTTAGTTCCCTTTTAGAAAAATATAGAAGGGTAAATATAAACTGACAATTCAAGGGATAATATCTTCGTGCCTAAAGAAAAAACTCTGCATACTAAAATAGTTAAGTAGATGATTTAGCGAGTGTTTTAATCTGGATTACTTTCAGAAAATATATGCGAATCAGTCTAGTTTTAATGTTTATTAAAGAGGACTAATAGTTCAAAAATGAGGACTTATTTGCACCTGAAGAATTTTAATAATTGATTGAGTTTTAAGAACATAAACCTGAAAAAACCTCAAAATATTCGGGAAATGTTTTACTAACACATCCTGGATCATTAATTGTTACTGAATTATCTCCACATGCAGCAAGCGAAAAAGCCATCGCCATCCTGTGGTCTTTATAAGTGTCTATTTCTGAATTCTGAATTTTTTTCGGTGGATATATAATCAAGTAGTCTTCTCCTTCCTTAACTTCTGCGCCCAGCTTTCGAAGTTCAGTTGAAACAGCTTTTATCCTTTCTGTTTCTTTTACCCTCCAGTTATGGATGTTTCGTATAGTGGTTTTCCCGGAAGCAAAGAGTGCGGTTACTGCCAATGTCATGGCTGCATCTGGCATCCTATTCATGTCTACGTCAATACCATTAAGTGATGATCCACTGACAGAAATTTCACTTTCACCCCAATTAACATTTGCACCCATTTTTTCTAGCACCTCAGCGAATCGTGAGTCTCCTTGTATGCTTTCAGTACCACAACCCTTGACAGTAACAGAACCACCAGTTATTGCTGCACCTGCTAAAAAATAAGATGCTGAAGATGCATCACCTTCAACGTAAATATTACCGGGCGATTTGTATGGTATTCTGGGGACACGGAAATACTTATATTTTTTATTCTCCACGGAAACACCGAAGCGCATCATCAATTGAAGAGTCATTTCCACATAAGGTACAGAAACAAGTTTGTCTGTGATTTCGATCTGGACCTCTTTTTTGGCATAAGGAGCAACCATTAAAATGGCACTCAGGTATTGGCTGCTAATAGCTCCGTTGAGGCGAGTATTTCCACCGGGTAATCCGTTGGCAATCACTTCAACTGGAGGTGAATCCGTGCCTTGGATGCACCGGACTTCTGCACCAAGCTGATTGAGTCCGTTTACTAGGTCTATGATTGGTCTTTCACGCATACGTTTAACACCATCCAGAATAAATCGTCCCTTACCTATGGTTAATGCAGCTGTCAAAGGACGTATAGCAGTACCGGCATTGCCTAACATCAAAGTTGCTTCTTTAACTGGTATTGTTCCGGATGTTCCACAAACAGAGATCCTGTTTTGATTGCGTTCCACTAGAAAACTAACTCTTAGTGTGTTAAGTGCTTCTATCATCCTGCGAGTGTCGTCGCTATCCAACAAATTATTAATTACAGTATTGCCCTTAGCAAGCATACTCAGAAGCAGAATACGGTTGGAGATGCTCTTTGATCCTGGAAGATCAAAAGTCCCAGAAATATTTTTTATTGGAGACAGAGTGAGTTTATCCTGCAGTCTCATTCAGTTCCCCGGATCTTTCTTTCGATGTAAAACTCTGCTGATTTATATGAACTTCTTACCAGCGGTCCAGAGGCTACATAGTCGAAACCCATTTTTTCTCCGATATGACTAAGCTCTTTGAATTCTTCAGGATGAATGAATTTAATGACTTTCAAGTGTTTACTTGTAGGCTGAAGATATTGACCGATTGTAAGGAAATCAACTCCTGCATCACGCAGATCCTCCATCGCCGTTATTATTTCATTACGGGTTTCCCCCAGTCCAAGCATCAAAGAAGACTTGGTATACCCTTTTGGACAATTAGTCTTGAGGAACCGTAAAACTTCAAGTGATTGGTCATAATCAGCACGATAATCCCTGACTTTAGATGTGAGTCTGCGAACTGTTTCAAGATTATGAGCCATAACCGAAGGCGAGGCATCAATAATTTTCTTCAATAATTCATTCTTACCACGAAAATCTGGCATTAGTATTTCAATTAACAATCTAGGTGACGATCTTTGGGTTGCTTTTATGCATCGTGCAATGTGGGAGGCACCCTGATCTTTAAGATCGTCTCGGTTTACAGTGGTAAGAACCACGTAATTTAAATCCATTTTTTGAATTGTGCCTGCTAGCTTGGAAGGTTCATCGGTATCCAACGCAGAGGGGTACTTAGCGGATTTAACTGCACAGAAGCGGCATCCTCGTGTACAGGTATCACCCATCAACATAAAAGTGGCGGTTCCACTGTTCCAGCACTCACCAATATTAGGGCAATTTGCCTCCTCGCAGACCGTACTTAAATTCAATCTTGAAGATTGATTCTTAATCCACGAATAATGTTCACCTCCCGGAAAGGGAACTTTCAGCCAAGGAGGTTTTTTTGCGGGCTGCTTTACAGGGGCAGTTCTCATAAGTACCTATTGATTAAATAAGATTTAAGGTAACATGGAATGATAAATTTAAACACTCTTAAATAAAATCTATTCATCATCTGTGTTTAAAATAAGTTAATTTAAATTTAAATCTCAAAAAAATACTTGCTTGAAATTTTGGCTAAGTTAAAAGTATCTAATAAATATTTTTAAGACCAACACCCTTCAAAAGTTGAATTTCCAATTCAAGCATTTCACTCTCTTGCTTCTTAGACCCCTCATGATCCCATCCTGCAATGTGTGAACAACCATGTGCAAGAAGGCGAATGAGTTCTGTTTCAAAATCCCAGCCGTTTTCAGAAGCTTGTTTTAGTACATGTTCAGCTGAAATTGCAATTTCTCCTACAATATTTTCTTTCTGAAATGCTTTCAGCCTAGTCCCTTCTATTTTTTCTTCTTCAGCTATATAGGTCCACGATAAAATATCAGTTGGATAATCCTTTTTTCGAAATTTTTTGTTTAGTTTTTGTACTTCTGCATCATTTGAAATTAAAACAGATATTCCACTCTGACTGTCGAATAAACGATCAAGAAAATTTTTTAAAATACTTTTGATTCTTTTTTCATTTATGAGGGCCTCAAAGCCTAAATCGCATCTTATTTGAATCATCTTTAATTTTTTGCAAATACCCTTAAGCTTGCACTTCTACTTCTTGGGTTTTTTGATATTTCTTCTTTTGAAGCTTTTACCTGACGCCTTGTGATAACTTTTCCTAAGGGTATTCCTCCGCAGACACAGTAAGGGAGTTCAGTTGGGCAAACACAGGGATTTTCCCAGTTGCGAAACTTTTGCTTCACCATCCGATCTTCAAGAGAGTGGAAAGAAATTATAGCCAATCTTCCTGAATGTTTTAGAAATGAAGGGGAATATTCAAGCAAATAACTTAGCTCCTGTAATTCATTGTTCACTGCAATTCTAAGTGCTTGGAAAGTCTTTGTAGCAGGATTAAACCCCCTCTTCTTCATTTTATTTGGAATGACAATATTTACCAGTTCTGCAAGTTCTAATGTAGTTCTAAATTGTTTTTTACTTCGTTCTGATAGTATTTTGCTTACTATTTTGCGTGCATAACGTTCCTCACCAAAATTGCGAAGAATTCTCATAAGTTCATGCTCATTAGCATTATTGATTATATTTCCAGCAGTGAGATTCTGACGTTTCGGGTCCATTCTCATATCCAGCGGTCCTTCGTATAAGAATGAAAACCCCCTTTCAGGACAAGTAAGATGTTCAGATGAAACACCAATATCTGCAATAATATAATCAAAACAGGGATAACCCCATTTTTTAATCAAGATGGGCAGTTCAGAAAAACTGGCATGAGCTAGACGAGTTTGATTATTGAAATGTTTTAATCTACGGTCGGCTGCTTTTACTGCAAAAGAATCTCTATCAATACCATACAAAAATGCATTTGAATTATTATCAAGAAGGCTATGACTGTGTCCACCTCCTCCCAAAGTGCAGTCCAAAATTGTTTGCGTAGACGGAGGTGCATAATCAACAACTTCTTTTTTCAAAACAGAAATATGGTGGAAGTATGGTTTCATTTCAATTTTAATATTGATTTTAATGCAGGATGGAAAGCATAAATTTTCTGATAAGGTAGGTTGTCAGTGGGTTTTAAATTATGAAACAAAGGATGTGGTATCAGAGAATTTCTTTGGGCATAAATTAGCTGAAGTAATTTTGTTGCCTTCGAGATTGGAAAATCTTTACGGACAACCATGACTGGGTGCCAAATTACACTTTGTATGGGTTTAGAATGATACAGGAAAATATTTGCTGGAAATTTTTTAGGAACAAGCCAGTTGAATTTTGAACGCAAAGTCTTAACTAACCTTTCATCAAGAGAAAGTAGTTTAATCCCAGGGAACTGGTCAAGCAAATAATTGATTTCTTTTAAAGGAACTGGAGCTGTGAAAATAAGGTTATCTTCAGGAAATCCTTCTGACAAAACTGGCAGTTTGTTCGAATTGAACCAGTTGAAATTTGTTTCGGGAACAAGACTGTTCCAAGCTCTGGCAAAATACAAAGAATTTTCGTGTACAAGCATAGTTTTTGTCACCGAAAGGTTTAGATTTGATCCTAAGACTTTTCCGAGAACAATCAGCCAGTTTGACCACAAAATTGACAGGACTTGAAGTCCAGGAAATTTTTCTAACTCAAGGTAAGCTGTTTCAGCGTCAATAATTACTCCAGTGACTCTGTTATTTTCAAGTTTTCTTAAACGCGTTACGAGTGAGGTTTCAGGACTGGGGACTAAATCTTCCTTACGGTCTTTTACGGAATTTTCCCAAATTCTAGCTAACTCTTTGACGAAGATATAAGATCCTGTTTTCTGTGAACCAGTTAGGATTATGTTCTGAGAATTTCCAGATATAGTTAATGAAGGGAAGCATACCAAAAAAAGAACTGAAAATATCTTAAAAAAGAGTTTCATATTAATTAATTAATGCTGACATTCAGGACAAAAAAAAGTGCTTCTTTGATGCTGTATAATTCTCTGAATAAGAATTCCACAATTAGTACAAGGTTGATCTTTTTTATCATACACTTGTAGAAATTGCTGAAATTTACCTGTTTTATCATCAACCCTACGGAAATCTGAAATTGTAGTACCGTTATTTTCTATTGCGTCCTTAAGAACTGATTTAGTGTACTTTATAATTTCAGCCCATTCTTTTTGAGAGATTGTTTCTGTAATGCGAATTGGGCTTATTCTTGAGTGAAACAAAATTTCTGAAACGTAAATATTCCCCAAACCAGCAATGATTTGTTGGTCTAGTAAAATACTTTTTATTTCACGTTTTGAAGAAGCAACTTTAGATTTAAAATAATTGACTGTTAAATTTTCAGAAAAAGGTTCGATACCGAGTTTGTTTAATGCTTTAGAATCTGACAATTTTTTGTAAAACTCCAAAGTCCCAAAACACCGAACATCGTCAAAAATCATCATCTTTCCACTGTTTAAATGGAACCAAACCCTGTGGTATTTGTTAGGCACATCTATTGAACCGCAGACAATAAATTTACCTGTCATTCTAAGGTGGGCAACCATGTGCCCGGAGGGAATAAGATGGAAAACTATGTACTTGGCACGGCGGGGAACGGACTTAAAAGATCTGCCAATAAGTTGGTTCTGAAATGCTTCTAGATCCCCTTGGACTATGGGATTACTTCGAAAAATTTCAACAGAAGTTATCGAATCGCCGCATATTTCATCATTTAACTCCCTTACTACTGTCTCTACTTCAGGCAATTCAGGCATTTAAAATTTGTTCATTGTTGTTTAGTTTATCATTGTGCGGTGCGCTAGAGAATAGTTAATTTTTTTATTTTAAATTGATTTTGGCTGGTATATTTTTTCTTCAGTGATGTCTTTAGATATTGAAATACAAGTACTAATTAGTTTTTAAATACTTCACATGAAATAATTAATTACGATAGAATTATTTTTAGAACTCTAAAAAACTTCAAAGGATGATTTTAAGAATACAACTATTCAATAAAATTTAGCTTTAGAAAGCAAAATAAATAATATTTTTTAATGAAAGTCTAATTAGGAGACTAGATATCATATAAACTAGTTAAAAAATTAATGAGGGTTTATCTGGAGAAAAAACTGGGAATTTGCTTTGAAGTTATTTAAGTCTTTTGCAAAGCTTCTTCTAAAGTTTTTCTATCTTCAGATTTAAGCATGTAATCTTCCTCAAAAATTGCTAATGCTTGAGGACTCATTATCGTCGCAAGTGTTTTCGGATCATCCATACATAGCATTGAGCGAAGTAACCGTTTGAATACCTGCATTGGAGTCCCAATCGAATTTTTACTTAATTTTAGGTGCTTTTCGGTACCCTTAGGTGCTTCAAATAGACAAGTAGCCTGATTATAATCCAAAGGTGTGTTGCTGTTACTGCAGTATCCATGGGGCAGGAATTTAAGTCTAGCAAAATTATTCAGGAATTCCTGAGTCGTTTTACTCTTTTCCAAGTCTTGTTCTAGTTCAATTTCAATACCCTCCCCAGCTTTATAGGTACTTTCCATTTTGTT
>PAZT01000043.1 GCA_002716165.1 Deltaproteobacteria bacterium | reverse complement strand
AGCATGTCACAAATTTGGCTAGTTCCTGCCTTTCCTCTGTTAGGATTTATTCTGAACGGCATTTTGGGTAAACGATTTGGAACGATCTTTGTTAGCATTGTTGGACCAATCTCAATTGGACTGGCTTTTGCGCAATCGTTGGTACTATTTTTCCAAATGCTTAACGCAGATGGGAATGTACTCTCAGAACACCTCTATACTTGGATAAAAAGTGGAAATTTTGAAGTAGGTATAAATTTTCATATTGATCAGCTCTCAGGACTTTATCTATTGGTTATTACAGGTATAGGGTTTCTGATACATATTTATTCTGTGGGATATATGAAAGGCGAGGACGGCTATTACCGCTTCTTTGCCTACCTTAATTTATTCGTATTTTTCATGCTTATCCTAGTTCTAGGAGATGGTTTCTTGCTGATGTTCGTTGGTTGGGAAGGAGTAGGTTTATGTTCCTATCTTCTAATCGGCTATTACTTTGAGAAAAATTCAGCTGCTGCAGCTGCAAAAAAAGCATTCCTATTTAATCGCGTTGGAGATTTTGGAGTTCTTTCTGCTGTACTGATGATTTTTTTAATTTTTGGAACAATTGAGTTCAATACTATAAATACTGAAGCTGTTACAAAATTAGAGCATGGAGGAATCATAGTGACCGTTATTACAATGCTTCTGTTCCTTGGGGCGACTGGGAAATCTGCTCAAATCCCCCTTTTTGTTTGGCTCCCAGACGCAATGGAAGGACCCACACCTGTTTCTGCACTTATACATGCTGCTACTATGGTTACTGCAGGGTTATATATGGTTGCCCGATTGAGTCAATTGTTTGTACTTGCACCATTAACAATGAACATAATTGCAATTATAGGAGCTATAACAGCCCTTTTAGCAGCAAGCATTGCAATCACACAAACTGATATTAAAAGAGTTTTGGCTTACTCCACTGTCAGTCAACTGGGCTATATGTTTTTAGCTATGGGAGTCGGGGCATTTACTACAGGGGTATTTCATGTAATGACTCATGCATTCTTTAAGGCACTTCTCTTCCTCGGATCAGGGTCCGTGATTCTTGCAATTCATCATGAACAGGATATGCGAAAAATGGGTGCGCTTAAGAACAAGCTTCCAATAACTTATTTAACTATGCTAATAGGGACAATGGCAATTTCTGGAATTCCCTTCTTTTCAGGTTTTTTCAGCAAGGATGAAATCCTCTGGTATGCCTATAGCTCGCATTTTGGCAGTGCATGGTTCTGGGGAATCGGTTTCTTAACTGCAGGTTTAACAGCATTTTACATGTTTAGAATGATATATTTGACTTTTCATGGCGAATCAAGACTAGATAGAAATGTATTTAAGAATGTTTCGGAGTCTACAGTTTCAATTACTTTCCCCTTAGTTGTTTTGGCAGTACTTTCAGTTTTTGGTGGCTTTTTTGGTGTACCTCATATATTTCATGTATTACCAAACAGTCTGGAAATATTATTCAAAGGATTCTTTGCAGAAATACCAAGTGGTCATGGTACAGTAACAACAGAGTGGATTCTTATGATTCTTTCCGTACTATTAGCTTTTCTAGCTTGGTATGTCGCGTACAGACTGTATCAATCAGGATTTGAAATAGCATATAGTTTAAGAAAAAAATGGGAATGGGCTTATAAGATTTCATTGAATAAATGGTATGTTGATGAGCTTTATAATTTTCTATTAATTAAGCCAGTGCATTTATTAACAAACCATTTTCTATGGCGTTTTTTTGATTTAAACTTTTTAGACCGTATTGTAAATTCTTCAGGAACTGCAGTTCGAACTTCAGGCAATACTATTCGTCCATTGCAAAATGGATTAACTCAGAATTATGCTATAATCTTCACTTTTGGTACTTTCCTCATTCTATTGTACTTAATTTAATACAATTTTTCCTTTTTCTTCTGCTTATGGGAATTTATTTACTGCGATCAATTAAAGTATTTTTTCTAAAAATTACAATAATATTTTTTTGCTCCGTATCTCCAGCATTTTCAATTGAAATAGGTGTGGTGGACTTAAATAAAGCTCTAAATCAATCTGAGCCCGGTATTCGTTCTAAAAACATTCTTGAGAGAAGAGGTCGTCAAAAACAACAAGAATTTAAACTTGAAGAGTCTGAACTGCGAAAACTTGCTGATGAATTGCGTAACAATCCATTACTGGCTCCAAAAGCAAAAGAAGATAAGCAGCAAGAACTAATAACCCGCCAGCAAAATTTGCGTGAAAAAGTCCGTGAGTTTGAACAAGAGATGCGACTCGAAGAAAGGCGTCTTTCCGAAGCTATTTTCAAAGAACTTAAAACTGTAATTCGATCCATTTCAATCAATGAGAAATTAGACTTAGTTCTGGAAAAAAATGCTGCCCAAGTAATTTTGTACATGAAGCAAGATACAACAGAGCTTACACAAAAAGTGATTGATGAATACAATGCTCTTAAAAATTCCGGGAATGAATGATGATGAGTCTTGAGGAAATAAAAGAAATTTTGCCCCACCGCTATCCATTTTTGCTGGTTGACAGAATACTCGAAGTTCAAAAGGGAAAATACTGCAAAGCACTAAAAAACATTTCTGGGAATGAAGAGATATTTCAAGGCCATTTCCCAAGTCATGCAGTACTACCAGGTGTAATGATTATTGAAGCATTAGCTCAAACTGCGGGAATAGTAATTCACTCTGACGAAAATGAAACTTCATCTCGTGAAATTGTTTTTTTTGCTGGTATTGATAAGGCTAAGTTTCGTATTCCGGTTGTTCCAGGTGACCAGCTTATTCTAGAGACAACGCTTATTAATCAACGCCGGAACTTCTGGGTTTTTGAAGGTAATGCAAGTGTTGATGATAAATTGGCAGCTCAGGCAGAAATAAAATTAATGCTACATTCTGTATGAAGACTAAATTCACTCCTGAAGAAGTAAAAAAGATTGCCCGTCTATCCTCGTTAGAGCTCGCAGAAAAAGAAACAGAAGTATTTGCGAAACAATTCTCCACGATATTAGAATACTTTCAAATTTTAAAAGAAGTTGAAATTCCAGATATAAATTATAATTCTGATGAAAATCATTTGAGCATTGGCAGAGAGGATAAAGTTGTCGAATCTAATATATCTGCTGAGAAATTTAGCCCTTATATGGAAAATGGATTTTTCAAAGTGCCAAAAATAATTGATCCTGACCATTAACAATGACGGGTAAACAGAAGCGTTATTTACGCACTTTGGCACACACTTTAAAACCTATTGTTAATTTGGGTAAGCATGGAATATCTCCAGAAACAAAAAATGAAATTAATTATCAGCTTCTTGAACATGAGTTGATCAAGCTTAAGATTCTGGATAGTTGTCCTATTACAAAGAAAGAATGTGCTGATTTACTAGCGGAAGAAAAAAACTTTAAAATAGTACAAATAATTGGGAAAACACTTACACTCTATTGTCCTCACCCCGAAGAGCCTAAAATTGAAATCCCATCAGCATGACTCCCATGCATTAATTGTATGCTATTATAAACATATTGCGAGAATTAAGCTGCATTAATAAAGATAAATTCTTCAAAAATTTTAAACTATATCTATATTTAAAGTACTGATTATCATGAAATTGATTAGTCATTTTAGCGAGTGTATATGAATGAAGTTTTCTACGTAACAACTCCAATATATTACGTAAATAGCCATCCGCATATTGGACATGCCTACACCACGATTGCAACGGATGTCTTTACGCGTTACATGAAACTCTTTGGTGCTGAAACTTATTTTCTGACAGGGACAGATGAACATGGACAAAAAATAGCTGAATCTGCTGCTAATTCAGGAATTAAACCTCAAGAATTTGTAGATAAAATAAGCCAAGAATTCCGAAATTTATGGCCACATTTGCACATTGAGAATGACCAATTTATTCGAACAACTGACTCTAAACACAAAGCCTGTGTTCAGCAAATACTCCAAAAAATTTTTGATCAGGGTGAGATATATCTTAAAGAATACGAGGGGCTGTACTGCATAGGCTGCGAAAGGTTTTTGGATGAAGCAGAGTTGGAAAACGGCAATTGTCCTGATCATCAAACTCCTCCAGAATTTCATAAAGAGCAAAATTACTTCTTCAGAATGAGCTCTTACCAAGCATGGCTTTCTGAAGAGTTAATGAAAAATGAGAACTGGGTTTACCCGGCACGTTATAGGAATGAACTAATCCAGTTACTCAAAAATCCTCTACAGGATTTGTGTATATCAAGGCCAAAAAGCAGATTAAAATGGGGGATTGAGCTCCCTTTTGACAACAATTTTGTTACCTATGTCTGGTTTGATGCATTACTTAATTATGCAAGTGCTCTTGAATGGCCTAATGGAGAAAAATTCAAAAAATTCTGGCCTAATGTTCACCATACCATTGGAAAAGATATACTTAAAACACATGGAATTTATTGGCCCTGCATGCTGAAAGCAGCTGGAATCCCGGTTTTTAAGAAACTGGTAGTTCACGGACACTGGGTGGTTGAGGGTAACAAAATGAGTAAGTCCATAGGAAATGTAGTTGACCCCTTAGCTATGAAAGATCAGCTTGGTGTAGATGGACTGCGGTATTTTTTGATGCGCGATATGAGTTTTGGTGAAGATTCTAATTTCACCAAAGAACTCGCTTTAACTCGTTATAATGCAGATTTGGCCAACAATTTTGGGAATTTGATGAACCGTTCAATCAGTATGAGCCGCAAAAATTTTCAAGAAAGTGTTCCTCCACCAGGTGCAGTTGGTAATCAGGAGAAAGAACTTCATGAATATTTTGCAAAGGGCGTTCAGAAATGCCGAGAATATATAGTTACATTCCAGCCTCATCGTGCTTTGGAACATGTACTTTATCTTAGCAGTAAGGTGAACAAATATATCGACACTTGTAAGCCATGGACACTAACAAAAGATGATAAAGATCGTGATCGTTTGGGGACGGTGCTCTACACGGCGCTAGATATGACTCGAATCATAGTAGGATTACTTGATCCTGTTATGCCAAAAAAAATGTATACTGCCAGAAAAAATCTAGGGCTTGAGCAAGAGGTTATCCGATTTTCCAGCTTTTCTCCAGGACTATTGGAACCCGGGACTAAGCTTCCAAAGTCAAATCCACTATTCCCTAAGATGCAGGCTAGTAATGTAGATCAAGATAATTTGAAAAATACTCAGTCAGAAAAAAAATCTAATTATTCTGCCCCTGAGAAGAAGGACCAGATTGCCATTCATGATTTTCAGAAAATGGAATTAAAAGTAGGACGTATTAAATCTTGCAGGAAAGTTCCTAAATCTAGCAAACTGCTCTGCTCTGAAGTTGATTTAGGTGAAAATTATTTACGTTCTATAATTTCAGGAGCAGCAGAATTCTATTCCCCAGAAGAAATGACAGGTCGCCTAGTGATTGTTGTAACAAACCTTAAGCCAGTCAAACTTATGGGAATTATTTCTGAAGGGATGATCCTGTTTTCCGATGATAATGGAAAAATGGCTTTGATTGAAGCTCCTGATCACGTTGATCCAGGAGTTAAAGTGCGCTGAAACTAGCTGGAATGTATTGACAATCTGTATGCTGACTGGGAAACTAGAGAGAGAAGTTTAAGTTTTTTATATGATTTGCAATGCTAAAAAAATATTTAGCAGAAAATTTCAGTTCTTCAACCAACTTTTAACAAAAATTTATTTAGTTGTTAAAGAACAAGAAGTAATTTATATAACTTTAACCCGAAATAATATGAATTTAATTTTTTTAAACTGAATCCTGAAAGAATATAATGTCTATGTCAATTGCATCTGGTTACCTGCCAATTTTAATTATGATAGTTCTGGGCATTATCCTAGCAGGTTTATTCAGTTGTATTGGACTTTTTTTGGGGCCTAAATTGAGAGGAGAGGTAAAAGAAAAACCTTTCGAGTCTGGTTTCATAAGAGACGGCATGGAGGGACAACGTTATGATGTTAAGTTTTACATGACTGCACTGGTATTTTTGATTTTTGATGTCGAAGTTATATTCTTATATCCATGGGCCGTACAGATTAGAGAATTAGGGTGGTTTGGCTTTATTGCCAGTTCAGTTTTTTTGGGGATTCTAATTTTAGGTCTTGCTTACGACTGGAAAAAAGGAGCATTGGAATGGGAATAATATTACATTAAGTTCTGAAATACATAAAATCATCATCTATTTTTTTTTATGTTTCATTTACTTAAATTGACTTTAAGATAATTGAGAACAACGATAAATAAACAAGGTACAAAATGGATAAAGATTATGACGGTATAATTACAACATCGCTTGAGAATGCAGTAAACTGGTCCAGAAAATTTTCACTCTTCCAATACCCATTTGTTACTGCGTGCTGCGGAATGGAATACATGGCAGCAGCCTGCTCGCATTATGACATTTCACGATTTGGAGCTGAAATTCCTCGTTTCTCGCCAAGACAAGCTGATTTACTTTGGGTTGTTGGTACAATTACTCACAAGATGTCTCCAGTACTGAAGACAATTTATGATCAGATGGCAGACCCAAAATGGGTAATAGCATTTGGGACATGTGCTTCAACTGGCGGTTTCTATCAAAATTATTCTGTTCTTCAAGGAATTGATCGATTAATTCCTGTAGACCTTTATATTGCAGGGTGCCCCCCTCGTCCTGAAGCCGTGCTAGACGGGCTAATTGAATTGCAGAATAATATTCAGAAAGAAGGTCCAACGCCCAACGGTATTACTCCTTCAGCAATCAGGCATAAAGATCAGAAGGTAGACCAGCTTAATCGATATTTTGAAATATCCAAAAAAGAAGTCTTTGAGAATGTGCAAAATCCCAAGAGTAATCGAATTAGTAAACCTGGATTTACATACTCAGAAGATTATGTCAATACTAATCCCCATATTGGTTATGATTCACCTGAAATGAAGCAAAAAAAATCTGAACTTAAAGAGTAACCATAGTTATATTTTTTGATATGCATTTTACGGAATAAAAAATGAGTGGAAGTATAAGTAATAGTGAAATAAAAGTAACTCGAGATGCTGGGGAATTAACATCATTACTTAAGCAAAAATTCCCAAAAGCTGTGCTGAATTTTCATGCCCACAGGTCAGATGAAACTATTGTAATCGAGAGAGATTCTCTGCATTCAGTTTGCATTTTTTTACATGAGGATTCGCGCTGTGCTTTTGAAATCATGCTTGATATTACGGTAGTAGATCTTCTTGAAATGAATATGAATCATCGTTTTGAAATGGTTTATCATTTCAAGTCTCTAACCCATGCAAGCCGCATTAGGATAAAAGTCCCATTGAATGAAGATGATTGTAGATTAGCATCGATAAGCAACATATGGAAATCAGCAGACTGGTACGAAAGAGAGTGCTTTGATATGTTTGGAATAGTTTTCGAGGGACACCCTAATTTAAAGCGTATTTTGATGTATGAAGAATTTGAAGGGCATCCTCTACGCAAAGATTATCCCATTGACAAACAGCAACCGTTAATGGAACTCAAAGAAATAGAGGAGCGACATACTTATGGGAGAGAGTTATGACTGATATGACAACTCTTCAAGCCCGAACAGGAACAAGTAGTTCAAGTACAGATTTTTCTAGCTCAGTGATGACTATTGAAATTGGACCCGCGCACCCGGCAATGCATGGTATTGTAAGATTTACCACTAAACTGGATGGAGAATTGATAGTGGAGATGGAGCCAGAAATAGGATATCTTCATCGAGGTTTTGAAAAAGAATCAGAAAATTCTAAATGGATTCAGGTAATACCTTACACAGACAGATTGAATTATGTTTCCCCTTTGCTATGCAACATCGGTTATTCAATGGCTGTAGAAAAACTTTATGGTATTCAAGCTCCCCGACGCGCCGAATTCACTAGAGTTATCATGGGTGAAATTTCTAGGATAACTGACCACCTCACCTGCGTTGGTGCAGCTGCTATGGAAATAGGAGCATTTACATTTTTTCTTTGGTTTATAAAGGCCCGTGAGTATCTTTGGGAACTTGTTGAGGAAATGACCGGTGCCCGACTAACTACAAACTGGACACGCTTCGGGGGAAATTCAATGGACCTTCCAGATGGATTTTTAAGTGATCTGGAAGATCGGTTGTCAAAACTCGAAAGTATAATGGAGGAGTGCGACAAACTCCTAACACGAAATAAAATCTTTATAGACAGAGTCAAAGATGTAGGAGCTATCTCGAAGGAAGACGCATTATCTTATGGTTTTTCCGGTCCTATGCTCCGTGCCTGCGGCATACCATACGATGTAAGGCGAGCCGATCCATATTCAGTATATGATGAACTTGATTTTGAAATTCCTGTTGGGAGTACAGGTGATTGTTTCGATAGATTTTTAGTTCGTATGGAAGAAATACGACAAAGCACAAGCATCATTAAGCAGGCGGCCGATAAAATGCCGGCAGGTCCATTCATGACTGATGAAAGGATGTTGCATTACCCAGATAAAAAAGACGTCTATGGAAACATCGAAGGCTTAATTGATCATTTTAAAATGGTCATGGAAGGCCACCATCCTCCTGAGGGAGAGATTTACATGCCTACAGAAGGGGGTAATGGTGAATTTGGATTTTACTTAGTTTCTGATGGAAGCGGTGATCCGGTTAGGGTAAGACTTCGACCTCCATGTTTTAATTTTGTTCAAGCAATGCCAATAATGACTGTTGGACATTATGTGGCTGACATTGTACCTATTTTTGGTTCAATCAATATGATTGGCGGAGAGTTGGATCGTTAAATTCAGCATATATTTTTAAATCAACAATGGATTTTTTACTAGAAATAATAATGACTCCAGCCATTTTGGCTTGTTTAAAGATTGCAGTAATCATTTTGCTATTTGCTATGCCTCTGGGAACTTTACTTACTTTGATGGAGCGAAAATGGAGTGCGATGATTCAGGACCGTGTTGGACCTAACCGTGCAAATATTGGCAAATTTACTGGAAATGGGTTATTACATATCGCCGCAGATGGACTGAAGTCAATTTTCAAGGAGGATACTATACCTAAGGGAGCTAATGGTTTTCTATATTTGATTGCTCCTTTTTTTGGATTGATTGCGGCGGTAGCAATTTTTGCAATAATTCCTATTGCAGGTCCAATAGGGAATTTTACTTTTCAGGTAACTGATGTAAATCCAGGATTACTCTTCATATTCGCAATAACCTCACTCAATGTATATGGAGCTGTTCTTGCCGGTACAAGCTCAAATAGCAAGTTTGCTCTTCTTGGTGGAACTAGGGCATCTGCACAAATGATTTCTTACGAAGTTTTCATGGGACTGGCATTGATGGGTATTTTTATGGTTTATGGAACAACTAGAGTAAGCGGAATAGTCAATGGACAAAACGAATACTGGTTTGGGAACCTTGTTCCAATGTGGGGTATTTTCACTCAACCACTCGGATTTATACTTTTTTTCACAGCACTAGTTGCTGAAACTAAAAGAGCTCCTTTCGATGCTCCTGAAGGAGAATCTGAGATAGTTGCTGGATATTTTCTTGAATATTCAGGCATGCGCTGGTCGGCTTTCATGCTTGCGGAATATGTTTCTCTGGTAGGAGTTGCGGCATTGATGACTACATTATTTTTCGGGGGGTATCATGTGCCATGGCTTCACCTTTGGGAAAACGCTCCTCAGTGGATAGTAACAATACTGCAAATATTAAAATTTACTTTTTTTACTGTAGTTTTTTGCTGGTTCCAAATTCAGTTACGATGGACAGTACCAAAATTTCGCTTTGACCAAACCATGGGGCTAGGCTGGAAAAAGCTTTTACCTCTTTCTTTAGTAAACATTATTGTTACTGCTTTAGTGATTCTTACTCTTGCATAACTAAATCAGTAAAGTAAGAATTTTTCAAAAAATTTATTGATGGACTTGACATTCATACGTCAGGGCTACAAGGACAAAGGCCTAGACAAAAAGGATTTAAATTCAGATCCAATTATTCAGTTCGAATCATGGTTTGATGAGGCAAAAAAATTAGAGCCTATTCCAACTGCTATGAGCTTGTCAACAGTCAATAACAATGGTGAGCCTTTATTAAGAACTGTTCTTCTTAAGTTATTTGACAAAAAAGGATTTGTATTTTTCACAAATTACAAAAGCAGGAAAGCCGAAAATATTGGAAGCAACCCCAATGTAGCATTGCTATTCAACTGGGTAGCACTAGAGAGACAGGTCAGCATTAATGGAGTGGCAGAAAAAATTAAAACTAAAGATTCATTAAAATATTTCAAAGACCGCCCTAGAGGCAGTCAGCTTGGAGCATGGGTTTCAGATCAGAGCTCTGTGATTTCAACTAGGAAAATTTTAGAATCAAAACTTGAAGAAATGAAAATAAAATTTTCTGATGTAGAAGTTCCTCTTCCAGATTTTTGGGGAGGATACAGAATAAAGCCAAATACTTTTGAATTTTGGCAGGGGAGACCAAACCGTCTGCATGATCGTTTTATATACTCAAAACTGAGCCATAAAATATGGAAAATAGACCGACTATCTCCATAAAAAAAATTATTGCCTAAATTAAATATTTGTAAATATTCTTCCGGAGGAATAATGGAACTGAAAGTAAAAAGAGTTGAAAGGGTAGACGGTGTTAAAGAGGCGATTTTTCTACCTGCAATATTTAATGGTTTGAGACTAACTGTAAAACATTTCTGGCGAAACCTTTTTGGTGCAAGAGATGTTGTTACGATAAATTATCCAGAAGAAAAAAGGCATGTTTCTCCTCGCTGGCGAGGGCGTCACCGGCTGACTAGGCTTCAAAATGGCTTTCTTAGCTGTGTTGCCTGCTATATGTGTGAAACTGTTTGTCCCTCTAAATGTATTCATATTGAAGCAGGAGAACACCCTGACCTTTCTGTCGAAAAATACCCTGTTGTTTTTGATATAGACGAACTACGTTGTGTGTTTTGCGGACTTTGTGTTGAAGCATGTCCAAAAGATGCAATTCGAATGGATACAGGGGTAGTCTCAATGGCCTACACTTCAAGACAAACATTCGACTTCACTCGTGATTTATTAAGAGATAGTTATGATCCTAAACTTCACTCCAATCCAAAATATGAAGATGAGGATCTGCCAAAACCTGTAAAACAATCAGAAGCCTTACCCAATTCGCAGGGTATTCCAGCGACCTAATATTTTTTCATGAGTACCCCAAACGAACTTTTCACTGCCGAAGAACAGGATATACTTTCTCCTTATGTAACAAATACAAATCGTTCAGTTTTTGTTCTAACAAACCTTCCTGAAGTCATTAAAGGAGCTCTCTTCTCTCGTTACTCACGTTCCAAACTTGGTCTTAGAACATTGCTTCTTAAAGAATTCATCCATAAAAAAGAATCTCAGTTCGATCAAATTCAAGGCAGAAATTATCACCAAAATTCATCAAAAAATATTGAACTAGCAATTGAATCCGCAAAAAATTTTTATGACAGGATTCTTGATGGTTATGGTGATGATTCTATCGGGGAACTTGGGGGGGCACACCTCGCATTAGAAAACATCTCTATTTTGGCAACAAAAACAATAGAAGATTCTAGGATAGGTGGTTCACCGCTTGAAAAATCTACACGCTATGTCAGCTTTTCAGATAAAATAAATGGCGAATATCCGTTCTATAAGGAACCCACACTCCTAAAATCTGCTCACCGTAAATTATTCTTAGATACATGTGTAAACCTTTTTGATACCTATGTCTTTTGCACAGAACCAATTAGAGATCATGTCCGTAAATGTTTGCCCCGAGATTCTAACATAAGTCAAAACGCCTACGAGCGCTCTGTTAGAGCACGTGGATTTGATATTATAAGGGGATTGCTGCCTGCCGCTACAGTTACTAATATAGGAGTATTTGGAAATGGGAGATTTTTTGAAACACTAATTTCAAAATTGAAAGTAGACTCACTTCAGGAACTAAGAGAAATAGGGCAATTATCTTTTGAGGAATTAAATAAAGTAATTCCCTCTTTTTTAAGACGGGCCGACACAAAACACCGCCATTATCAAGACTTTAAAAGTTTCAACTTTTCACAAAAAGAATTTGTAAGCCATATAGCTTTTTCTCAACTAGGAAAATTAAAACCAGAACAATCAGATTTGGTGAATTTGGTAGATTATGACTCAGAAGCAGAAAATAAGGTAATTGCAGCATTACTTTATCCATATTCCTCTGTTTCCTTGCAACAGATTCGGGAAAACGTGCGTAATATATCTGATTCAGAAAAATTCAAACTAATAAAAAATGCTGCGGGATTAAGGGAACACCGACGTCACAAACCAGACCGAGGTTTGGAGTTAGCTTACTATACTTTTGATATATTAGGAGATTATGGAATGTATCGTGATTTGCAACGACATCGGATACTTTCTCAGGCAAGGCAGCCACTTTCTACGCGTTTTGGATACGATACTCCATATGAAATTGAAGATTCTGGTTTAGGTAACCAATATCATGACGCAATGGCAAGTGCGGCAAATGCTTTTGAACTAATTTTCAAAGATTTTCCACTGGAAGCACAGTATGTAGTTCCAATGAGTTATAATATACGCTGGAATATAAACATTAACTTACGTGCGCTAATCTGGTTGACAGAAATAAGAAGCACTCCCCAAGGACATGCTGGATATCGCCGAATTGCACAGGAAATGTTTCGAAAGGTAAAAGAAGTACATCCAGCTTTGGCTGAGTATATGAAGTTTGTGGATTTAAGTGAATATTCTTTGGGCCGCTTAAATGCAGAACAACGCCAAGAAAATAAATAAACCTCAGGAAATATTTCTATCCTAAATTAATTATAGGAGAAAAAAATGAACGAAAATGTAAAAGTAATCAATCATCCTCTGGTGCAACACAAACTATCACTGATGCGTATGAAAGATGCCTCCACGAGAAGTTTTCGTATTTTAATACGGGAGGTGGGTACTCTGCTAGCTTATGAAGTAACAAAAGATTTACCTTTGATCTATAAAGAAATTGAAACTCCGCTTATGAAAATTGATGCTCCTTTTCTAGAAGGGAAAAAGCTATGTCTTGTCTCAATATTAAGAGCTGGCAATGGTTTGTTGGATGGTTTTATGGACCTTGTCCCATCTGCCCGTGTGGGACACATAGGCCTATATAGAGACCCAAAAACCCTTGTGGCAGTAGAATATTACATGAAACTTCCTGAACTTATAAATCAGCGCCTTGTACTGGCACTTGATCCAATGTTAGCAACAGGACATTCTTCAGCAGCTGCAGTTACAAGACTTAAGGAAAATGGAGCTTCAAATATAAAATTTGTATGCTTACTTGCTGTTCCTGAAGGCATTGAATATTTTTCAAAAGTTCATCCTGACGTTCCAATCTACACAGCTGCAATTGATGAAAAACTAAATGACCACGCATACATCCTACCAGGACTTGGAGACGCAGGGGATCGTATTTTTGGAACAAAATAAAATAATTGAAAAAATAATTTATCAACATGGAAGAAATTTGAAATAATTAAATTACTACAAAAAATGATTTCTGCTATTATCCTAGCCGCTGGAGAATCAAGAAGAATGGGCAAAGAAAATAAGCTCTTTCTTCCATTAGGTGGTGAAGCTTTGCTAGCCAAATTAGTAAAATCTGTCTGTGATTCAAATGTTAGTCAGGTACTGGTTGTGTTAGGTCATGAAGCAGAGCAGGTTAAGCTGCAATTAGATAATTTCCCGCTAAGCTTTGTTTATAATCCTTATTTCAGTGAAGGAATGACTACATCGATAAAATCGGGAATAAAAGAAATTTCGCAAAAATGTGATGGATTTTTGATATGTCTAGCAGATATGCCTTTCATAGGTACTACTGAAATTGACAAGTTAATAAATGCGTATACCCAAAACCGAATAAAAGAAAAAAGATTAATTATAGTCCCTGTATTTAGAGGACAACGAGGTAATCCTGTATTATTTTCACGTGATTTCCAAAATGATATCTTAAAGCATAAAACATTCTCTGGATGCAAAGGGGTTATAATGAATAATTCTGAATCTGTCATGGAAATAGAAATGAATAATGATAACATATTACTTGATGTAGATACTTTGGAAGATTATCAAAGAGCGAAAGAAACATTTCTAAATGAATGAATAAAATTGAAAATTACAATAAAGAAACAAGCAAAATTATTTTTTTGTTATATTTTCAGCCTTGACTAAATGATTAATACTTAATTTTAGGTTTAAATGCAATTGAAAGAATATATTTTGATTACCAATATTGTTAAAGAAAATGTCTGATGAATATTTTCAAAAAATTACAGAGCTAAATGCAGCAGAAGTTCCTTTTGCCGTAGCAACTGTTATCAAAATAACTGGTTCTGTTTCTGCAAAGCCTGGAGCAAAGTCAATTATTAATGATAAAGGTGAGACCTTATTTGGTTGGGTAGGAGGTGGATGTGCAGAAGAAGCTGTGCGTGAAGCTTCGCTGGAGAGCATGCGTGACGGTGAAACTCGTATTATACCTCTTGATCTTGATGATGAAATTTTGGGTGTTGGAATGCCATGTGGAGGAACTATGGAAGTTTATGTTGAACCATATTTGCCTCGGCCTGAGCTCATTATTGTAGGTCACGGCAGGATAGCTGAAATACTGACTCAACTTGCTCACTTAGTACATTTTTCAGTAACGATAAATGACAATGGTGCCACACGTGAGGCATTTCCAATGGCTGACAAATTGATAACTTCAGACTTGGATTTTAGTCAACTAATTGTGGGACCAAAGACTTATGTGGTGGTAGTCACTCAACATAAAGGAGATCAGCACTCCATCAAAAAGGCCTTGGAAGGGAAAGGACCATATATCGGTTTGGTAGCCAGTACTAAGCGTGCAAAATTAGTTTTTGAATTTTTGCTTGATGAAGGGATTACACTTGAAGATTTGAAAAGAGTCCATTCTCCAGCTGGATTAGATTTTGCCGGTACCACTCCGGAAGAAATTGCTTTAAGTATCATAAGTGAAATGGTTACAGTCCGTAGAGGAGGTACTGCTAAACCCATGATGAAAATTAAGGAAATCAGCCCAGTCTAATTCAATCGCCCTAATGAATATTCATCCTTTAATTTCGAAAGCTCGTAAGGATTTTCCCATTCTCAAACGTGAAGTAAACGGCTATCCTCTAGCATTCCTAGATAACGCTGCAACTACTCAAAAGCCTAAAATAGTGATAGATGCAATCACAAACTTTTATGAAAATCACAATAGTAATGTCAGCAGGGGCTTATACACCCTAGCTGAGGAAGCTACAGAAATTTACGAATCTGGCAGAGATACTGTTGCAAATTTTATTGGTGCCAAAGACCCTGAAACAATTATTTTTACAAGCGGAACCACAGAATCGATCAACTTAGTAGCTTCAGCATGGGGGGAGAAAAATTTTAAGAGAGGAGACAGAATTATTCTAACTGAAATGGAACATCATTCTAATATTGTACCATGGCAATTAGCTGCACAATCATTCGGAATAGAGTTGGTTTATTGGCCAGTCACCCCGGACGGAATGCTTGATATGGGAATGCTTGAAGAATTACTAGCAAAACCTGTGAAATTATTGACTTTTACAATGGTTTCCAACGTTTTAGGAAGTATAAATCCTGTTGAACAAATAACTGAAATTGCCCACCGCCATGGAGTCCCCGTGCTTGTTGATTCAGCTCAGGCTGTTTCACGTATGCCCACAAGAGTTGCCGAATGGGACTGCGATTTTCTTGCCTTTTCCGGACACAAAGTATATGGCCCCACAGGAATTGGAATACTTTACGCCAAAAAACAAAGACTGGAGGAAATGATTCCTTATCAGGTAGGTGGCGGAATGATTAGTCATGTTGGAAAGCATGAATCAAATTGGGCGGTTCCACCACATAAATTTGAGGCTGGCACCCCTCCTATTGGTCAAGTCCCAGGACTCAAAGCTGCTTTGGAATATATAGCATATTACGGAATTGAGGAGTTAGAGAAGCATGATAACGAACTAACAGAGCATGCGCTAAATCAGTTAACTAAATTCCCTGACTTGGAGCTTTATGGTCCAAGCGAAATTCAAAACAGAACAGGTGTAGTTTCTTTCAATCTAAAAAACGTTCATTCTCATGATGTAGCACAGGTTCTAGATGAAAGTGGAATTGCTCTTCGCGCAGGTCATCACTGTACACAAGTTTTACATGATAAGCTCGGCGTTTCAGCGACAGTCCGCATGAGTTTTGGAATATATAACGATTCTTCTGAAATCGATCGGATGTTCTTAGCACTTGATCAAGCCAGAGAGATTTTTTTGCATTGAAATGACTAAAGACACAATTTATCGAGATATTCTACTGGAACATGCACGTCACCCAAAAAACTCTGGGCGCCTGAAAAATCCAGAATTAAGTGCAACTGTGAAAAATCCTCTCTGTGGTGACGAACTGGAAATGACTTTAGCCCTTTCGGGGGAGCTAATTAAGGATTGCAGAACCATTGTTCGTGGATGTTCGATCTGCCAAGCATCAGCTTCAATTATGAGTGAGATGATAATCAAAAAAAGTCTTAAAGAAGCTATTAAGACAGGACGACTGTTTGATGAAAATCTTCGGGAAGATAATGAAGATGTATCTGAAATGGTTGAACCTTTACGTCCGTTTCTAGTTTTAAAATCCCACCGCAGTCGCATTAAATGCATGAAACTCGCGTGGGATGCACTAGAAAAGTGTGCCCATCAGGATAAAAGTAAAACTCAGACATAAAAAATGATGTACGAAAAAGAATCCCAAAAAATACTGAAAATGCTAGAAGAACAGGATTATATAGCTGATTCAGAAATTCTAATGTCCATTTACCTTGCAAAAAAACTACAAAAACCATTATTGGTTGAAGGTCCTGCTGGAGTAGGTAAAACTGAAATAGCTAAAGTTATGGCAAAATCTCTTAAAACTGATTTGATTAGGCTTCAATGCTATGAGGGTCTTGATGCAAATATGGCATTATATGAATGGAATTATCAACGCCAGTTACTCCACATTAAGCTTGAAGAAGGAGGTAATAAGTCACTGGAAGAACGTGAAAATTCTATCTTTAGCGAATCTTTCTTGTTGAAAAGGCCTTTACTTAGAGCAATAACTCATTCTAAACCACCTGTTTTATTAATAGATGAATTGGACAGGTCTGATGAAGAATTTGAAAGCTTCCTGCTAGAAATATTGTCAGAATGGCAAATCACAATACCTGAAATTGGAAGCATAAAGGCAAAGAAACCGCCTTACGTAATTTTAACTAGTAACCGTACACGCGAACTTTCTGATGCTGTGCGACGACGCTGTTTTTATTTATGGCTGGATTATCCTGAATTTGAAAAAGAACTGGCTATAGTTAAAAGTAAAGTCCCCGATTGTGATTTGCTACTAGCAAAACAGATTTGCATTTTTATGAGTTTGGTTAGAACACAAAAGCTTGAAAAAATCCCAGGAATTGCAGAGACACTTGATTGGGCAAGATCATTAGTTACTCTGCATCAAAATCATCTCGATCCAAAAATGGTTGAAGCTACTCTTGGGATTATTTTTAAAGATAAAATTGATATTACTAATGTAAAAGATTCTCTTACAGATTTTTTTGAAAAGGTAGATTTGGAATTTAAAGATCTTCCATTAGAATAAATTCTGTAATTATTAGGATACAATTAAAAGACTGCATAAATAATTTAATACTATATAATAAGATGTGAATAATTTTAGAATTACCCTATTAATAATATCAGTATTTGTAGGAATAGCAGCATTTTACATAATCAATAAAAAAGAGATTGAGTCTCCTAAAAAATCAAGTCTCATTACATCTTCATCATCTACAAATCAAATGGTAAATTATTCAAATCAAACATCTGAAGAATTTACCACTACCTCAAGTGGCCTTAAGTATCGTATACTGAATGAAGGATTAGGTGATGATAGTCCAGGACCCAAAAGCGTAGTCACCGTTCACTATTTAGGAAAACTTACAAATGGGTTAGAATTCGACAGTTCATACAAGAGAAATCAGCCTGCATCTTTCGCTGTTAACGGAGTGATTCTAGGATGGACTGAAGCTCTACAACTGATGAAGGAAGGAGATAAGTGGGAATTGATTATTCCCCCTGATTTGGGTTACGGGAGCAAAGGAGCTGGGAATGTAATCCCTCCTGACTCTACATTGATTTTTGAGGTTGAACTTCTTAAAATTCAATAAAATCTTAAATTTTTTAAAATTTTGTAGTTATATTTTCTGCTTTTGAAGGTCTTTAAGTGTATCTATAATTTGCTGAAAAAGGATCATCACCATGGAATCTGTCATAGGACCTTCATTGATTGAAGTTAAACGTTCCAGTAATAACTTTTCTCTTTGAGGGACTAAAACATCTTTTTTTTCTTTCTGTTTGATTTTACCAATTTTAATCACATATTTAGCACGCTTATTGAGTAATTTTAACAACTCACTGTCAAGTTCATCTATAAGCGATCTAAGATTTTCCAAAGATTTTCCTTCTTGATTTCTACACACGCTTTAACCTTCAAAAATTACATCTTTATTCATATAAAAAAAGTATACATGATACAAGTAACAAATTGATAAAAAAAAACAATAGCTAGGATTAATCAAGTTCATTTTGTTTAATAATCTTGAATTCACTATATGAATCATTTACCATTAAATATATATATATAACAAAAACTTTTACTCTAATATAGATAAAAAATGCGAGCCAAACTGGTTGCCGCAAACTGGAAGATGAATGGCTCAGTCTATCTGATTGAAAAAATGCTGGATGTCCTCGTACCATGTATGAGTAATACAACTTGTAAAGTAGTAATATGCCCGCCTAATGTCCTTCTGTCATCATTAAAAAATGCTGTTGAAGGTACAGGGATTGAGATTGGTGCACAAAATGTTCATAGCGAATTATCTGGGGCATACACTGGAGAAACATCAGTAAAATTGTTAAAAGAGTTTGGGGTTAAGTGGTGCATTATAGGTCATTCAGAGCGCAGGATTCATTTTGAAGAATCAGATGATTTCATACGAAGTAAAATCGAAACATTGATAGATCATGGAATTATACCAATCCTGTGTATTGGTGAATCTCTTGAACAAAGGGATTCAGGCACCCATGAAAAGACTGTCTTAACTCAACTAAGAAATGGTTTAGCGGGACTTAGTATAGAAGATCAAAGACGATGTGTTGTTGCATACGAGCCCATTTGGGCCATTGGAACTGGTAAGACTGCATCTCCAGAACAAGCCAATTTTATGCATACCATAATCAGAAAAGAGATTAAATCACTAGCTGGAAAAGAAATTGCCGATAATTTTCAAATTCTGTACGGAGGCAGTGTAAATGTTGAAAACACAAAATCATTACTTTCTATGTCAGAAATTGATGGAGCCCTTGTCGGAGGGGCTAGCCTAATAACAGATGATTTTACACAAATTGTTGCTACTGAATTTAATTAAAATTTACTTTTATATCATCTATGTTTGAATTACTTTTGGTCATTCACGTTATTGCGTGTATTTCTATAATCTTTTTTGTCCTATTGCAGTCAGGAAGGGGAGCAGAACTTGGCGCAGCATTTGGCAGTGTTGGACAGGCTAACTCAGTCAGGGGAAGCATGACCGGTATAGGTAAAATTACTACTGGTGTAGCAGTTGTATTTATGCTAACTTCTCTCACATTAGCTTATCTTTCTTCTGAAACTGCGCGTGATTCGGTAGTACGTGACTTAAAACCTGTTTCAACCCCAAATAGAACGACAGAGCAGATGCAGCTTCCTGAAGAAATAATTAATGAAGAACCCAAAAATATACCTCAAGCTGAACTGGAACAGAAAATAGCACCACCAATCGAAACATCATCAGATAAATAAAACTACTGTATATACCATCCTAAAATCCGGATTCAATAAAATACCGGAATTGAAGATCTTTTTTTTCCTTTTTTAATTCTTAAAAAATATGCTTTCATTGATTATTTTTTTCTGCTAAGAAATAATCTAATATTGAATACCATAAACTTAGCAGGTAAAATCAAACAATATTTCCATCATGAAAAAGATTTTACTAAAAAATGATGAAGGGATTTAATAAATGTTAAAAAAAGATTCATTGAAACGTATAGTAATAAAAATTGGTACAAATGTTCTGCAACACACTAATGGCAAACTGGATTATAATCTTATCAATGAACTGACTTCTCAAATTGCTAATATCAGAAGAAGTGGTCATGAAGTCTTGCTGGTTAGTTCCGGATCGGTAGGAGCAGGAAGGGAATTATGTTCTGTAGATGAATCTAGGAACACTATTATCTCTCATCAAATTTTAGCTTCAGTAGGACAAGCTAAACTGATTCAGATATATTCAGATTATTTCAAGAAACATAAAACTACTGTTGCTCAAATTTTGCTAACACGTGGAGATTTTGGTCTTCGGAAGTCTTACCTAAATATTAGAAATACTCTCGAAAATTTACTCAAATATAGGATCGTTCCAATAGTGAATGAAAATGATGTTGTGGCAACCGAAGAATTAGAACTAAACTTTGGAGACAATGACATTCTGGCTGTCTACCTTGCAACACTGATTGGAGCAGATCAGTTATTTTTTCTTACAGTTGCACCAGGTTTGCTTAAGGAAGAAGAAACTACAAAAGGTAAACGGTCAAAAGTTATAACAAAAGTAGAAAAACTCACAGAGGAAATTATACAGCATTGTATGCCATTTACCTCTGCAGGTGGAAAAGGAGGTATGGAAAGCAAAGTCCGTTCTGCAGGAATGGCAATGTCTTTTGGTATCGATACATATATAATTGACGGCAAATTTCCTGCAGGTGTGTTAGAAATTTTGGAAGGAAAACCCTTAGGCACACATTTTGTGGCGTATGGCAGAAAAATTCGCAGTTACCAAAAATGGCTCGCAGCAGGTGCGTTAAACAAGGGAACTTTGATAATTGACAAAGGTGCAGAACAAGCTCTACTTAAAAATAAAAAAAGTTTGTTAGCTAGAGGTGTTGCGAGTGTAGAAGGACAATTTGAAGACAAAGATCTTGTGGAAATACATAGCATGGAAGGTATTAAGCTTGGAGTTGGAAGAACAGATTGTTCTGCAAAAGTGCTACGCTCTCACATCAAGGAGCGAAATTTGAAAAATGCTAAAAAAAAACCTCGATCTGGTAAACCAGTAATTCATCGCAATCATTTATTTCTGGAGTAAATCATGACAGTAAGCCAACCACAATTCAATGCTAGTAACAGTATAATTGTACGTCTTAAAATAGATAATAAAGTGGGGATGTTAGCAAGAGTTAATCGCGTAATTTCTGAAATGGGGGGTATAGTTGGTGCTATTGATTTGGTAGGACCAGAAAACGGTGTTCTTGTTAGAGACATTAGTATTTTTACTAATGATCAAAATCACGGTGATAATATTGTTGAATCCATCAAAAAAACGCCTGGAGTAGAATTTGTAAATTTTTCTGACCGTACATTTCTAGTTCATTTAGGTGGAAAAATAAGTATACGCAACCGTATTCCAGTAAAAACCCGCGACGACCTTTCAATGGCATACACTCCCGGAGTTGCAAAAATTTGTATGGAAATTAATCAAGATCCTGAAGATGCATATAAATTAACTACTAAAGGAAATACTGTTGCTGTTGTGACTGATGGTACTGCTGTATTGGGACTTGGAGATATAGGCCCCAAAGCCGCAATGCCTGTTATGGAGGGGAAGGCAATGCTCTTTAAAGAATTTGCTGACATTGACGCGTGGCCTATCTGTCTAGACACTAAAGAAACAGAGGAAATTATAAGAATTGTGAAAGGTATTGCGCCTGGATTTGGAGGGATAAATCTTGAAGATATTTCTGCACCACGGTGTTTTGAAATAGAGCAACGACTAAGAAATGAACTTGAAATACCAGTTTTTCATGATGATCAGCATGGAACGGCAGTAGTTACAACAGCTGCTCTAATTAATGCCCTCAAAGTGGTCGGCAAAAATTTTAAAAAGATTAAAGTCATTGTTTCTGGAGCGGGTGCTGCAGGAATTGCCTGTACAAAAATGATTATGCATCTTGGTGTGAAAAATATTATTGTTTGCGACAGCCTAGGTGCTATTCATACTAAACGTAAAAATCTAAATTCAAGTAAAAACTGGCTTGCAGAAAACTCAAATCCAGAAAGAGTATGTGGAGATCTAAAAAAGGTGATTACTGGTGCTGATGTATTTTTAGGAGTTTCTGCCCCAAATATAATTAGCCAGAATGAAGTTAAAAGTATGGCTAAAAATCCAATTATCTTTGCAATGTCAAACCCTAATCCTGAAATTAGTCCAGAAGAAGCTTTGCCTTTTGCAGGCGTAATGGCAACTGGCCGAAGTGATTACCCAAACCAAATCAATAATGTGCTATGTTTCCCAGGAATTTTTCGTGGTGCACTGGACTGTCGTTCAAATACAATTAATGAAGAAATGAAATTAGCTGCAGCATTTGCAATTGCTGGTGTGGTTGATGAAGAACATCTAAATGCAGACTATATAATCCCCAGCGTTTTCGATACTACTGTAGCAAAAAAAATTTCAGAATCTGTTCAGGCTGCTGCTTATAAAACTGGAGTAGCAAAACGTAAGCAAAGTAAATAGTTTTTTACTAGATTTTTAACTTTATTCAATATGTTGAATTCATTTAAGTTCTGGGCTGTCTGGGGGATCATACTTGGTATAATTTCCCTTCTTGCATT
>PAZT01000042.1 GCA_002716165.1 Deltaproteobacteria bacterium | reverse complement strand
TTTAAAAATTTATAAAAATAAGGGAAAGTTGCCTGATGAATTAGAAAAAATTAAGCGAGCTGAAAAGAAACTAAAAAAATTTCTTGATACAAAGAAGTGTTAATAATTTAGGAAAAAAATTTTTTTAATTTATTTGGATTTTAATCTACTAAATTAGGAATTTGAAGAGATTGATTAGAATAATATGATGTTCTGCATCAAGCATTGCTAATAAAATATTGTTTAATAAAAATATTATATTTATTAACAAATTGGAATATCAGCATTATATTCCGTTTGAGTTTGACTCCCTTTCTATTGGGAGATCTGCGTCAAAAATTTTTTTAGAGTTAAGTACTGAAAACTCAAAATATATATATTTGGTGCAGGATTATTCTGAAACACTAATTTTTCAAGAGGTGTTTCAAAATGCTTCACGTGCCAGACACGTTGAAGAGCTAAGGGAAGGGCTTTTTAAAATCTTTAGAGCTGTTCTCTGTATACAGATTCTGAGCCAATTCAGATCTGTTAAACTAATGTATTGTTCTGGAAGGAAATACACTAATTCCATGGAAGGTGCTAACTTTCTCACTTAATTAATTAAGGAGATAATATGGGACTAAGAATAAATAGTAATATTGAGTCCATGATTGCACATCGTAATCTTTTAAAAAACGATCGTGCGCTTTCGAAGTCACTTGAGAGACTGGCTTCGGGACAAAAAGTCAATAGGGCTTCTGATGATCCAGCTGCTTTAGTAATTTCTGAGCATATGCGTACTCAGGTAAGTGGTATGGAACAGGCCATCAAAAACAACGAAGTTGCTATTTCGATGGTACAAACTGCTGAGGCTTCCATGAATGAGATATCGAGTCTTTTGATTGGCATTCGGCAACGTGCTATTTCTGCTGCAAACGTTGGTGCAAGTGATCAATCAATGGCAGATGCTAACCAACAGGAAATTGAAAATGCACTCGCATCACTTGATCGAATTGTTTCGACAACTCAGTTTGGAAAGTACAAACTTTTAGATGGAAGGAATGATATCCGTGATGACAAAAATCCAAGAGGGGAAGCCTTAAATGCAGATGGTACTCCTAAGGAAGGGTTACAATTTCATGTTGGACCAAATGCCGAGCATCAGGTAGGTATTTCAATACCGGACCTTTCAGCCAGTAAACTTGGTGTACCAAGTGAGTTGGAAGAAGGTGAAGTTGATTCCAAAGTGATCATTCAAGGAGAAGAAGGTCCGGAAGAGATTAACTATACGGAGTGGCATGCAACCAACGAAAGCGAATTTGCTTCGCTTGCCGACATTAATGTCGCTATGGATCCAGAGCAGGGGTCCATGGATGCCTTAAAAATTATAGATAAGGCTGTTACCCAGGTTGCTGTTGTTCGCGGAGAATTAGGCGCATTCCAGAGAAATACTCTGGAATCCAATCTATCAAGCCTTCAGATTGCAGCAGAAAATATGACTGCTGCTGAGTCTACGCTTCGTGATAGCGACATGGCACAGGAGTTAGCTACATTTACTCGTAACCAAATTATGAGTCAGTCAGCAACAGCACAGTTGGCACAGGCCAATGCAATGCCGCAAAACGTATTGCGTCTATTAAACACATAGTTGAGTTGAAGGGCTTTTGCCCTAAATCTCCACTCTATTCCGGCTCCTTTTTTGGAGTCGGAATGGCAGTGTTTATAATTTTTCAATAAAGAATCTTTGGTATTCATATAAATAAACTTTTTGGTTAATTAAAATTTTTAAATCTTGTCAAAAAACTAAATAAATTTTCCTACTATACAAGAGGACCTATGCCGTTGGAGATGAAAAATAATGTGACATCAATCAACGCGTTGAATAATCTGGAAAAAGCACAGAATGAGCTTTCTGATTCTTTGGGGCGTTTGTCCTCAGGACAAAAAATTAATATTGCTGCAGATGCTCCAGTTGGTCTAATAATTTCTGAGGGTCTGCGAGCTCAGATTGCTGGTATCCATCAAGCACTTCAAGATACAGAATTTTCGCTGTCATTAGTTCAAACTGCTGAGGGAGCATTAGTTGAAGTTAATAATATACTTTTGGAAATGCGCCAATTAGCTTTAACAGCAGCAAATGAAGGAGCAAATGATTATGGTACAATGCTATCATTACAGTATCAGATTCGAAGTTCAATCGATAGTATTGACCGAATATCAAGGTTTACTAGTTTTGGTAGAAAAAAACTTCTTGATGGAAGCCAAGGTGTAACTGGTTTAGGTGATAATGAAGAACTAATTTTCCTGAGAGCATCTTCAAAAACACTTGCCTCTCCAGTAAGTGGTTATATGGTTGATATTGATGAAATGCCATTAAGGGCGACTCTGAGTGAAGGCTTTGATAACGATGATGCATCAGGATTATCTATTGTTTTGGAAGAAGAAGATGGTCCTGTTATTCGTGTAACTAATCCAGAAGGGTCGACTGCTCTTGCATTTGCAAACCGACTTAAAGAAGCTGTTTTAGGAGCTAACATTAATTTGGACATTCAATATGATGCTGATGATGAAGAACTTACAATCCAGCATCGAGAATATGGGGTCGCAAAGGGATTTTGGATCACAAGTTCCAAAGATGGCGTTTTAACAGATGACGAATTCGAACCAGAACTATTTCATGGGCGAGATATAAAGGGAACAATAGAAGATGAGCCTGCTGAGGGTGATGGTCTTGTATTGACAGGAAATTTTAATAATAGTAAAACGAGTGGTCTGAGTGTAGCCTTTTTAGGAGATAGTACGGGTAATGCCGGATATGTAACAGTAGCACAAAATTCTTTGAAGTTTCAAACAGGACCAACTGGAGAGGAAAAAATCATGGTTGCCTTAAACAGCACACATTCTAAGGCCCTTGGACAAGGGGTTGACAATAGAAGTGGATTTAAAAATTTATCAGATATCACTCTTACATCTCCTCAAGAAGCCATAGACGCAATTAGCCTTGTGGATCGTGCTACTGATCAATTAACTTTTTTAAGAGCACAACTAGGTTCAGCACAAAAATATACTCTTGAAACAAATATTTCAATGCTACGAAATACTGCAGAAACTCTGACTGCCGCAGATTCAAGCATACGAGATACTGATTTAGCAAAAGAAATTGTAAATTTTACTAAAAGTCAAATTTTGACAGAAACTGCAGCAGCAGCTGTTGCCCAGGCTAATCAGTCAGCAGTTCGAGTTTTAAGATTGTTATTTCACCATCATGTACATGATCACTGGTCATTTTATGCAGGACACTGATCTTTTAAGAAAATGAACCTTGACGATACAATTGCAGCAATAGTAACTCCCCTTCAGCCATCAGGACTTGGGGTAATACGGGTAAGTGGCAAGCAGGCAGTGTCAATAGTGGAACATTTGTTTAAAAGCTCAACTGGGAAACTTGAAAATACAGGATCAAATGAGCTCTTTCACGGATGGATTCATGATGACGAAAAACTTATTGACAGAGTTTTAGTGATCATTATGCGCTCACCACGTTCCTATACGACTGAGGACGTGGTGGAAATACAGTGTCACGGAAGCCCCTTTATTATGCGTAAAATCTTGGATTTGTTAATGCGCCAAGGGGCAAGACTAGCTGAGTCTGGAGAGTTTACTCAAAGAGCATTTTTGCATGGCCGTATAGACCTAACTCAAGCGGAAGCTGTTTTAGATTTGGTTCATGCAAGTTCAGAACTTGGATCAGCACTGGCTGTTCAGCAACTTCGAGGTAAACTTTATAATGCAATTGAAGATGTTAGAAGTCAGGTGGTCACTACTTCATCCCTTGTGGAAGCAAGCATTGATTTTCCTGAAGAAGATATTGAGTTTGTTCACTTTGATGAGTGTATTCGACAAATTAAACGAGCCTGTTCAGATTTAAAAAAAATGCTAGTTCACGCCAATCATGGACTAAGAGTTAGAGAAGGAATTAGTGTTGCCCTGATTGGAAGACCTAATGTAGGAAAATCTTCATTGCTTAACAGATTGCTTAAAGATCAAAGGGCTATTGTTACTAATGTGCCGGGAACTACTAGGGATTATATCGAAGAATCAATACAAATTAAGGGTATTGCTTTTCGTCTGACAGACACAGCAGGTATCAGAAATACTAAAGACCTAATAGAATCTGAAGGCATTCGCCAGTCTAGAAACGTGCTGAGCAGATCTGACTTGATATTGGTGATTATTGATGGAGGAGAAAAACTGAATGAAGAAGATCTAAAACTAGTTCGCGATGTTGAAAAGCATAAGTCAATAATTGTAATTAATAAAATTGATCTCATGGCTGGAAGGGAACCTGAGTGGTTAAGTGAGTTCTCAGGAAGGGATTATATTTCAGTGTCAGCAAAAACAGCAGAGGGATGTGATGAACTTGAATCAAAATTGTATGAAAAGGCAACATTGGATGTTTCACCACATAAAGATGAAATATGGATTACAAACCGTAGACAGAAGCAGGCAGCAGAGCGTGCCCTTGAATCCTTGTTAAAAGCTATACAGGGTTTGGAAGACTCAAAGGGAGAAGAGTTTGTTGCAGAGGATTTGAGAACCTGTTTAAATGCGCTTGGAGATATTGTTGGGCAGACTACCCCTGATGATTTATTAGGACAGATTTTTTCTGAGTTTTGTATTGGTAAATAAAAGAATGACTGAAAGTGATTTAAAGCTTCTGCTTGAAAAACAGCAATCACTTTTGGAAAAATTATTAGACTTTTCACAGCGTCAGTTAGCAGAAAATGATTCTGTGGGTCTGGATGACCTTTTATCACATAAAGACAAATGTTTTAAAGAATTGCAGGAGATAGACTCAATGCTTCAAATTTGGCATCAACAATACAATCGTCCTTTACATACGGAAGAGAAAAAACTTGATCGACTTATACAGGAATTAATGGAAAAAATTTTACTTTCAGAAAAAGAATTTGAAAAAATAGTTGGCCGTGAAAAAAATGCAGTTTCATTACAGATAACTCAGTTAGGTCATCAGATGCAATATAGAAAAGAATCTGAGCATCAGCGGCCACAAATAAAAAACATGAAGACATGAAAATCAATTGACTATGCAACATTCTGCTTACCAAATTGAAAGTATGCTTGCTGAATATCAGCATGAAAATATCCCTTCAGATAGATCTGAAAATTTGAGTCTATCAGAAGAAGGGATGAATGAAGCACGCCAGCATATCACTCCCTCTTCAAAACGCATTGTAAAATGGAAATCCAAAAAAGAAGTTATTGAATTGGTTGAAGATAAAATTGATTATGATCCTGTAGTGGACTTTGTTCAGCAGGGTCGTGCAGGGCGATTCGTAGACCCAGTTTATGTACCAGAGAATCCACCGCCGGCATTTTCACTAGTTAGTGATTATTCACAAAATGATCGAAAAATCTCAGAGGATGAGCAGAAAGCTCATGAGAGTGAAGTTGCAGAAAAAGATCTTTCAAATATCAAAAAGAAAAGTTTTATAACTGGCGTTAAGGATAAGGTCTCTTTAAATGAACCCAAAAATGAAAAAAATCTATCTCATTTAGATCAAATTAACTCATCATTTACTCAAAAGGATATAGATGTAAATATTGCAAAAATAAGTCAAAAAAATATTTTTAAATCTTTTGATGAAGTAGGCAATTCAGAAAAATCAAGAGAGCATACAAAAAATTTAAATAAATCAAAGAAAAAAATATCGGTAAATTCAGCTGCAAAACTATTTGAAAAATTTGAGACAGATGAGCTAGATGAAGAATTTGAATTTGATGAAAAAGGGTTGCATGAAGAAGTTGATGCAGATAATGATGTTGTATTTGGAGAGGGACAAATCAATTCAAAGTCGATAAGCAGTTTCGTAAAAAATTTCCCGGATAGTGCCATTAAATTCATGTTCAGAAAAAATTTAGACGGACTTAAATTACCTGTTGAATATGAGGAAATTTACGCTAATTGGGAAAAACGAGGCTTGTCACGTGGGCACTTGAAAAAATATTTATTCAGATTAATGAAATGGGATAATTTCCCTGATATACCTATTTTGGAAGTGGTAAAAATGATTAAGGATCGACAGTATTTTCTTAAAGAAAAAAAGTAATGAGGGCAAAAAAATTCAGGTCAAACGTGGCGGCCGTAATAATTCATCCTACAGAAAATAAAGTGCTGATGTTTCGTAGACTTGGAAAAGAAAAAAATTCTGAATTATTTAAAGTTCATGGTAAGCTTAAATGGTCTTGGCAGTTCCCTCAGGGGGGTGTTGATGAAGGGGAAACGGAAGAAGAAGCTCTTTTTCGTGAACTTAAAGAGGAAATTGGAACAGGTGATGTTAAAATACTTAGAGTTGGGGGAAAAAGGGTACGCTATCATTACCCCAATAAAGTAAAGCGGGTAATGGACCAAAATATACAATGGAGACAATTTTATGGTCAGCAGCAACGCTGGTTCCTGCTTAATCTAAATTGTCATACTGACAAGATATCTTTTAACCATGATCCGATAGAATTTGATACTTTTCAGTGGATTAGGCCTCGTAAAGGTTTAAGATTGGTTGTTCCTTTTAAACGTAAAGCATATCGTAAGGGATTGCGTATGCTTGGTGTCTTGTAATTGCAGATAAAATATATGAAAAACAGATTTTAAATTTACAGCTAAAAAATAATTAAAAACTATCCAGAATTAAGGTAAACTTGTTATAATAGTTTATATTCATGTAATTTCTCTAGATATTATTTTGTAATTATCCTCTAATCTAAAATATGTCTTAGTAAGGTAAAAAGATGTTGATGATAATCTCTCCAGCAAAAACGTTGGATTATGAGAGCCCACTAAAAACTGAAAGTTTCACTATTCCTGATTATCTGGAGAACTCTGCTGAATTAATTGAAATCATGTCTAAAAAGTCTTTGCGAGATTTAGTCAAGATGATGCAGGTAAGTCAAAAAATTGCTGAATTAAATGTAGATAGATTTAAAAGCTGGGAATTGCCATTTAGTCCAGTTAATGCTAGGCAAGCGTTGTTGGCATTTAAAGGTGATGTATATAATGGCATTAACACATCAACTCTTTCTGAAGATGATTTTAGTTACGCGCAGCGTCATTTGCGAATTCTTTCAGGGTTGTACGGGTTGTTAAGACCACTTGACTTGATACAACCATATAGACTTGAGATGGGTCTTAAACTAAATTCAAAAAAAGTAAATACTCTTTATCAATTTTGGGGAGATAAAATTACTGATGAACTCACACTTCTTTTAGAGGAGCAGGAGACCCCAGTTTTAGTAAACCTCGCTTCAAATGAATATTTTAAATCAGTGAAAACAAAAAATCTTGAATGCCGTTTGATTACTCCGGAATTCAGGGACCTTAAAAATGGTGAGTACAAAATAGTACAGTTTTTTGCCAAAAAAGCCCGCGGTCTAATGGTTCGTTATGCTATTGACAATTCAATTATTAAATCTGAAGACTTAAAAAACTTTGATTACGATGGTTATACTTTTAACTCCAAGCTAAGTCTTACAGACAAGTGGGTTTTCAGCAGAAACTGAGTCTGATACCTGAATATTATTTTAATTTCCTTGTCTTGCTTTAATCCTGCCATTCAATTTTCATAATACTGGTGAAAAATTTAGTTAATCAATTTTTAGTTTAAAATCTCCACTGATCTACATTTAGATAAATATTATTTGTAAATCTTTGATTTTCTGAATTAGCTAACTTCTCATTAATACAATTTAATTTGAGGATATTTTGCTTGTATATACTCATAAATCATTGTACTGAAATATATTGATATATCTTATCCATCTAATTTTGAAGATAATTACAGATACTTATGTCAATTATTGCCCAAGTACTAAGACTTTTAGGTGACGAAACTCGGCTCAGGATATTAATTTTGATCTCACAAACTCCTCTAAATGTAAGTGAACTAACATCAATCATAGGAATGGCTCAATCTGGGATTTCGAGGCATTTAAGCCACTTGAAAAAAATGAAGTTGATACAGGAACACAAAGAAGGAATATGGGCTTACTATCAACTTACTCAGAAGGAATCTCTTGATGATGATCTTCACTTACTTTGGGACTTTTTGCGCGATCAGTTGTCATCCATGAAGGATCCTAACAACGATCGTGTGAGGCTTCATGAAATATTACGACAGCGTGAAGGGAAGCCAGGAGGTTTAAATGAACAATTGCTTGAGCCTGGGCAATCTTGGTATGCTTGGTCTTGTCTACTAGGAGTTCTGTTGGGACAAAACGGAGAGAAAAAATCAGGATTTGATTCAGGTACCTCTGAACTTGAAATAATTGATCTTGGCTGTGGAGATGGAACACTGACTGTAGAAATGGCAAAATTCGCCAAGCATGTAACGGGCGTGGATATTAATCCTGACATACTTGCAATGGCCCGGCAACGCATTGACAGGCTTGGTATGAAGAATGTTAGTTTCCTTGTTGAAGATGCAAGCAATTTATCTTTGACTTCAGATTCTTTGGATGTTGTTTTCTTTTCACAGTCTCTTCATCATCTTGAAAATCCACAGAAAGGATTACATGAAGCAACACGTATTCTTCGTCCTGGAGGACAGGTTTTAATTATGGAACTTGCATCTCATAAAGAAGAATGGGTGATTGAAAAACTTGGACACAAGTGGCTTGGATTTGAGAAAGAATATTTGATGGAATGTATGCATAATTCGGGGTTAAAGATTTTATCTTCCGAAGTCTTACCTTACCGTAGGAAAGAATTATTTCAGATAATTCTTTCAGTTGGAAGCAAAACATAATCAATTAGGTTATTAAGAAAGATTATTTAAATAATTATTATGTAAATGGAGTCATTTTATATTTCTCCTAATTCTTTTTTGATGTAATTTTATACTTTCCAGATAAGACTTAAAAAATTTTTGTCAAAACAACTTAACATATAAAAATGATCATGCAGGAGTACGTCCCAAAAGAAATTGAGTCAAAGTGGCAACAGTATTGGGAAGAGCATAATTTACTTGATTTTGATTTTGATTCAGGAAATCAGAAATTTTATATGCTTACTATGCTTCCTTACCCTTCTGGAGATCTGCATATTGGTCACTGGTATGCTATGGCCCCTTCTGACTGTTATGCCCGGTTTATGAAAATGAAAGGATTTGAAGTTTTTTTCCCAATAGGCTTCGATGCATTTGGGCTTCCAGCAGAAAATGCTGCTATCAAAAACAATATTCATCCAAAATCATGGACTTATGAAAATATAAAGCGCATGCAAAAGCAGCTTCGTTCAATGGGCAATATGTTTGCTTGGAAAAATGAGGTGGCTTCATGTGATCCAGAATATTACAAATGGAGCCAGTGGTTTTTCCTAAGAATGCTTGAAGAGGATATGGCTTACAGAGAGTATGCACCTGTTGATTACTGCAATAACTGTCAGACTACGCTAGCGCGGGAGCAGGTCTGGGGTGAGGAAAGGGTTTGTGAACGTTGTGACAATCCTGTTGTAAAAAAAGATTTAAATCAATGGAAACTACGAATCACCAAATACGCTGATGAACTACTTGATTTTGATGGACTAGATTGGCCAGAACGGGTCCGATCTATGCAGGAAAATTGGATTGGACGAAGTGAAGGTGTTGAGTTTGAACTGAAAATAGATGGCTTAAAAGCTTTGAGCTTTAGAGTTTTTACCACAAGACCCGATACCGTTTTTGGCATGACTTTCTGCGTGCTAGCACCAGAGCATAAATTAGTTGATCAAATAACAAAATCTGAAAATAAAGAGATTGTTAAAACATATATCTCTGCGGCACAGCGCAAAGACGAAATTGAACGTACTTCAGAGGGTAAGTCAAAAGATGGTGTGTTCACTGGAGCATATGCCGTTAATCCCATGAATGGTGATTTGGTACCAGTCTGGATTGCAGATTACGTTATAGAATCGTATGGTACTGGGGCAATAATGGGCGTGCCAGGACATGACGAGCGAGATTTTAATTTTGCAAGGAAATATGGACTGAAAACTCCGGTTGTGGTTGTTTCAAAAGAGCAACTTGGTTTAATACCGGATGGGGATGAATTAGCAGAGCCCATTTTGCTAAAAGAAGATTCGGTAATGGTAAACAGTGCTGAGTTTGATGGAGTGGTCTGGCCGGATAGCTTCAACCAAGTTGCAGATCATATGCAAAAGGAAGGTTTTGGCGAGCGGCAGGTTAATTTTCGTTTACATGACTGGCTGATCAGTCGCCAAAGAATGTGGGGAACCCCTATTCCAGTAGTTTACTGCGATAGTTGTGGAATGCAGCCTGTCCCCTATAATGAGCTTCCGGTGCTGCTTCCGGATGATGCCGAATTCAAACCAACAGGAGAAAGTCCATTAAAATATCATAAAGAATTTCTTAAAACTTCATGTCCAGAATGCGGAGGCGATGCAGTAAGAGAAACTGATACGATGGATACTTTTATATGTTCTTCCTGGTATTATTATGCCTATGTCTCTCCCTACTGGAAAAAAGGGCAAACGCTTGTCCGTGATGATAACCCATGGGAAGTGGAAAAAATAAATCATTTATGTCCAGTTGACCAGTATACCGGAGGTATAGAGCATGCCACCATGCATCTTCTGTATTTTCGTTTTTTTACTAAGGCACTCGCAGATTTAGGTTTGCTGAATTTTCGTGAACCTACAAAACGTCTATTTAACCAGGGTATGATTTTAGGAGAGGATCATGAAAAAATGTCCAAGAGTCGTGGTAATGTGGTTAATCCTGACATGCTTGTAAAGCAGTATGGGACTGATACTGTAAGGGCATATCTAATGTTTCTGGGCCCTTGGGATGCTGGTGCTGCATGGAATCCTCAAGGCATTGAAGGACTTGCCCGCTTTTTCAAATCTGTCTGGACGCTTTGCAATTCATATGAAAAAAGTACAGATAATGTTTCACCAGACACGGAAAAAAAACTTCGAAAATCGCTTCATCAAACTATAAAAAAAGTAACCATTGATCTACAGAATTTCCGCTTCAATACGGCGATTGCTGCAGTGATGTCTCTCCGTAATGTTTTAAAGGCACAGGCTGATGGAATTGGGAGTGATGTCTGGAAAGAGTGCTTGGAAAAGATGTTGTTAATGCTTGCTCCAATAGCACCTCACATCACAGAAGAATTGTGGCAAAAAATAAAGCCCGAGAGTGGAAGTGTTCATAGACAGCAGTGGCCTACATTTGATGAAGATATGGCTGCAGACGATTTAATCACGCTAGTTGTGCAGGTGAATGGTAAATTGCGAGATCGGCTTGAAATTCCCGCAGGAAGCAGCAAAGATGAAACTGAAAAAATAGCTCTAGCTGCACCTAAGGTCAAATCCTACCTCAAAGGTGAACAAATACGAAAGGTCATAGTAGTCCCTGGACGATTAGTTAATATAGTTAGTTCTTAATAGATAATTCTAAGTTAGAAATTACTTATATTAAATTTAAATTTTTTGATACCCTGTGATTTTAGGTAGATTTATTTAAAGATTTTTTTGAAACTTAGTTGCTTAATTCTTCTGTAATTTTTAACTAAAATGGTTAATTCCATCTCATAATTTTTTTTACACCATATGGGATATTTTGAAAGAATTTTATAAACTATTTCAAAAAATTTATTAACTTTGGACGGCCGGGCAATGTTAGTTCAGACTGAACAGGTTGAGATCGTGCGATGATTTTTCCATGTCGGATTACAAACAGCCTGTTTGGCTTTAACCTGAGTGCCTCGATTGGGTCTGCTGCTTGTAAAATCACCATGTCAGCATTGCAACCTTTTTCGAGTCCGTAGCCTTCAAGGCCCATAATTTTCGCTGGAAATTCAGTTATTGCTTGAAAACAAGACTTCATTTCTTCGATACCTGTCATTTGTGCAACATGCAACCCCATGCTGGCAGCCTCAAGCATATCAGCGGAGCCTAGGGAGTACCATGGGTCCATCACACAGTCATGTCCAAAGGCCACATTAAGTCCTATTTTAATCATTTCAGGGACACGGGTCATTCCTCTTCTTTTTGGATAAGTGTCATGACGACCCTGAATGGTAATGTTAATTAAAGGGTTTGCAACCACGTTCATTCTAGCTTCAGACATTAAGGGCAACAACTTACTGACATAATAATTGTCCATGGAGTGCATTGAAGTAAGGTGGGACCCCGTAACCCTACCATGTAAACCGTGACGTGTAGTTTCTGCTGTCAGAGTTTCAATATGACGTGAGAGAGGGTCATCACTTTCATCGCAATGCATATCAACAAGAAGACCTCTTTCCGCAGCAATTCTGCACAATGCCCCCACTGATTTCTTTCCATCTTCCATTGTACGCTCAAAGTGCGGTATTCCACCTATTACTTCTACTCCTCGATCAAGTGCGGTATTCAGAAGATTTATCGTATCTGGGCTGCGATAATATCCATCTTGGGGAAAAGCAACTAACTGCAGATCAAGATAGGATGATACTTCTTTTTTAACTTCCAGAAGAGCATCCACAGCCAGCAATCTCCGATCACAAATATCCACGTGACTTCGAATGGCCAGCAGACCTCTAGCAACTGCCATGTCACAATAACTGAGAGCCCTATTTTTAATTTCTTTAAACGTGAGATGAGGTTTGAGTTCCCCCCATAAATTTATACCCTCCAGTAGTGTTCCTGATTTGTTAAGGCGGGGCTTCCCAATACTTAGAGTTGCATCCATGTGAAAATGCGCGTCTACAAAAGGGGGGCACACCAGAAATCCAGAAGCATCAATTTCCTCATTTGCTTTAAAGTTAAGTGGTGATTCAATCTCCATGATTTTTTTATCCTTGATGCCGATATCAATTCCTATTCTTCCATCAGGGAGATTTACGTTTCTTATAATTAAGTCCATTTTTAAATTATCATAAGGTATAGGTATTCATCTAAAAAGACTAAGTTGAAATAATTAAATTAATTTTGGAAAAATTTTTGAAAGAGAGGCAGAAATAACTTCAAATACTAATTAATTATTTATATGAGAAAATAATTCTTGTGGATAAACATCTAAATTGCTGGAATAACTTTCCCGGGATTCATAAGGTTATTTGGATCATAAGCTTGTTTTATCTTACGCATCAGATCTAAAGATTCTCCGTGTTCGGCCTGCATGTATTTTAATTTACCAGAACCAATTCCGTGCTCACCTGTGCAGGTGCCTCCCATTCGTAAAGTGCGCTCAATTAGGCGGTCGTTTAAAGGCTGATACCGATTTAGGTCTTCTTTCTCATTTTCTGGATCGATCATGAAAAGTAAGTGAAAGTTACCGTCTCCTACATGCCCTACAATTGGCACGGTAAGTCCTTCCTGATCTATATCTTGGCGAGTTTCAAGAATACATTCTGCAAGACGAGAAATAGGTACACAGACATCTGTAGGCCAACCTTTTGTACCTGGAAGCAAAGCTAGTGATGCATAATAAGCATTGTGTCGTGCTTCCCATAGTTTTTGTCTTTCCTTTTCATGTGCAGACCATTGAAAATCGCTGCCTCCCTCTTCGAAAGAAATCTCTTTAACCATTTCGGACTGTTCTTGCACCCAAGCTTCTGTACCGTGAAACTCAAAAAATAATGTAGGTTTTAAGGGATAATTAAAATCAGAAAACTTATTTATTGCATCAACCTGTACTTCATCCAACAGCTCTATTCTAGCAACAGGAATTCCCATCTGTATAGTGGAGATGGTTGTATTTACTGCTCCCTCCAAATTATCAAAAGAACATACAGCAGCAGAAATTGCCTCAGGTACACCGTATAGTCTTAGCTGTATTTCAGTTATAATCCCTAAGGTCCCTTCTGAACCTACAAATAACCTTGTCAAATCATAGCCTGCGGAAGATTTTCTTGCTCTAGATCCAGTACGGATTATTCTTCCTTCTGCGGTTACAACTGTGAGCCCAAGCACGTTTTCACGCATAGTACCATAGCGAACCGCATTTGTTCCTGATGCTCGAGTTGCTGTCATTCCTCCCAATGAGGCGTCAGCACCTGGATCAATGGGAAAGAAGAGTCCTGAGTTGCGTAAGTGCTTGTTTAGTTGTTTCCTAGTGACTCCACCCTGCACTCGGCAGTCGAGGTCTTTTTCATTAACTTCAAGCACCTTGTTCATTTGTGAAATATCTATGCAAACACCACCTTGAAGAGCTGCAACATGTCCCTCAAGGGAAGTTCCGGTTCCATACGGAATTATAGGTTTTTTGCTCCGAGCGCAAATTTTTACGATCTCTGCAACTTCATTGTTATTTTGAGCGTATGCTACTGCCTCTGGAGGAACAGATGCATGAAAAGATTCGTCATGTCCGTGCTGCTCACGTACTGATTCTGATAAAGAGAGGCGCTCTCCAAGCAATTCCACAATCTCTTCTAGATAGGGTGACATCGATAAATTTTTTATGCCAAGGGCGGTATTTTATGTCATGTGGTTAATTTGGTACAGATATATTTTCTCAAATCATACCACATACTTTAAAAAAAGTGAAAAAATGACTTTGTTAGGCAATTTTATGCAGAATTTTTTTAATTTTTTCCCTATCAGAAATCCACTTATAGTTGAATATAGTAGATATGAATTCAATCTAAAATAAGACTGATTTATTAGATGACAATCTAGAGAACTATTTTTGTTCCAATTCCTTGGTCAGTAAACAGTTCCGCTATCAAGGAGTGAGGCTCAGTACCATTGATTATTTGAGCTGATTCAACCCCATTTTTTACACAGTGCAGGCAAGCCTCAACTTTGGGGGTCATTCCTCCCGTAATAATTTTATTCTTGACCATTTTTTCTACTTCATTTGATGTAATCTGAGCACATAATTTGCCTTTTTCCAGGACTCCGTCAATATCTGTCATAAATATTATTTTGTATGCTCCTAGGGAGACTGCAATTCGGGAGGCTGTTGTATCGGCATTAATGTTGTAGGTAACTCCGTCTTTCCCGAGACCAATGGGTGATACAACAGGAAGGAAGCCCTGCGTGAGCAAAACCATTAGTAGCTCTGAATTAACTTTTTTTATTTCTCCAACGAATCCTAAATCTATGCCTCCTTCATGGGATTTTTTCTCAGCTTCTATTAAATGGCCGTCTTTACCGCTGACCCCAACTGCTTTTCCTCCAAATGTGTTAATATGGGCTATTATTTCTTTGTTGACTGTTCCAGAAAGCACCATTTCAGTTACTTTTAGATTCTCTGAACTTGTAACTCTCAGTCCATCTATAAATGAGACTTTCTGACCCAATTGTTCCATTGCTTTTGATACCTCGGGTCCTCCTCCATGGACAATCACTGGAAGCATTCCGAGGGACTGAAGCTGAACAATATCCTGTGCAAAGTTTTTTTTGAGATGCTCTTCAATCATTGCCGCACCTCCATATTTAACTACAACTATTTTTCCGTTAAAGCGTTTAATGTATGAGAGCGCCTCTATAATCAGATTTTTATTTTCCTCAGTAAACATAGTCTTAAATGATTCTCAAAACAACAAATTTACTTCTTGATATTTTCGGGGCTTTATTTTGATTAATTATGGGAAATGACTGAGAAAATTACCATGATTAAATGTTATGAACGGGGAGGCACAATAAGCTTTTGATTAGGGCGCAGTTGATTAGCTGACTTCAGCTCATTCAGTGCTACTAGTTTTTTTACAGTAGTATGGTACATTTTAGCAATTCCCCAGAGAGTATCACCATTTCTTACAAGGATAACCCTGTGTTTCATTTTTATCCGTTTGCTTGAGATTTTTTTTGCAAGAATAGTTTTTCCAGAATTTTTTAATGCTTTAGACGGAGGTTTAATATAAAATCTCATACCTGCTCTCAATTGCCTTGAACTGGTCAAACCATTCCAATGCATCAGTTTTTCCACTGTTGTCTTGTATCGTAAAGCTAGGTGAGAAAGTGTAGTATTTCTTGGTACTTTAATTACATCACCGTTTCCTGAGGTTTTTAAATTTGAAGCATTGCGATAACCTACAACTAGATTTTGTCCAGCCCTAACAGAATTAGGACTTTTTAAATTGTTCCACTTCATCAATTTTCGAATACTCGTACGGTATTTCCTTGCAATTTCTGAAAGTGTGCCTCCTTTTGATACACGGATTCTCTGTGCAATTAATTTTGGCTTTGAATATTTGTAATTTTTTGCAAACTCCTGAAACGCCCGCCAAGTTGGAACGTATGTTTTGAGACGTTGTTTAACTCGAAGCACTGATCTAGAGTTTAACCTGTTCCAACGTGCTAGACGCCTTACGGAAGTTTTGTGTTTCCTGGCAAGGTCCCACAAATTGTCACCATACTTAACACGAAAATAAACTGGTGCTCCAAATTTTTCAAGTATTCTTGTTACGCTCGACGAATTCCCCAATAGTGAATTGTAAGAACGACTCCACTGTTTTGAAGGTTTAGGATTTTTATCCAAAGATGCCATCAACTTCTGGTGATGCAGTTTCGGGATATAGAATGAATAACTTTTCTGCTTCATTGGAGGGACTCCCAGATACAATGCTGGATTTAATTCACGAAGAGTGCGAAAAGATATTTGTGCCCGCTTGGCTACTTCTTCTAGTGAAAAAGCCACTTTTAAATTGCCCTGAGTTTCATCCATTTTGTTCATTTTTTTGACGTGACCAAACCCATACCGCTCTGGATTTTTATATATAATGGATAATGCCATTATGGAAGGTACGTAGTTTCTGGTTTCACGAGGGAGACGAAGTGATGAGAAATTATAATTTCTCCCTTTTCTCTTAGCTAGCTTTATTGCTCTTTTCACACGACCTTCACCAGTATTATATGCTGCCATAGCCAATTCCCAGTCGCCAAATAGTCCGTAGAGGTGCTTCAAGTATGTGATTGCAGCTTTTGTTGAAAGTATTGGATCACGCCTTTCATCAATCCAGCGATTAATTTTAAGACCATAAATTCTACCTGTTGAAGCGATAAACTGCCATAATCCAACAGCACTTTTATTTGATTTTGCACGAACATTGAAATTGCTTTCTGCTGAAACCATATAAATCAGGTCAAGTGGCATCCCGGCCTCATCAAGCATTTTTAAAATCATAGGCATATACTTACCCGAGTATCGCATGCCCTTTATGACCTGCTTGCGTTTCTTTGTTGTAAGTCTCCGTATTATTCTTTTGACTTTTGAATTATAGCGTACGGGTATGTCATAGGTTTTTCCTTCAACTTTCCAGTACTTATTTCTGAAAAGAGTCTTTCGTGGGGGTGGGGTGATCTTTGTAGACTTTGTTTTTGACTCTGCAAGAAGTTTAACCTCCTGAATCACACTCATGCTAGCTTCAAGCAGCATCTCTTGATTTCTAAGCGGTGTTGGCTGGAAATTAGGAGAAGCCGCTTCGACCTGCATTGCAGACGAAATAAAGAGCAGCAATGATAGGAATGATTTTATTATAAAAATTTTGCTTTTCATCATTACCTTCACTTTTCGGAGATAAATATAGTTTGTACTTCCTGATATTTACAAAACACTTTAATTGTCAACTCTTACATGAAAATATTTCAAGCTTAATCATTTGAGTCAAACTAATTTCCTGTGCAAAGACCATGCACTGCAACATGGCTGAAAAATGAAGTTCGTCAATGACTAAAAAAAGTTTGACTGTCTATCTTTTGATAAAATAGAATTAATCCTCTTCACATTTAACGCGAGAATAGCTCAGCTGGTAGAGCGCAACCTTGCCAAGGTTGAGGTCGCGGGTTCGAACCCCGTTTCTCGCTCCATCTTTCGATTGTCCAATTTAAACAATCATTAAAATTAAAAATCTAGGATTATATTTAATAATTAATGCTTCCTGACCATTACTGATTTAAATTTTTACTTCATATATATTTATTCAACACTTAATAGAGCAAAATTGAATTGAAGTAAAAATTTCTTTCAGAAAGCTAATTTTTTCAGGAAAAAAGTTACCAGAAAAAGGGCAGGGCTTATTTAATTAATAATCATTTTTTTAAACAGGTAAGATCTATACTTGTCTGATTTTTTGATTTTATTGAAGTGTTTAGTCTATTTGATACATTTGTTTGAATTTCTGAATATATGAAAATATTTACAAAGTTAAGAGTTATGGAATTTACGAATATTCATAACTACCTACCAACTCACGTGAAATCTTTACAAGATTGATTATAATGAATTTGCTGCCTTACAAAGGTTTTTCATTTTGTCAATAGCGAGCTGTCTGTTTAATAACCCAAGGCCACAGTCAGGGGCCGCAATTAATCGGTGATTATCAATATGGCTAAGACATTGTTGAATTCTTTCTCTTATTTGATTAACTTCTTCCAATTTGCTTTTTGCAACATCAATAAAACCCAAAATGATTGATGTCTCTTTAAAGATTTCAAGCAGCTTAAGATCATTTGGTCGATGTGCATCTTCAATTGAAATTGCATCCAGAATAGACTCATCTAAAGCCTCTGCAATTTTAAAATACGCAGAAGGCTTTGCTTTAAGATAGTTTTCAGAATCCAAAGCATTAGGATAACCGCAGCACATGTGAGATATTTTAGTTACATTTTCAGGTACACCAGCAAAACATCTCTCAAGATTTTCAATTCCGTACTCTAATGCTTTTTCGGGTTTTCGAGCAAAAACTGGCTCATCAACCTGAATGTTTTGGCAGCCTGCTTCAACTAAATTCAATATTTCAGTATTTAAAGCATTGGCAAGATCTAATCCTAGTTTCTTATCATTGTTATAATAATCGTCCGCAATGGAGTCTATAATTGTCATTGGGCCAGGTATAGTTATCTTTAAAGGGTTTGAACAGAATTTTTGTGCGGTGCTATAGTCTCTCCCTAACATAGTTTTTTCAAGAGTTACAGGTCCTGTAATTGTAGGCAAATCAGCTTGGTATGCCCCAGACCTGACACTTGTGTTTGTAACAGTATTAAAATCTATGCCTTTAATTCTGCGACATTGGTAAAAAATGTAATTCTCCCTACGAACTTCTCCATCTGTTGGTATATCAATTCCAGCTTGTACTTGGTCATCCACTACTTCTTGAATAGCATTAAGAAAGTCTGATTCTGCACTGTCACCGGCTTTCATCATGTTTTCTTCATAATCAGTAATACTCCAGCGTTGTAAAAGGCCTTTGTCTGCTCCCCTAGCATCTACATCTTCTGTGTCAGGGAACCAGTCTCCAATTGGGGTAC